>NZ_JAXHPF010000001.1:0-385249 GCF_034187745.1 Acinetobacter faecalis | reverse complement strand
TTGCCCCCAATCGCCCGATTTTTTTTGAAATAAGATATGAGCGGTTAAATTGTCTTGCTTTGAATTGCCATTTTTAGAACTGCTATTATTTACTAAGTAGCCTAAATCTGTTTCCAAGCGAAAATCTTTATCTACTTTAATTGCACCAGGATCTGTTCTTTTGGGTTCTAAAACGCCTGCATAAGCACTATGCATAACAAAAATACTTCCAACTAAAATCAATATTTTTTGCATGTGATCATGCCTGCATTTAATAAAAACGCGCAAAAATATCACAGCTTCATAGCAAGATTTGAATAAACTCACTTAAATCTACAAATGTGTAATCAATCACAATGTAGCCTTACAAACCTTCACTAAATTTTTAGCCACATTTATTCACTGTTCCACTAAAAAGCGGACTTTATTGTTACTTTTTGATCTGCTATTTGTGAATCTAAGATAGGAGTTTTTCAGGTGTTTTTACAAAATATTTAAACTCCCTAAAAAGATAAATCAATCCCTGCTAACATAGCATTCACTCTAAGATACTGTAAAACAATGTAATAAGATGCATATATCCAAGAATAAGCTCACACAGCCTGAAATCGACTACAACTTTGAAAAATTAAAAGAAGCTATAATCATTGAATATGAAGAAGCTTGGAATAGAAATACTGTTTTAGAAGATAAAATATCTAAATTTCTAACAACGATAAGTATTGTATTTATTGCATACATATATCTAATTATTTCTGATATAACATGGGATATATTAAAAAATGCTCACATATCCTTAGTAACACTATTAATTTTTCTATTTACTTTTTATTTACTTACAGCCACAAATTCAATAATAAATTGTTTAAATGCTTTTCAACTTAATGAATTTAAACGAATCACTAATTTTGATTATTTGCACGAAACTGCAAGTACAAAAAAATCAGTCATATTAAATTGGGAGTTATTCTGCAACTATGATGATGCAAGAATACATAATAATAGAATATTAAAAAACAAAACAAAATATGTGAAAAAAGCTTTAGAATCCCTTAAATTATCAACACTTACTTTATCTATAAATATATTCTTTTTATTCTTAGCATTCATAGGAGAAAAAATATGAGTAACCAACCTCAAATTCCAGATATAACACAAAGACCAACTAACTCAACAGGCATTATTATCAAAAGTAATGATAAGCCTCTATCAACAACACATACAACAAGCAAACCACAAAAATAAATTTTTCAAACAACGATGTTCCAAATCTAACCAATTAGATTTGGAACTCGATCACTTTCCAAGTACAATAGTGCCCTAGTCGAGGGGTGCTGCGACGTTTTTACAGGTACATAAATGTAAAATCGCTAGGCTCGACGATTCGGTGACTCTTTCTGACTCATCAACAACGGCATCCGCGAACATAATGATCATTTATTTTTTCTATAAGGAGATCGTAATGAGCGCGGTTAATGCATCATTTACGGATTACAAAGTTGCCGACATCACTTTAGCTGACTACGGTCGTAAAGAAATCAAACTTGCTGAAGCAGAAATGCCAGCGTTAATGGGTTTACGTAAGCGTTATGCTGCGGCTAAACCACTTGCAGGCGCGAAAATTCTCGGCTGTATCCACATGACTATTCAAACTGCTGTTTTAATTGAAACATTAGTTGAATTAGGCGCAGAAGTTCGTTGGACATCTTGTAACATCTTCTCTACTCAAGACCACGCTGCTGCTGCTATTGCTGCTGCGGGTATTCCAGTTTTTGCTTGGAAAGGCGAAACTGAAGAAGAATACATGTGGTGTTTAGAACAACAAATTAATGTAAATGGCACGCCTTGGGATGCCAACATGATTCTTGATGACGGTGGTGATTTAACACTGCTTGTTCATGAAAAATACCCAGAAGTGATTGCAAAAATTCACGGTGTAACTGAAGAAACAACTACAGGTGTTCAACGTCTGTATGAAATGTTACGTGATGGCACTTTAAAAGTTCCTGCAATCAACGTAAACGATTCTGTGACTAAATCTAAAAACGACAACAAATATGGTTGCCGTCACTCTCTAAACGATGCAATCAAACGTGGTACAGATATGTTGTTATCTGGTCGTCGTGCGCTTGTAATTGGTTACGGTGACGTTGGTAAAGGTTCTGCACAATCTCTTCGTCAAGAAGGCATGATTGTACGTGTAACTGAAGTTGACCCAATCTGTGCTATGCAAGCATGCATGGATGGTTACGAAGTTGTTTCTCCATACAAAAATGGCGTTCAAACTGGTAAGAAAGAAGATGTAAATCTTGATCTTCTTCAAAATACTGACCTAATCGTAACAACTACGGGTAACTACCACGTTTGCGATTCAGCAATGCTTGATTCATTAAAAGCAGGTGCTGTTGTTTGTAACATCGGTCACTTCGACACTGAAATCGACACAAATTACTTACGTGGTTACAAGTGGGTTGAAGTTAAGCCACAAGTGCACCAAGTTTATCGTTCAGAAGATGAAAACAACTACCTAATCCTTCTTTCTGAAGGTCGTTTAGTTAACCTTGGTAACGCAACTGGTCACCCATCACGTATTATGGATGGTTCTTTTGCGAACCAAGTATTGGGTCAAATGCATTTATTCGCTGAGAAATTTGCTGATCTTCCTGAATCTGAAAAAGCTGCAAAAATTCGTGTAGAACTTATTCCTAAGAAATTAGACGAAGAAGTTGCTGCTGCAATGGTTGTTGGTTTTGGTGGTGTTCTGACTCAATTGACTCAAGAACAAGCAGACTACTTAGGTGTAGCTGTTGAAGGTCCATTCAAAGCTGAAGCTTATAAATACTAAATTTTTGTTTTACCCTCATCCTAACCTTCTCCCATAGGGAGAAGGGACTAAGTTTTAATTAAAAATGAAGTTTCCTCTCCTCTTAGGAGAGGGTTAAGGAGAGGGCTAAAATTAATACAAGTATTTATAAAAGGATTTGAAAAATGACTAAGCGCGTTCCTATTTCATTTGAATTTTTCCCATCTAAAACAGATGCAGGTGCGGAAAAGTTACGTACAGTTCATAAAGAGCTTCAGTTACTTAATCCTGAATTTTTCTCTGTAACATATGGTGCAGGCGGTTCTACACGCGAACGTACTTTATCTACATTGAATGATTTTAATGGTAAAGGTACACCTGTTGCACCTCACCTTTCTTGTATTGGTGATGACAAAGCTCGAATTACAGAATTATTAGATATCTATAAATCACAAGGTATCGATCGTATTGTGGCACTTCGTGGGGATTTGCCATCTGGTCAAGTGGGTTTAGGTGAATTACCTTACGCACAAGATCTTGTTCGCTTTATTCGTGAACATTCTGGGGATTACTTCAACATTGAAGTTGCAGCATATCCTGAAATGCACCCTCAAGCAGAAAGC
Source organism: Acinetobacter faecalis (assembly GCF_034187745.1). NCBI lineage: Bacteria > Pseudomonadati > Pseudomonadota > Gammaproteobacteria > Moraxellales > Moraxellaceae > Acinetobacter > Acinetobacter faecalis. The sequence goes on along the minus strand of NZ_JAXHPF010000001.1, from coordinate 381,844 downwards.
TTCGATGCAGACATTAAACGTTTCTGTGAAAAAGCAAATGCGGGCGCAAATGCAGCAATTACACAATTCTTCTTTAATCCAGATGCGTATTTCTACTTTGTAGAACGCATTCAAAAAGAAGGCGTAAATATTCCTGTTGCTCCTGGCATTATGCCAATTACCAATGCAAGCAATTTAATTCGCTTTGCAGATGGTACAGGCGCAGAAATTCCACGTTGGATTCGTAAGCAACTCGCTGCTTATGGCGATGATGCAGAAAGTATTAAAGCATTTGGTCACGAAGTAAACTTAAAGCTTTGCGAACGCCTCATTGAAGGTGGTGCACCTAGCCTACACTTCTATACAATGAACCAAACAGAACCAAACCGTCAGCTTGTTCTAGACTTAGGTTTAGCATAAAGCTATCACCCATTTGAGAGAGATTAAATGCCTCGTTTTTTTATTGAAGCAGAACTAAATGTAGAAACAACTGTTGAACTTACTGAAACAGTTTTTCATCATTGGGTAAAAGTCTTACGTGCTCAAGTGGGTGAAACCGCCACGTTATTCAATGGACAAGGTGGTGAATATGAAGTCGAACTTACCGAAGTTGCAAAAAAATCTGCTTCAGTATTTATAAAAAGTTTTAATGCAGATAATAGAACACCCAAATTTACAACATTGCTTGGTCAAGTGATGAGTAAAGGTGACCGCATGGATTATGCCATTCAAAAAGCGGTTGAATTAGGGGTATCAGAAATTCAATTACTCACATCTGAACGTTGTGAAATGCGTTTAAAGTACGATCGTGACCAAAAAAAATTGGATCATTGGCAAGGTGTTGCAATTGCGGCATGTGAACAATGTGGTTTAAATATTGTGCCCAAAATTCTTGCACCTTTAAGTTTGGAAAAATGGTTAGATTCGGATCTTCCTACGACTAAACTTGTTTTAGCACCAAACAAAGATGAAGTGAATGTCTTAAAAGATGCAACTCGAGATATCGCTTTACTTATTGGCCCTGAAGGGGGCTTAAGTGAAGCTGAAATTTCACTATGTAATAATAAAGGTTTTATTAATTGGTGTATTGGTGAACGTGTTTTACGTACTGAGACAGCACCTATTGTGGCTTTATCAATTTTAAACTTTAATTTAATCTAGAATTCCGACTAAAAAACTTTACTTAATGATTGATTTTTCATGTTTTTCAAACTAATCTCTTGCTGTTGATTAAAATAATATTTATCAATACAACATAGGGATTTATGCTACTGAAATTAGTAGCTTTTAGGTTTATTTCATGGCGGAAATACAAGATCAATCATTTGATCAATACCTTTATACGGCTCAAATATCCGATACCATTCATGTATTTAGATATTTTTTAATCAGTGTTTTTGCAATTTGTTTATTTATTCATTTTATTTATACATTTTTTTATAACACTTCATTTTACTTAAATATTTGGCTAATTTTTACCGAAACATTTATTGGACTTAACCTTCTTTTATTATTCCAATATTTTAGACCTGGACAATACAGTCTCAAAATTGCAAATTATTGGATTCATTTTGTTTGTTTAACTTTAGGAGTTGCAATAGCTTTAGGTATTTCCCTTCTGTATTCGCATCTCCCCCATATCACACCCGAATTTAATACTTTTGAAGCTATTGCTTTAGTTACACTTCTTATTATCGCTTGCTTATTAATTGCTATTACCTTTTTAACACAACGTTTTCGATATTTTTTGCTTTTCTTTTTCCCCGTTATAACACCTTTCACCATTTTTGAATCTTCATTTATATTAAATAATTACCTGCTATTTTTCTTTACCACAAATTTCACGCTGATTTTATTAGTCATTTGCGCTTATGTTTCTACACACTGGCAACGACATTTATCGAAGTTCAATTTCAAAAATACACAACTTGTAAATGATGCAGAATCACAAGTTGAAATGACCAAACAACTCAATGAGCAACTTAATATTGAAATGAAAAAATCACAAGATACCAGTCAAGAACTTCACAATTACTCTCAAACACTTGAAGAAAAAATCAAAGAACGAACTGTCGACTTAGAAAATATCCATCTTGATCTTAAAAATAAACAAACAAATCTTGTACTTGCACATGAAATAGCGGGTTTAATTCCTTGGGATTGGAATATTACAAATAGAAAAATAACACTTACCGATAAATTAAACAGAACACATCTTAAAAACTCAGATTTACATCGTGCAAAATTACTCAGTCTAATTCACCCAGATGATTTAGAACATTTTAAAACAGAAATGCGGCTTCACCTGCGTGGACTTACAGAACGCTTTGAAGCAACTTATCGTGTAAAGCAATATGATGATAAATGGTATTGGGTACATGATATTGGTAGCGTAATTTTACGTGACCCTCGTTCCAAACGTCCTTTACATATGGTTGGAATTCGCCGTGACATTCACCAAGAACGCCAAGATCAAGAGCGTCTTAAACTTACAGCAAGTGTGCTTCAACAAGCTGCTGAAGGAATTATAATTTTAGATGAAGATTTTAAATATATTGAAATTAATCCCTTCTTTGAACAAATAACAGGATTTAAACGAGAACAAATTATTGGCAAACATATTTTTGATATTACTGAAAATTATAAAGCTCGACAGCGAAGCAATCACAATCAAATCATTACACAAATTATGCAAAATGGCATTTATGATGGTGATGTAACCGAGAAGTTCCTCTCTGGGAAAAAAACAGCAATTCGCTTTCATATTAATGCGGTTAAAGATGAACAAAACCGAACCATTAACTACATTGGTATTATTTCAGATTTAACAGAACAAAAATTACAAGAACAACGATTATCTTATTTAGAAAATTACGATAAATTAACCGATTTACCAAATCGCCTTTATTATCACGATCAACTCCATCAGTATTTAATGAGTCAAAAAGACTCTATTCAACAACTTGCTATTATTCGTTTAAACATCGACAGATTCCGTCCAATTAATGAATATTTAAGCAATCGTGGCGGTGATGAGTTATTACGTCAGTTTTCACAGCGTCTAAGACTTGTTACATCAGAAGCATTTATTGTTGCACATTTAAATAGCGATAACTTTGCCATTGTTTATGAAGTTTCACATATACGCCCTTCTATAAATGAACACTGCGAACGCATTACCAAAGCACTTCACACACCTTTTAATTTAGATGATCAAGAACAGTTTATTACTGTTTCTATGGGAGTTTCATTTTATCCAGAACACGGTCGCCAAATTGATTATTTAAATAACTGCGCGGAATTAGCTCTATTCGAAGCAAAAAGATTAGGCGGAAATACTGTTAAGATTTACTCAAATGAAATGAGTAGAGTCGTAGATGAAAGTAATCAACTCGAACGTGAACTTAGACATGCTATTCATAATGATGAATTAATTGTTCATTATCAGCCAAAGGTATATTTCGAAAACCACAAAATTCAGGGCTTTGAAGTACTTGTAAGATGGCAACATCCTACCAAAGGTCTTATTCCACCAAATATCTTTATTCCAATTGCAGAACAAACAAGCTTAATTTCTGAAATTGGGCAAATTGTAATTGATAAAACGGCCCAACAAATTCAAATTTGGAAAAGTATGGGTTATGAAGATATTCGTGTATCGTTTAATGTTGCTGCACAACAATTACATCGTGGAAACTTATTAAACACGATTGATACAGCGATCAATAAATATCATATTTCTGGGCAAAACTTAGAACTCGAATTAACAGAGTCAACCTTGCTCGAAAACTCTCATGCTATGAAAAAAACCCTCGAAGAAATTAGCAAACGTGATATTCAGATTTCACTTGATGACTTTGGCACAGGATATTCATCATTATCTTATTTAACCGATTTCCCAATTGATATTCTAAAAATTGACAAAAGCTTTGTGTCTAAAATTGGACAACCTAAACAAGAAGCAATTATTAGTGCAATTGTCACGATGGGACAAGCAATGGGTATGACAATTGTTGCGGAAGGAATCGAAACAGCTGAACAACTTAATTTCTTAAACAATTTAAATTGTCACCTTGCTCAAGGCTACTTATTTTCTAAGCCTTTAACAGAAACTGATGCAACAAAATTTTTAAAAATGAATAGCGCATAAATTGAGTAACCAACCCTATACAAACACACACAATCAAGGACTTAAGAATGCACGAAATTTGAGCTTCTTTGGCTGTCCGAAAAGATCAACTAGTGGTATATTCCTAAGGGACATAATATATCCGCTAGACGTACTAGCAATAATGTAACAAAAGAGATAAAGATGGACGATCAATCATTAAAGCAGCAAGCTTTGTATTACCACGAATTTCCTACACCAGGAAAAATCAGTGTTACACCAAGTAAACAACTCATTAACCAGCATGATTTAGCACTCGCTTATTCACCTGGTGTTGCTGCACCTTGCTTAGAAATTGAAAAAGATCCATCAAAAGCAGCTTTGTATACAGCTCGCGGAAACCTTGTTGCCGTAGTCACTAACGGTACAGCAGTTTTAGGTCTAGGGAATATAGGGCCCTTAGCATCTAAACCTGTAATGGAAGGTAAAGGTGTTCTTTTCAAAAAATTCGCAGGTGTAGATGTTTTTGACATCGAAATTGCTGAAAATGATCCAGATAAAATTGTAGATATTGTTGCTGCATTAGAACCAACTTTTGGTGGTATTAACCTTGAAGATATCAAGGCACCAGAATGTTTCTACATCGAGCAAAAACTACGTGAACGCATGAATATTCCTGTGTTTCATGATGACCAACATGGCACATCTATTATTGTAGGTTCAGCATTATTAAATGCACTTCAACTGAATGGCAAAAAAATTGATGAAATCAAAATTGTTGCTTCAGGTGCAGGTGCTGCTGCCCTTTCTTGCTTAAACTTACTTTGTGCACTTGGCGCGAAGAAAGAAAACATCATTGTTGCCGATTCACGTGGTCTATTAACGACTCAACGTCAAGGTCTTGATGAATCTAAAAAAGCATATGTACAAGATATTCAAGCGACTGAACTTGCTGATGTAATGGCTGGTGCAGATATGTTCTTAGGTCTTTCTGCTGCTGGTATCTTAACGCAGGATATGGTTAAGCAAATGGCAAAAGATCCAATCATCTTCGCTTTAGCAAACCCAGATCCTGAAATTTTACCTGAACATGCACATGAAGTACGTGATGACGTAATTATGGCAACAGGTCGTTCGGACTATCCAAACCAAGTAAACAATGCACTTTGTTTCCCATATATTTTCCGTGGTGCTTTAGATGTTGGCGCAACGACAATTAATGAAGAAATGAAAATTGCATGTGTACATGCAATTGCACGTATGGCACACGTTGAAGCAGATGCTGCATCTTATGGTGAAAAATCTGCATCATTTGGTCGTGAATACTTAATTCCACGCCCACTTGATCAACGCTTAATTCTTGAAATTGCGCCTGCAATTGCACAAGCAGCAATGGATTCTGGTGTAGCAACTCGTCCTATCGAAGATTTTGCGCACTATCGTCAACGTTTGTCTGAGTTTGTTTATAACTCTGCATTCATGATGAAACCTATTTTTGCTCAAGCAAAAACAGATCCTAAGCGTATTGCTTATGCTGAAGGTGAAGATTTACGCGTTCTTCGTGCAGTTCAAATTGCGGTAGATGAAGGCTTAGCTAAACCTATCTTGGTTGGTCGTACTGCGGTAATTGAAGCAAATATTAAGAAATTGGGCTTACGTCTTGAACACGGTGTGAACATCACAATTATTGATCAAGAAAAGAATGAAAATTACGAAAAATTTGCAGATGATTACTACACAATCATGCAACGCAAAGGTGTAACACCTGAGTATGCACAGCGTGAAGCTCGTCGTCGTTCTACACTTATTGCTGCAATGCTTGTGAAACACGGCTTAGCTGACGGTATGTTATGTGGGACGTATTCTAGTTACGACATTCATTTAGACTTCGTTCGTAATATCATTGGCTTAAAAGAAGGTCGTAATAACTTCTTTACGCTAAATGCATTAATGCTTGAAGATCGTAACTTATTTATTGCAGATACTTACGTAAATACTAATCCAACTGCTGAACAACTTGCTGAAATGACAATTTTAGCGGCTGAAGAAGTACGTCGTTTTGGTATTACACCACGTATTGCACTTCTTTCGCATTCTAGCTTTGGTTCAGATCAAACTGACCCTAGCGCACAAAAAATGCGTAAAGTGTTTGAAATTTTAAGTGAAATTGCACCAGAGCTTAAAGTTGAAGGTGAAATGCACGGTGATGCAGCACTTGATGAAAATATTCGTCAATTTGCATTCCCGAACTCAAGCTTCAAAGGTTCTGCAAACTTACTGATTATGCCAAACCTTGATGCTGCGAACATTTCATTCAACTTGTTGAAATCGACTTCTGGCAACAACGTAACAATTGGTCCTATTCTTTTAGGTGCTGCAAAACCAGCTCATATTTTAACACCAACAGCGACAACTCGTCGTGTTGTGAATATGACAGCGTTAACTGTTGCTGAAATTCAAGAAAACGAAAAAGAAGCGCTATAATCGGGCTGTAAAGACCGCTTTTTAGACTTGAGAAAACCTCTATTCTGTTGCATGATGGCTTCAAGAATAGAGGTTTTTTCATGCAAGTTTATTTAGTAGGCGGTGCTGTTCGAGATCATTTACTCGGTTACCCCTATCACGAAAAAGATTACGTCGTTGTTGGCGCAACGCCTGAACAACTTATCGCCTCGGGCTATCAACCTGTGGGTAAAGATTTTCCTGTTTTTCTACATCCAGATACTAAAGATGAATATGCCCTAGCCCGCACAGAACGTAAGTCTGGACACGGTTATCACGGCTTTTCATTTTATACAGACCCAAGTGTGACACTTGAGGAAGATTTAATTCGTCGTGACTTAACCATCAATGCAATTGCAATGGATGATGACGGGAAAATCTACGATCCTTACAACGGTCAACAAGATTTAAACAATAAAATTTTACGCCACGTATCAATTGCATTTATTGAAGATCCTTTACGTGTTCTTCGAATTGCACGTTTTGCTGCACGTTATAAAGCTTTAGGGTTTTCAGTTGCTCCTGAAACTTTAGAACTTATGAAGCAACTTGCTGAATCTGGTGAGTTAGAAGCTTTAACGCCAGAACGTGTATGGAAAGAAACATCTCGTGCACTAATGGAAAATCATGCAGACGAATACTTTGAAGTATTACGTGCTTGCGGTGCATTAAAGGTTTTATTCCCTGAACTTGATGCACTTTACGGTATTCCTCAGCGCCCTGAATATCATCCTGAAATTGATTGCGGCATTCATACCATGATGTCTTTACAACAAGCGTGTAAAGCCAATTACAGCTTAGACGTACGCTTTGCTGTTTTGGTTCATGACTTGGGTAAAGCACTGACACCTAAAGATGAATTACCACGTCATATCATGCATGAAGAACGTGGAATTAAACCTGTTACAGAAGTCTGTGATCGTTTAAAAGTACCAACAAATACGAAGCAACTTGCGCTTGCTGTATGTAAAGAACACTTGAAATGCCATCAAGCTCTAACTTTAAAACCTGGTACTTTGTGGCGTTTGTTACAGCGTTTAGATGTATTACGTCGTCCTGAACGTGTGGAAGCTTTTGTTCAAGCGTGTGAGTGTGATTCTCGTGGTCGTTTAGGCTTAGAAAACCGTGAATATCCTCAAGCTCAATATATTTTTGATGTTATTCAGGTGGTACGAAACATTAAAGCACAAGACTTACCTACCGATGTTAAAGGTCCAGAAATTGGTGAAAAATTAATTGAGCGTCGTATTCAAGCGATTGCTGAACTTAAACATCAATATGCTGAAAATGCATAAATAAAAAGCCCCAATTGGGGCTTTTTATTTGTTTAAAACATTTCTTTCGATATACGGCTGTAAATATTCAATAATTTTTAATGAAATATTATTAGCATTCTCTTCCTCTGATTTTGACGAGTCATGGAATTTTTGACCATGCTCCACTGCTTTTTTCATTACCCTCTTAAATTCACGCTCTTGTGAAAAAGCAACAGCTCTGCTCATTATTGCTCCTATAGCACTTTTATAATTTTCTATATCGTACTTTTCATCATTATAAATTTGTTGAATATCCTCATTGGAAAAGTTTAATTTAATTTGTAAATTAAGTAACGTCCCCTTCATTGGATCAATGGCATAAACAGCTTCAATATTTTCACCACAATAATTATCTGATAACAAAATCACCATTCTCATAAAGCCGAAATATTCAACATATCCGAAAATTTTTTTTGATTTCTTATCTGCTTGTATTTTTACACAGTGCAAAGGACATCCTATTTCCCTATTTTCAATTAAATCCTTTTCATAGTAATAACCAAAGCATGCCTCTCCATTATTAATAAGATAGTTTATTGCAGCTTCACATTCAAATGGATTTATCCCTGCATCAAATGCCAAAGCAAGCGCTGTTTTTACCACTGATCTCCCTGCTTTTTCCCCACCAAAATTTATACTATGCCCAATAGGTTCATTTAAATATGAATCTTTTATTACTATTTCATTTTTTATACATTCTATATTGGTATCCGACAGATTATGCTTTTTGGCAATGCCTTTTAAAATTTGTAAAGCTTCTTTTTGAGTTCGAGCCTGAATGGAAATTTTAATTTTTTTGTCTTCTAATACTTGTGTAAAAAATTTTGGTCTTAACAACTGAAATGTACCATCATTGAATTGAATATATTCTTTGCCACTCAATGTTTTCACTTTTAAAGGAGCAACATCTCCCCTCTGTCTTTCAATCCCAAACATTGTACAAAATAGAGCTAATTGCTTAAAGAGCTCAGAATCCCATGTTTCACCAGTCATATTATTACAATCAATACAGATGAAATTTCTTACTATTTTTCTTCCACCAATAGAATTAGGAATAATATGCTCTTTTGAATTATTTTCTAGTCCAATAATATTATTACAAATAAAGCATGTATTCACTTACATCCCCCCTGAATAACTGTTGAGTTTTTATTCTAATATTTAAGATAAATGCCTAATCAATTTGATTAGGCATTTATAATTTCTCAAGACACATCCGCTGGAAATGTAATGACTTTTTCAAGCTTCATTTGCTCAGTTACAACCATCAATAAACGGTCTACGCCTAAAGCAATTCCTGAACATTCAGACATATTCGGCAATGCAGCAAGCAAATATTCATCAATTGGCATCAAATGTAAACCTAACTTTTCACGCTCTGCATTATCCGCTTCAAAGCGTGAACGAAGTACGTCTGCATCTATCAGTTCATCGTACGCATTGGCAAGCTCTAAACCTTCAATATAAAGCTCGAAACGTGCAGCCACCAATTCACCATCTTCATCTACTTTAGTTTTGGCTAAAGATGCTAATTCAGGCGGAAAATCTGTTAAAAAAACGGGCGTGTCAAAACCTAAACTTGGCTCTACAAAATGCGAGAAAAGTAAATCGATATATCCTAAACGGTCATCACCTAAATCAAGATTTAAACCCACACGATTACAGCAATCTTTAAGTTCTTTTAAACTTGCTTGCAAAGGATTCAAATCTAAACGATCCATAAATGCATGTTTATAACTTAAAATAGTTGGACGAACTTCGCCAAAACGATGTTTCAACGTCACATTTAAAAGATCAGTCACTTCAAACATTAACTCTTTCAAGCTCATATTCGGGCGATACCATTCCAACATGGTAAATTCACTATTGTGTTTACGACCATGCTCATCGTCACGAAAGACTTTACAAATTTGGTAGATAGAACCCACTCCACTTGCCAATAAGCGCTTCATGGCAAATTCAGGTGAAGTCTGCAAATAATGTGTTTGCTTTTTACCTTGTACGTGTCGTTGTGCTTGTACCGAAGCCAAATGAACATCGGTTACGCCTGCTTGAGACAATATCGGTGTTTCTACTTCCAACACATCACGCTCAGCAAAGAACTGACGAATTTGGGCATACATTTTTGCACGCGCACGAATAGCAGCAATATCACAAGTCGGTTGATATTGAATGTCTAACTGACTCATGCTTTTGGTCCTCCATGTGCTGCCCATTCACGGCGTAGCGGATACGTTTTTCTTAAATGATCAAATGCTTTTTGGTCAACTTTTCCATCTTTCAAGCAAGCTCGTAAGTTTTGATCATCACGTGAAATATCGTAAATTTCAGATAGATGTTTCACCAAAGCTTCTTTTAAATTTTGATCTTTAAAAAGCTGTTCACATGCAGGAAGTTGTGTTTCAAACTGTTTGTTTGGAACGTAATTAAACTCTTGGCAAAACGCATCGTAAATCATTTGCGTACCACGTGCTTTGCCTTCTAAGCTATAACCTGCAATATGTGGTGTAACCAACGTAATTAAATTGAGTAACTCTTCAGAAATTTCTGGCTCGTGTTCAAAAACATCTAAAACAACTTTTCGTTGTGTCTTTTGAATATCTGCAATTAAAGCAGCTTCTTCAACCACAGGACCACGTGCAGAGTTAATTAAAATACAGTTTGGCTTCATTTTCGCCAACGCTTGAGCATTAATTAAATGATAAGTTGGATGCTCTCCATATTTAGTTAAAGGCACATGAATTGAAATTGCATCGGCTTGTTTTAATAAGGTATTTAAATCAACTTGATTGATATGTTCACGTGTTTCAAATGGATCAAATGCAATAACATTCCAACCCAATAGTTTCGCCATAACGGCCAAACGTGAACCTACATTACCTAAACCAATAATACCTAAAGTAAAGTTTCCATTTGCATGGATAAGTTCTGGTTGTAACTTTAATAATGCCGTAATGACATATTCAGAAACAGCTTGAGCATTGCACCCTGCTGCATTTGACCATGTAATTCCTTGTTGTTCTATAAGTGGAATATCTAAATGGTCTGTACCAATGGTCGCACTTCCAACAAATTTGAGTGCTGTATTATAAATAAGATCTTCATTAACTTGAGTGACTGAACGCACCAATAAAGCTTCAGCATCTTTCACATCTGCATGTGTCAAAGTACGTCCAGCTTTGTGTTGAATATCACCAAACTCTGAAAAGAAATAGTCGGTGAATGCTAGATTTTCATCTGCAATGATTTTCATAATGCATTCCAATTGTGTCATGGCATTATGATAACGCTTGGATATTACATTGACCATGCATACCCAAGCATTAAAGGGAAATTACTCTACCAATAAATCTTTAGGATTTACCATATCGCCATAAACTGGCTTTAAAGTTTTTTCATAAGCTTGGTGGATTACACCTTCTTTTGAAAGTTTCTCTAAATCTTTATTCAACCAATCTAACAATTCTTTATTGCCCTTTTTAACCGCAGGTGCAATAAGGTCTTGCTCGCCAAGGCTTGTAATACCTACAGTATAGTCTGGGTTTTCTTTCGCCCAAGCCAATACCAGTAAGTTATCGTGTGCAAGTGCAATACCACGCTTATCTTTTAAAGCATCGAAAGTTTCTGTGTTTTGCTCGTATTTTTGCAGCTTAATTTCTTTATGCTGTTTGCTAAAGAATGAATCTGCCGTTGTACCTTTATTGACCAATAAAACTTTATCTTTCAACTGCGCAATATCGGTAATAGGCGCATCTTTAGGTGATACAACGCCCAAAGCAACTTTCAAATAAGGTTTTGCATAATCTACAACTTCTTTACGTTCTGGTGTTACCGTAAAATTTGCAAAAATAATATCCACTTTATTTGCTTTAAGATATTCAACACGGTTTGCAGCTTCGGTTAAAACAAACTCAATCTTGTTTTCATCACCCAATAAATCTTTAGCAACATGTTTTGCAATTTCAACATCAAAACCTTGGTTCTGACCTTTTTCATCTAAATAACCAAAGGGTGGCTTGTCGCTAAACACGCCTATGCGTACCACACCGTTTTTCTTAATTTGTTCAATACTTGACGTTGTAGTTTGATCTTGAGCAGATTCATTTTTCGTTTCTGCATTTTGACCACAAGCAACCAAACCAAAACCTAATAAAGATACTGCAAATAATTTTTTTACATTCGCTAATTTTTTCATTGTTATCCTCTCTGGATGTTTCCTTACAGCGCTAAATAAATGAAGTAAATTTACTTACCATCAACATCTAAGAAAATTTGTGAGTCGACTTTTTCACCATAAAGCGGCTTTAAAGTTTCATCGTAAATCTTCTGAATTTCACCCGTTTCACGTAAATGTTTAATTTCCGTATTTAACCAATTCAGTAATTCCACATTGCCCTTTTTAACCGCAGGTGCAATAAAGTCTTCATTACCAATTTGCGGAATACCCACAACGTAATCTGGATTTTGAGCAGCCCATGCAAGTGCATACGTACTATCTTGTGAGATTGCATCGCCACGACCATCTTTTAAGGCATTAAATGCATCTGTATTTTGTTCAAACTTCAATAGTTTGATTTTTGGATAATTCTTTGAGAAATAACTGTCCGAGCTTGAACCTTTATTCACAATTAAAGTTTTGTTTTCTAAATCTTTAACAGAATTAATAGGACTCTTTTTAGGAGATGCAATTCCTAAAGATGCTTTCAAATACGGTTCTGCAAAATCCACAACTTCAATACGCTCAGGCGTTACAGAAAAGCTTGCAAATACAACATCTACTTTATTCGACTTTAAAAATTCAACACGGTTTGCAGCTTCAGTAACCACATATTCAATTTTGTTTTCATCACCTAGTAAATCTTTAGCAACATGCTTGGCAACTGCAATATCAAAACCTTGATTTTTACCTTCGCTATCGATATAGCCAAATGGCGGATTATCTGCAAAAACAGCTACACGAATCACATCATTTTGTTTAATTTGCTCAAGTGATGATGCATGTGAATTTTGCGCTTGCTCAATGTTTCCACAAGCAGTTAAACCAATTGCAGAAAGTGTTAAACCTGTAGCAAATATGAGAGATTTTTTAGATATCATTTTAATTTCCTATTCTATTAATAACTTAAAATATTTAAAAATGCCTTAGCACGTTCAGTTTGAGGCTGTTTAAAAAAGACTTCAGGCGTTGCTTCTTCAATAATGTTGCCTTTATCCATAAAGATAATTCTGTCTGCAACTTTCTGCGCAAAACCCATTTCATGCGTAACAATCAACATAGTCATACCTTCTTGTGCTAGCCCTAAAACAACATCTAGAACTTCACGTACCATTTCAGGGTCTAGTGCCGCAGTAATTTCATCCATTAGCATGACTTTTGGTTGCATCACTAACGAACGAACAATCGCAATTCGCTGTTTTTGCCCACCCGATAAATTACGTGGATAATCCAATTTACGGTCAAACAAACCAACACGTTTTAATAAAGCATCTGCAACTTTTTCTGCTTCTGCTCTATCACGTTTTTGTGCTTTGAGTGGTCCTAACAAAATGTTATCAATCACGTTCATGTGACCAAATAATTCATAGTTCTGAAAGACCATTCCCACGTCTTGCCGAACTTTAGTCCATTCAATATCTTGACCTAATACGCCACTGCCCTCTAAACGTATTTCACCTGCTTGAATCTCTTCTAAACCATTAATACAACGTAACAGTGTACTTTTACCGCAACCCGAAGGACCAAGAATGACAACAACTTCACCCTGCGCGACATTTAAATTGATGCCTTTTAAAATTTGGGTATCAGCAAATGATTTTTTTAAATCTTTAATTTCTAATAACGACATAGCTTATTCCCAAACTTTTTCTAAATAACGTGATGCAAGCGATAGCGGATAACAAATCATGAAATACATTACAAAGATGAGCCCATAAATCCAAAGTGATGCATTGGGTACGGTTAGCAAGGAATTTTCAATGATCTGTTGCCCTACTTTTAGAACTTCCACAACACCAATAAGTACCGCTAAAGAACTAGTTTTCACCATTCGCGTAAACAAATTAATGACACCTGGCGTAATTCGCTTCAAACTTTGAGGAAATACAACTTGTGCTAAAATTTGAGCTTCACTTAACCCTAAAGCAGCCGCAGAATCTCTTTGATGTTTATCAATAGAGCTAATTCCTGCTCGAACAAGGTCACCCATTTCTGCCGTGCCCCAAAGCACAAAAACAAAAATACATACCCAAAAAGATGAGAACTGCCAGTTAAACCATGTTGCAAAACCAAAATAAAAAACAAACAGCAAAACTAAAATTGGAATAACACGTATTGCTTCTAAATAAATGCGACACAAAACTTTAATGAACGGATTTTTTGACGTCATAATTACGCCAAAAATTGCACCTAAAATAGCCGATAAAAAAACAGAAATTATGGCAATTTGGATGGTTTGCCAAAGTCCTAGAAATAAGCGTTCTAAATGACTTGGCTGAAACAAATACTCAATTCCCATGGCTCACCTTTCTGCTTCTGTATTCCAAATAGCTTGTAAGTGCAGATACAGGTAAAAGAATAATGAGATATGCACAAATCAATAAAAATAAGGCTTCTGTTGTTTTATAATCCATGCCAATTAAGTCTTTAGTTACAAACAATAATTCAACAATCGCAATTGCACTTAACACTGAGCTTTCTTTAATTAAAAATAAGCAGTTTGCGCCAATTGCAGGAATCGAAACTGCCATAGCTTGCGGGAAACTTATATGTCTAAAAATTTGAACTGGATTTAGCCCAATACTTTTTGCTGAATCAATTTGACCTTTAGAAACAGACTGCAAACCTGCACGAAATACTTCTGCCATATAGCTACCACCTAAAAAGGTTAAGCCGATAATCCCACAGGTAAATCCATCAATTTTTATTCCAATTTTAGGTAAGCCGTAATAAAGGAAAAATAGCTGAATAAGCAAAGGCGTATTTCTCGATACTTCTATATAACAAGCAACTAACTTATCTAGAATAAAAAATTTATAAGTCAAAATAATGCTAGAAATAAGACCAACAATAATTGAGAGAAAAATACTAATAATAGAAATTTCTAGCGTAGTCAGGGTTGCAGCATAAAACTGCGGCCAAACGCTTTGTATATAAAGCCAGTCCAAAGGGAACGTCCCAAAAATGAATAAAAAAATGTTTATAAATCTAAACTTGGCTATTTTATTCGACTGCTATATCACTAAAAAACAATATAATTGTATAAGCTTTTCTAAAATTAATATTAAGTTATATTACTTAATGTGAGTAATTAAAACCTTATGTAACTTAAATAGTGATTGTTGTTAATTAAACTAATCTCCTCGCAACACACAAAGAATCTTATTTATTGATTATTGGAAACTTAATTAAATGCACGTAAATTATTTTTACAAAAGTCTTGTCAAACTTTATTTAAAACCTAATCAAAATCCGACGATAAATATCAGCAATAAAATTCATCTGCTCTTTTAATCCAAACGAAATTCAAAACATTCAAATAAAATACACACGAAAAAAAAGACCCTTGATTTCTCAAGGGTCTTTTCGAATTTGGCGGAAGCGGTGAGATTCGAACTCACGGAGGGGGTAAACCCTCGTCGGTTTTCAAGACCGGTGCATTAAACCGCTCTGCCACGCTTCCAATGGCGGCTATCATATAAATAATTTGACGAATTGGCAAATACTTTTCTATGTTTTTTAATTCATATGTTCAAAATAAAAACAAAAATCATTTTATTACTTATGAATTTACTTTTTAGAAGAAGTTTTGTACAAAATTATAGCGTTACATATTAAAGTTTAAATTTCTTAAACGTATCCTTTAGGCATAAATACTCATATAAAGAAGGAAAATTACACATTGTATTAACCATTACACTTTTCATAAGAGCGCCCAATTCAGTTCAAATCCCCACAAATAACGACTATAATCACTTATCTTTTGGCTAATCTGCTTATTCCCTAATACTATGAGTAAAAATGATTCCTCCCTTTCTAAAGACCAATTCAATTTACTGAAAGCCTTTAAAAAGCAAATCACCAATCCTCATTCAACAGCAATTAAAAAAGCTGCTGAGGAAAAAGTACAAACCAAACCCGAGCCTGAAGATGATCTCGAATTATTTCGCAAGCAAATGCAAGGTGTCCGAAAAATGGATACAAGCAATATTGCGAAAATTGAGAAATCGAAAACCAAAAAGCCAAATGCTCAAATTCTTGCTAAACGAGCTGCCGCAGAAGGTGCAATGGAAACAGATGGTGCAGAACTTTCTGATACCCAAGCCATGCTTAATCCTGTTGCTAGCCAAGCATCTTTAAGCTATCGCATTGCAACATTACAGCACAAAGTATTTGAAGATTTAAAAGCAGGTAATTTACGTTGGTTTGAAGCAGTCGATCTACATGGTTGTACTGTAGAAGAAGCTCGCTCTGCAGTTTTGCAAATTATTCAAATTGCCAAAGATGAAAACCAAAACGTACTTAAAATTGTGCATGGCAAAGGTCCAGAAGCAATTTTAAAAACTTATGTAAATAGTTGGCTTCGTCAACATCGAGATGTTTTAGCTTTTGTTAGTGCACCTGAAAAACAAGGTGGTACAGGCGCGGTTCTTGTTTTACTTAAACGTACAGAAAAGAACCCTAAATTTAAAGATTAATCCTATTTCTCCTTGAAACAGAGGCATTGCAAAAGTTTTCTGCTACAATGCCGACCTTGTTCAATATCAGTGTAAGTGAACACGTCTTATGTCTATGCAGCAAAACTACGCAAATATCCTAACCGCCATTGGCGAAGACTTAGATCGCCCAGGTCTAAAAGATACGCCTGCGCGTGCTGCTAAAGCTTTTTCGTATTTAACGTCTGGTTATAGCAAAACACTTGAAGAAGTGACCAACAATGCGGTCTTTCCTTCAGACAACCGTGACATGGTTTTAGTGAAAAACATCGAGTTTTATTCTCTGTGTGAACATCACTTACTTCCATTCCATGGTCGTGTGCATATTGCTTATTTACCAGAAGGCAATGTTTTAGGCTTATCTAAATTTGCACGTATTACAGAAATGTTTGCACGTCGCTTACAAATTCAAGAAAACTTAACACAGCAAATTGCAGAAGCAGTTCAAGAAGTAACAGGCGCTCGTGGTGTAGCTGTTGTAATTGATTCTGCACATATGTGTATGATGATGCGTGGTGTTGGCAAACAAGAATCAACGACTCGTACAGTATCTTTTGTTGGTGATTTCAAAACCAATAGAGAAGATCGTCGTGAATTCTTAAGTGCTGTTCCAGAAAGCTACTAATTTTTAAAACTGCCTCAACTGCTGTTGGGGCATTTTTTTGTGCTGACATTTTAACTTTAAATTCCAAAGCATCTTTCATGTAAGGATTAAACACAATGCCATCAATATTTTTAGCAGGATATGGTTTAACTCAAAATGAAACCACTGTTGACTACCCTCGCCCCGATCGTCTTGTTCAAGGTAACCCAAAGCGATTAACCACAGAATTATATGATCATCCAAATATGAATTGCGGTATTTGGGAATGTGAGGTTGGTGCTTGGAATATTGAGTTTGCAGCAAATAAACAAGAATTCTTTCAAGTGATTGAAGGTTCTGTACGTTTACATGATGCTAAAACAGGTGAATATGTTGAAATTCATGCTGGTGATGCAGGCATTATTCCTCCATCTTTCAAAGGTACATTTGAGGTACTAGAGAAAGTTAAAAAATATTATGTGCTTACTGAGAATTAAAAATAAAACCCCGAATATTCGGGGTTTCTTCATTTTCTTTTACTTATTCAAATTAAACTTTTAAATATGAAATGATGAAAAAATCATCTAAAAATTTACTCATTTTTAATTTAACTTCCATAAACCATTTGGCTTACGTTGTCCTAAAATACCAAGAACAAGAACCAAACTTAATAACAGCAATAAATACCAAGAACCGAGTTTCCCCCAACCCACCATGTGCCATGCATCGACCTGACTTGGGTACAACCAAATTTTATAAAAAGTACTAATATTTTCAGCAATCCAAATAATAAAAGCTAAAAGTAGCAATACTGGTAACATTGGTACTTTAAATTTTCGGTCTTGTATTTCAAAGCCAATTTTCGTATTCCAAAAAATGACTGCGCTCCATGCAAATAAGGCATAGCGAATATCTGGAATAAAAAATTTGGTCATGAAATTTGCATAAGACAACACCGCCAAAGTCATCATATTGCCAAAGCTTGGTAAGTACTGAAAATGCACTTGATATAAACGCAATGAACGAGCAAAAAAACTGCCTACAGCCGAATACATAAAACCTGCAAATAACGGCACAGTTAAAATTTTATAGACCGCAGGTTGTGGATATTGCCAAGATGCAATATATGGACTGGTGAGAAAGATTTCCATGCCCATTGCCAAAATATGAAATAAGGCTATCACTTTGGCTTCCGCCCAAGACTCTAGCTTTAAATACAGTAAACAAGCTTGAATGGCTAAAGCATAAAACAATAAATAGTCGTATCGAAAATATCCAAAATACTCTTGGCTTCCCATGCTTGCTGTTACAGCAAAAGCAATGAGTAACAAGATACCAAATAAGGCAGCCGAAGCTGCCTTAAAGGAAAATTGGATCATTAAACCCAAATTTTGAATCACGGAATATCCTTATAAATATTTAGCGCTATATTCATGCACTGTATCAATAAAGGCTTTCGGACGAGATGGATCTACCCATTGCGTAATACCATGTCCTAAATTAGCAACATAACCCGTTTTTTCACCATTTGCATAAGCATCATCAAGCATAGCTTTTGTTGCTTTGGCAATGCTTTCTGGGGTGCCATATAAAGTTGCAGGGTCTAAGTTACCTTGCAATGCAGCACGACCATTTACAGTTTGACGCGCAACATTCAATGGCGTTGTCCAATCTAAGCCAAATGCATCTGCACCTGTTGCAACCATTGGTTCTAACCATTGACCGCCACCTTTAGTAAACAAAATAACAGGAATCTTACGACCGTCTTTTTCACGTTGTAAGCCTGCTACAATTTTTTGCATATATTTCAGTGAAAATTCTAAATATTCACGATGCGCTAATGCACCACCCCAGCTATCAAAAATTTGAACAGCTTGCGCACCTGCATCAATTTGAGCATTTAAATAGTCAATTACTGCATCCGCTAAGCGGTCTAAAAGTGCATGCAATACTTCAGGCTGTGCATACATCATATTTTTAGTAAAACGGAAGTCTTTGCTTGAACCACCTTCTACCATATATGTTGCAAGTGTCCATGGGCTACCAGAGAAGCCAATCAGTGGAACTTGTCCGCCCAATGCAGAACGAATGGTAGATACTGCATTCATCACATAATCTAGGTCAGATTTTGCGTTGAATTTTGGCAAATTCGCTACATCTTGCTCTGTACGAACAGTTTTATGAAATTTTGGACCTTCGCCTGCTTCAAAATACAACCCTAACCCTAAAGCATCTGGTACAGTTAAAATATCTGAAAATAAAATAGCAGCATCTAGCTCATAACGACGTAAAGGCTGAAGCGTAACTTCACAAGCGAACTCTGTATTTTTACATAGTGAAAGGAAATCGCCCGCTTTGGCACGAGTTTCGCGGTATTCTGGTAAGTAACGGCCTGCTTGTCGCATCATCCAAACTGGAGTTGTATCTACGGGTTCACGTAATAAAGCACGCAGAAAACGATCATTTTTTAAGGTCGTCATTTACTTTCCTAATTAAATTTTTAATCTTCTAAACATCATAACAAAAAGGTCTAGAATTTAATAATATGTCTGTATGTTTAAATTCGATTGTACTAAATGATAAAACGAATATTTAGACAAAACATTTACTGCAAGAGCTGTTTTTTTCTGTAATACTTATGTTGTTTTTTCACAATGTTAATGAATTATTCTTAAGGTTGAATTACATGTTCGTTCGCTCAATACTTGCAATGAGTTTAAGCTGCATATTTGCTGGTTCTGCAATTGCGGCATCAACTGCTGAACAATCATTAAATCCTCAACAGATTAAAGATATTGCTATTGAAGATCCTATCGATCCTTTAGCAGTTAATAACTCAGCAGAACAAGCATCTTCGGAAGCAAAAATAACGCCACAAGAACAACAAGATTTAAATCAAGCATCTGAAACGCTTGATAATCTTCAAAACACAGAAGATGAAACTGCAGCTATTGGCACTGCACCTTCTTCAATCACAACAACTGAATCGCCTAGCACTGTATCTAAAGGCTCTTGGTCATTAGAAAGCTTAAATAATGCTCAGTGGTCTGAGAATATTGGCCGTGGTCAATTCCCTGTTTATGCGCGTGCGCACGTTATGCTAAATAATGCACATGCATCACCAGGTGCAATTGATGGTTCAAGTGGTAAAAATACGCTAAAAGCAATCGCATCATTCCAACAAATGAATGGTTTAAAACCAACAGGTACTTTAACCAAAGAAACTTGGAATGCGTTAATTGCAAAGCAAGGCTCTAAACCAGCTTATGTTGAATACACAATTACAGCAGCCGATTTAAAAGGCCCATATGCGAAATCTATTCCTGGCGACTATGCGCTTCAAGCAAAAATGCCTGGTTTGTATTACACACGTGTATCAGAAATGCTTGGTGAAAAGTTCCATATGGATGAGAACTTCTTAAAGAAGATCAATCCAAAAGCGACTTTTAATAAAGTTGGCGAAAAAATTATTGTGACTAGCGTTCGCAACCAATTACCTGAAGATATTCATTTAATTGTTGCGCATAAGGGTGCAAAACAACTTTATTTATTCAACAGCAACAATAAAATGATTGCTTCTTTCCCTGCGACAATTGGTAGCTCAGATACCCCTTCGCCAACGGGTACATATAAAGTGACTGGTGTAGCACCAAACCCTTGGTACAGCTACTCTCCAAGCAACTTCGTACAAGGTAAAAACTTAAAACCACTTTCTTTACCACCTGGCCCTAATGGCCCTGTAGGCAATATTTGGATTGGTTTAAGCAAAAAATCATTTGGTATTCACGGCACACCAAATCCTTCAGCAATTTCTAAAACAGCTTCTCATGGTTGTATTCGTTTAACGAATTGGGATGCGAATGATTTAGGTAAAAAAGTACGTTCTGGCGTAACAGTTAAGTTCTTAGAATAATTGCTTAAGTACTCGTTCTTTAAAAAGGCTCACATTTATGTGGGCTTTTTTATGTTTAAAATCCTTCATTTCAAAAATGGAACAATATGTCGCTTTTTATGAATATTAAAAGATAATTTAAAACATTAAAATTAGCTCAAGTTCAAATAATAATGGAGTATTCACATGAATGCTTATCTACATCGTAGCGAATATCGTGGGCACGTAAAAATGGCTTGGCTTGACACCAAACATAGCTTTTCATTTGGTAGCTGGCACAACCCTAAATACATGGGTGTTAGTGCATTACGTGTTATCAATGATGATAAGATCGATGCTCATAAAGGTTTTGGTACACACCCGCATGACAACATGGAAATTTTAACTTGTGTGCTTGATGGCACGATTTCCCACAAAGACAGCATGGGAAATGCAGGTGGAATTTCTGCAGGTGAATGGCAATTAATGAGTGCAGGTACTGGCGTTCAACACAGCGAAGTAAATGACGGTGACACCCCTGTTCATTTACTACAGATTTGGATTCATCCAGATATTCGTAATGCTGAACCTACGTATCAACAAATTAAGCTAGACCCTAAAGATCAACCTAACCAATGGCATTTAATTGCGGGTCCAAATGACAATGCACCTATGCATATTCGTCAACAAGCAGAAGTAAAAACTGCGGTATTGGAGCAAGGTTTATCTTTGGATATAAAAGCCACTCAAGTTTTGAATTACATTCACGTGATTCGTGGTGAAATTTTAATTGGTGAGCATGTGGTAAAAGCTGGAGATGCTCTACTTTTTTCAGAAGATGCAAAAATTGTAGCAAATGAAGAAAGTCAATTTATTTGGTTCGATTTACCTAAACAATAAACTTAATCTATAAACAGGCTCCTTTAAAGGAGCCTGTTTATTGACTTGTTCTTTGAATCAGATAGCTTTTATAAATACCCACAATATCAAACACTATACATTCCTACGATTAACAAAATCATAGACATAAAAAAATCCCCTTAATTTCTTAAGGGGATTTTCGAATTTGGCGGAAGCGGTGAGATTCGAACTCACGGAGGGGGTAAACCCTCGTCGGTTTTCAAGACCGGTGCATTAAACCGCTCTGCCACGCTTCCATGTGCGCCATAATACGGAGCTTTTCGTATTATGACAAGAGAAAAAAACATCTAAAGCATTCAAATGAATATTGTTTCACCAAAAATGCTAAAAAAACTATAATTTGGCTGCTAATTCAGCACCTTCACGTATTGCACGCTTAGCATCTAGCTCTCCTGCTAGCTTTGCACCACCAATAATATGGTACTTCGCAAAAGTATTTTCACCATCTGCAGGCATTATTTCTTTTACAGACTCCTGCCCTGCACAAACCACAACTGTATCTACACGTAAAAGTTGATCTTGCCCTGCTGTTTCAATCCATAAACCTTCATCTGTAATGGCTTTATATTGAACCCCACGGAGCATGCGCACATTATGTTTCTTTAATTGTGCTCTATGTACCCAACCCGAAGTTTTACCTAAGCCTGCACCTAAAGGAGTAGTTTTCCGCTGTAGTAAATAAATTTCACGAATTGGTGGTTCAATTTCGGCTTTAACCATACCACCTTCAGTCACATAATTCGGATTAGAATCTACACCCCACTCACGTTGCCATTCATCTAAAGGTTGTGGTTGTTTTTGATGTGGCGGTTTTAACAAGAATTCTGAAATATCAAAACCAATACCACCAGCACCAATGACTGCAACTTTATGTCCAACTTCTGCACCACGTAAAACTTCTGCATAAGACAATACTTGTGGTAAATCACTACCTTCAATTTTTAAAGCACGTGGAATAACACCTGTTGCCACAACTACTTCATCAAAGCCTTCACGCTCTAATTGTTCACGGTTCACTTTGGTATTTAAGCGTAAATCTACACCCATTTTTTCAATTTGAACTTTAAAATAACGAATGGTTTCGTGAAACTCTTCTTTACCCGGTACAACTTTCGCTAAATTAAATTGTCCACCTACATCTGCACTTGCTTCAAACAAAGTCACTTGATGACCTCTACTTGCAGCAATAGTTGCAGCAGACATACCTGCAACGCCACCACCGACTACAGCAATTCGTTTTGGTTTTTTCGTTTTTACATATACCAATTCTGTTTCGTATGCAGCTTGTGGGTTCACTAAACAACTTACACGCTGATTTTTAAATGTATGGTCTAAACATGCTTGGTTACAGGCAATACAAGTATTTATTTCATCTACACGATTGGTTGCAGTTTTATTTACCCAAAATGGATCTGCCAATAATGGTCGCGCCATTTGAATCATATCGGCTTTACCCGAAGCAATAATTTCTTCTGCCGTATCAGGCATATTAATTCGGTTAGATGCAATGACAGGAATGTCTACATGCTTTTTCACTTCTGCCGTGTAATCGACAAATGCAGCACGCGGTACAGAGGTTACAATTGTTGGAATACGTGCTTCATGCCAACCAATCCCTGTATTGAGTAATGTTATGCCTGCATCTTCCAAAGCCTTTGCAACAGTGATGACTTCATCCATAGTATTGCCATCATGAACTAAATCGAGCAATGACAAACGGAAGCAAATTATAAATTTCTCGCCAACTTCCTTACGAATGGCTTTTACAATTTCTACAGCAAAACGCATACGGTTTTCTATTGCACCGCCCCATTGGTCTTCACGTTGGTTAACGTGTCGACTAAGGAATTGATTTAGTAAATAACCTTCTGAACCCATTATTTCTACACCATCGTAGCCTGCTTTTTTTGCAAGGCTTGCAGAATAGGCATAATCTTTGATGGTATTTAAAATGGTTCTTTCACTCATTTGGCGTGGCTTAAATGGTGAAATTGGTGATTTTCTTGCACTTGATGACACTACAAATGGTTGGTAGCCATATCGTCCTGCATGCAGTATTTGTAATAAAATTTTCGCGCCATGTTTATGTACAGCACGTGTGACCAGTCTATGTGGTACAACATCACCCAAGGTATTCATAGTACCGCCCGCAGGAAGTAACCAGCCTTGTCTATTGGGTGAAATACCACCTGTAATAATTAAGCCCACGCCACCCTTAGCACGCTCGCCAAAGTATGCTGCTAGTTTTGGATAGTTATAAAATCGGTCTTCTAAGCCCGAGTGCATTGAACCCATGACAACTCGGTTTTTGATGGTGGTAAAACCTAAATCTAGTGGTTTTAAAATGTTTGCATAGCGAGTTGTCATGTGGCGTTCCTTTTTAATTTTGGCTTTGCAACTTGTTGCATAATACTTTAGCTGATTTTATCTTTTTGTTTATGACATTTTTATGCAAATCTGTGAATGTTCGGTCAACTAAATTTTAATTGCCTAAAATTTTCCTCACCCTATGGATGATAAATATATTTCCTCAAGAAAAGGAGAGTTTTTTACAACCACCTCTCCCCAACCCTCTCCTTATATGAGAGGGAATCTTCATTGTAAATTTCAGAGATAAAAAAAGCGTAGCTTTCGCTACGCCTGAGATAGGGCTTTACCACTTTATCGTTATTATAACTTTTACATTATTTCCAATTTTTCAATTTAGAAGTATGACCAATCCCCACATTAAAACTGTTTGTAGGGTCAAGTTTTTGGTAATGCGTTTTCAGCGCAGGCTTCGCCACATATAAATGCCCCACATTATGCTCAGCAGGATATTCCGCTCCACGATCATCCAACAACTTCCACATTTCATGTTCCATTGCTAAAGGATCAACACCTTTTTTCACAATATAATCTTGATGGAATACATGACATAAGAAATGACCGTAATACAGTTTATGAAGAATTTTCTCATCCATCTCTTTAGGTAGGGTTTCAACCCATTGGCGATCATTACGACGTAACGCAATATCTAGCGCAACAATATCTTCAACCTCACTTAAATGCGTATCACGATAACGAATTGCTGCGCCCGCTACTGCAAAACGGTGTAAAAATGCTTTACGCCCTTCATCCGCATCACACAAAAAGAAGTTTCCTGTTGTATTTATTTTGAAGTAATTTTCAAAGTACTTCTGCACAAGTTCAGCATCCTGATTTTCAATACGAAGTACCAAATGGTGCTCATACAAATCACGGAATTCATTCATGCGTTTTGGCAAATGTGATGGTAAAAACTTCGTCACCAATTGCAGAATTTTATCGCTTAAACCACGTAAACCAAATTTCTGTAAATGACCATCTACCTTATCTTTCATTGCAAATGCAGCAGGCACTTTTGCCGTACCAAATTTCTCAATGAACATAAAAGTATCTTTACCGTATTCAGCACCAATATCGTAGGCAACACGATGAATATACTCACCTGCAATAGGTACATTCGGTAAATCTTGCAATAAAAAGCGACGTATTTCAGTCAAATCATCATGTGAATTTGTCCCCACATAAAAAACTTGGCTTGGAATTTTTTCAAAGGTGTCTAAGCGAACTGCGAATACGCATACTTTCCCTGCCGAACCCGAAGCTTCAAACAAACGCGTTGGGTCTGCATTAAATCGTGCAGGCGTATCTTCATCTACCTGACGCACATCATGTGAATAATGCTGATCCGATGCACAACGATGTTCTTCTTGTTTCACATCTGTTGGTGTGTATTTTTGATGCTGTAAATTTTCTAGAATTTCTTCAGGCGTATCCCCTAAATGAATGCCTAAATGGTTGATGAGTTCTAATTTCCCATCATCATTAACACGTGCATATAAGGCAAGTTCTGTATAAGCAGGACCTCGACGCACTAAAGCACCACCCGAGTTATTACACACACCACCAAGTACCGAAGCACCAATACATGATGAACCAATCACTGAATGTGGTTCACGGTTATAAGTTGCAAGCTCTTTTTCTAAAGCATCTAGCGTTGCACCCGGCAAACAAACCACTTGCTTACCCTCTTGAATGACTTGAATACCTGCTAAACGACGTGTACTTAAAAGCAATACAGGGCGATCATATTCCCCAAATGGAGTTGAACCACCTGTTAAACCTGTATTTGCCGCCTGCATAATCACAATAAAATCTGCTTCTACTGCAATTTGAAGCACTTTCCATTGTTCTACCAATGAGCCCGGTGCTACAACTGCAAAAACCTCGCCCGAACCATAACGTCGCCCCTGACGATATAATCTAGTGTCGCCATCATCAGTTAAGACGTGTTGTTTACCCACAATATTTATAAGTTTTTGCAGTGACTGTTGTTGATTTTTAATATCAGACATTTTTAGATTCCTACTAAACTTATTTACAGTGCAATAAGCTTTTACGGGATATGTTTTAAATCATTCAATAACATTTAAGATGAACAATATTGAAAGTGAAAGGAAAATACAGCGTTGCTTTTACCTAAATAAAAGCAACTTTTATGTAAATTGAATAAGGTACGGTGTTAACCTGCTAATTCACGTTCTAACTTCACTAAACAGTCAGATGTTATATCAGCAATCGTTTTTGCACCTGTGAGTGTCATTGCAACACGCATTTCTTTCTCAATTAAATCAAGCAAATTACTTACGCCTTGACCGCCTGCTGCGCCCAATGCATATACAAATGCACGACCTAACATACAAGTGTCTGCGCCCATCGCGATCATACGCACAACGTCTAAACCGTTACGAATACCTGAATCTGCAAGAATTTTAATATCGCCTTTTACAGCATCTGCAATTGGAGGTAATGCACGAGCTGAAGATAAAACACCATCTAACTGACGACCACCGTGGTTTGAAACCACAATACCATCTGCACCAAAGCGTACAGCATCTTTGGCATCTTCAGGGTCTAAAATACCTTTGATGACCATTGGGCCATCCCAAAACTCACGAATCCACTCTAGGTCTTTCCATGAAATAGAAGGATCAAAGTTATTGCCTAACCAACCAATATAATCTTCTAAACCTGTTGGTTTACCTAAGTATTTCGAAATATTACCTAAATCATGCGGACGCCCCATCATGCCCACATCCCACGCCCAATGTGGGTGGAAACAAGATTGCATATAACGACGCATTGCAGCATTTGGCCCACTCATACCTGAATGAGCATCACGATAACGTGCGCCTGGAACTGGCATATCTACTGTAAATACAAGCGTTGAACAGCCTGCTGCTTTTGCACGTTCCAATGCATTTTTCATGAAACCACGGTCACGCAGTACATAAAGTTGAAACCACATTGGACGTTGAATTGCAGGTGCAACTTCTTCAATTGGACAAACAGAAACTGTAGATAAAGTAAATGGAATACCTTTTTTATCTGCTGCAACCGCTGCTTGAACTTCACCACGGCGAGCGTACATTCCTGTTAAACCTACAGGTGATAATGCAACTGGCATTGATAAAGTTTCATCAAACAATTTAGTTTCAAGACTTAGTTCTGACATGTCATTGAGAACACGTTGTCTAAGTGCAATTTTTGATAAATCTTCTACATTGCGCTTGAGTGTATATTCCGCATAAGCACCACCATCAATATAATGAAAAAGGAATGGTGGAAGACGTCGCTTTGCGGCTTCACGGTAATCGTTCGCAGAAGAGATAATCATAATTTATATCCTATTTAATCGACTCGCACGCTGTTGACGAGCTTCTTCTTCATCAATCGAGCGTACTTGTTGAATGACAAACTCAATGTGTCCACACACTGCATTTCGTGCAGCTTCTGGATCTTGACGTTCAATTGCAGTCATGACATTAAAATGCTGATCTTGCAATTGATCAAAACGGTGTGATTCTGAGTAGACCTTGCGTCGCCCTAAAACCACGTTAAATTGCAATAAATCGAATAGGCTTCGCATTAACTGAATAAGAACAACATTGTGTGATGCTTCAGCTATTGCTAAATGAAATTTGGCATCTGCACGAGCAGCTTCATCATCTTTCCCAAGCGCTTGGCAGTGTGCAATTTCATCGTAACAAGCTCGAATTTTTATAATATCTTCTGCTGTTGCACGTTGCGCTGCATACCAAGCTGTACCACCTTCAAGTATTAAACGAGACTCTTGAACATCGAACCGATATTCAGGATCTACATC
This sequence comes from Acinetobacter faecalis, assembly GCF_034187745.1. Classification (NCBI taxonomy): domain Bacteria; kingdom Pseudomonadati; phylum Pseudomonadota; class Gammaproteobacteria; order Moraxellales; family Moraxellaceae; genus Acinetobacter; species Acinetobacter faecalis. The sequence goes on along the minus strand of NZ_JAXHPF010000001.1, from coordinate 353,662 downwards.
TATTAAGTTACTTAAAGGCTGTACAATTTTGTGCTCAGACCAATGTATAGGTAGCTGCTGCAAGTAATTACCTGCGCCAACTTTGCTCAAAAGTAATCCTTGGCTAACCAACTGTTGAATTGCTTCTCTTAAAGATGAACGTGAAACACCAAGCTGTTCACACAGTTTTCTTTCAGCAGGCAAACGGTCTCCGACTTGCATATTCGTCTGTTCAATTAATATGCGTAGACTTTGTACAACTTTGTCGGAGACTTTCATTTAACCTATCCTTTATTGCGTGTTATGGAATCATCCAAGGGAACACATAAGCTTGTAGAGTAATAATAATACCGATCATTACTGTAAACGTTATACTGTGTTTAACAGTAAAACGGAACAAGTCGGACTCTTTACCTACAAGACCTACAGCCGCACACGCAATTGCAATAGATTGTGGTGAAATCATTTTACCTGTCACACCACCACTGGTATTTGCAGCCACTAATAACACCTCAGGTACACCAATTTGTTGCGCTGTTGTTGCTTGAAGTGCAGCAAACAATGCATTTGCAGAAGTGTCTGAACCTGTTAAGAACACACCAATCCACCCTAAAAATGGTGAGAAGAATGTGAATGCATGACCAGTATGTGCAAGTGCTAATGCAAGCGTTGCAGACATACCTGAGTAGTTCGCAATAAAGGCAAATGACAACACCATACCAATTGAATAAATTGGCGTTTTTAACTCACCAACTGTTTCTGTAAATGCTTTTACAGCTTCTTTTGGTTTCATTTTTAAGTAAATAATGGTGATGATTGCAGCAATCATAATTGCTGTACCTGTTGCAGATAACCAATCAAATTTATAAATGGCATCGTAATCTGTAATTTCAGGCACAACAGGCGGCATTTTTTCAATCATTTGATGCAAATACGGCACCTTAATTGAAAATACTAAATCGCTTAAAGGACCATCTTTTGCAAATAAGTCTTTAAACGGTTTAATACTCCAAATTGTTACCATTGCGGTTAATACAGCAAATGGTGACCATGCTTTCGCAATTTGACCTAATGTGTATTTTTTACGTGCTTCTGCAACAATCGTCTCATCTACTTTTACATCTTCATCTTGGAAACGGAAAATATGCTTTGGTTTCCAATATTTCAATAAAATAGTCAAACTTACTAAAGATGCAATTGCAGCAGTAATATCTGGTAATTCAGGGCCAACAAAGTTAGATGTTAAGTACTGCGCCATTGAGAATGAAAAGCTCGCCACAAAAATTGCTGGCCAAGTTTCTTTCACACCGCGCCAACCATCCATAATGGCCATAATCCAGATCAATACAATTGGCACCATAAATGGCAACTGACGACCTACCATCTGGCTAATTTCCATTGTATCTACGCCAGAAACCTGACCTGCAACAATAATTGGAATACCCATTGCACCAAAAGCAACTGGAGCTGTATTTACAATTAAGCATAAACCTGCTGCATATAAAGGCTTAAAGCCTAAACCAACAAGTAAAGCAGCTGTAATAGCAACAGGTGCACCAAAACCTGCCGCACCTTCTAAGAAAGTACCAAATGCAAAACCAACAAGTAGCATTTGCAAACGCTGATCTTCTGTAATAGACAAAATCGAAGAACGAATAACATCGAACTGACCTGTTTTTACAGAAATTTTATAAAGGAACAATGCGCCAATAATAATCCAAGCGATTGGCCATAAACCGTATAGGAAACCATACCCCAAAGAAGCGAAAGCCATTTGAGTTGGCATACCATAAGCAAATAATGAAACAAGTAATGCCAAAACAACCGTGATTGTTCCAGCAACACTACCTTTCATACGAAATACAGCTAAAGCTAAAAAGAAAAATACAATTGGAATTAATGCGACAATACTTGAAAGCCAAATATTGCCCATAGGGTCATAAATCTGTTGCCAATTTTGAAGCATCTTCTACTCCTTGAAATGCTTGTTTTCACTCTAGGCTTATTTAAATATTATTGGTCTTACCAATTAAGCATTAAGCAAAAAAAATATACAAAATAACCACAAGATAATAGTTTCTGTTTCTTTTAAGCGCAATATTTAATTTAAATATAATTATTGGTCATACCAATTTTAATTATTAACAATAAAAATTTAAGGAATAATCAAAATAAGCACTTAACATAAATGATTAATTTTTATAATTATTTTAATTTAGTGTTTGTAGGTATATCAATTCTCATACTTTAGTCTACACAAAAGTTTTGACCTATATGGCGTAGTTGATTGTAAAGATTAAATATCTTTAACAGCAAACTAAGTTTTTACTACATGCTATCAACCTAAAACATCCACAAAGTAAACACCGTTTCACACTCTGTCTATTCACCTCTAAAAACATTGAATATTTTTAATATTTGCATTTTTTTCAGAAAACAAGCTCAAGTTAAAGTGCTATAATATGTGGTTTACAGATTCTCCTTGGCCACCAAATATGGTGCCTGTTTTAGAAAGTTAGGACTTACAATGACTGATAATGCAACTATCTTGCAGAATGTACCAGTAGGCAAAAAAGTAGGTATCGCCTTCTCTGGTGGTCTAGATACTTCAGCTGCTTTATTGTGGATGAAACAAAAAGGTGCTGAACCTTATGCTTATACAGCAAACTTAGGTCAGCCAGATGAAGATGACTACGATGCTATTCCTAAGAAAGCAGAAGCTTATGGCGCAGTTAAAGCTCGCTTAGTTGATTGCCGCTTACAACTTGCACTCGAAGGTATTGCAGCAATTCAATGTGGCGCTTTCCACATCAGCACTGGTGGCGTTCCTTACTTCAACACAACTCCATTAGGTCGTGCAGTAACAGGTACTATGCTTGTTACAGCAATGAAAGAAGATGACGTTAACATTTGGGGTGACGGTTCGACTTATAAAGGTAACGACATTGAACGTTTCTACCGTTATGGTCTTTTAACTAACCCTGCGCTTAAAATTTACAAACCATGGTTAGACCAAACTTTCATTGATGAGCTTGGTGGTCGTGCGGAAATGTCTCAATTCCTTATCGACAACGGTTTTGACTATAAAATGTCAAAAGAAAAAGCATATTCAACAGATTCAAATATGTTGGGTGCAACTCACGAAGCAAAAGATCTTGAATACCTTGATGCTGGCATTAAAATTGTTGATCCAATCATGGGCGTTGCGTTCTGGAAAGATGACGTAGAAGTTAAAGCTGAAGAAGTTTCAATTACTTTTGAAGAAGGCTTCCCTGTTGCGATCAATGGTCGTCGTATCGAAGATCCAGTTGAGTTCATCTTAGAAGCGAACCGTATTGGTGGTCGTCATGGTCTAGGTATGTCTGACCAAATCGAAAACCGTATTATTGAAGCGAAATCTCGTGGTATTTACGAAGCTCCGGGTATGGCTCTTCTTCATATTGCTTACGAACGCCTAGTAACTGGTATTCATAACGAAGATACAATCGAACAATACCGTATTAACGGTTTACGTTTAGGTCGTTTATTATACCAAGGTCGTTGGTTCGATTCTCAAGCGCTTATGCTTCGTGAAACTGCTCAACGTTGGGTTGCTAAAGCTGTAACAGGTACAGTAACTTTAGAACTTCGTCGTGGTAATGATTACACAATCATGAACACTGAATCTGAAAACCTTACATACGAAGCTGAACGCTTAACGATGGAAAAAGGCGATTCAATGTTCTCTCCTATGGATCGTATTGGTCAATTGACTATGCGTAACCTAGATATTACAGATACTCGCGCTAAACTTGGTATTTATACAAATACTGGTTTATTGGCAGTAGGTACAGGTTCTGCTGTTCCTCAATTAAAAGACAAAAACAAATAAGTTTGTTGAATGTCAAAAAACCGCTCTTATGAGCGGTTTTTTATTGCCTTTAAATATGATTAAAACCATCAAAATAAAAAGATGATCATTAAGTTATAAAGCACTTAATTTTACTTTTTAAAGTGAAAATTACACACATAAAATAAGAGAAATTTTAACCGTTTAAATTACACTCAAGAAATTAGCAAATATTTACGTAAATCTATCTCTTTATTCATTTTTGCGGTTACCAATTTCACCACAATTCGATTATCATTTATTTTATTTTCTAGTAAGAATTATTTTGAATACGATAACCTTGCTTCAGCCTGATGATTGGCACGCTCATTTACGTGATGGACTCGCTCTAGAACGTACAGTACCCGATCTTGCAAAACAATTTTCTCGCGCAATCTGTATGCCGAACTTAGTTCCACCTGTGAAAACTGTGGAAGAAGCAGAAGCATATCGTAGCCGTATTATGGCGCATGTGCCTGAAGGCATCGAATTCGACCCTCGAATGGTTCTTTACTTCACAGACCAAACATCTCCTAAAGAAATCTTAAAAATTAAGAAATCTGAACATGTAAATGCAATTAAACTTTACCCTGCTGGCGCAACAACCAATTCAGACAATGGTGTTAGCGACATTAGCAAAGTTTATGCTGTTATTGAGCAACTTGAAAAACATCAAGTTCCATTGTTATTGCATGGCGAAGTTACACATAATCATGTCGATATTTTTGACCGTGAAAAACGTTTCTTAGATGAAGTACTTTCACCGCTAATGAAACAATTCCCAGGCTTAAAACTTGTTTTAGAACACATTACAACAAGTGAAGCGGCGAATTTTGTTTTAGAACATGATCGCAATGTTGCAGCAACAATTACACCGCAGCATTTATTATTTAACCGTAATGATATGTTAGTTGGTGGTGTTAAACCGCATTTCTATTGCTTACCAATTTTAAAGCGCCAAACACATCAGCAAACGCTACTAGAAGTAGCAACAAGCGGTAATCCTAAGTTTTTCTTAGGAACAGACAGCGCTCCGCACTCTAAAAATGCTAAAGAAAATGCATGTGGTTGTGCTGGATGCTATAGTGCGCCTACTGCTATTGAACTATATGCTCAAGCCTTCGATCAAGTTGGTAAAATTGACCGCCTTGAAGGTTTTGCAAGCCACTTCGGTGCAGACTTCTATGGTCTTCCACGTAATACCAGTACCATTACTTTGGTAAAAGAAGATCAAATTATTCCTGAAAGCTTAGACTATTTGGATGGTGAAAAAATTGTCCCTCTTTATGCGGGCAAAACGATCCAATGGAGAAAATTGTGACAGACGAAACTCTACCAATCATTGGTCAGCGTTTCCGTGGCTTCCTACCTGTTGTTGTTGATGTTGAAACAGCAGGTTTTAATTCACAGACCGATGCATTATTAGAAATCGCAGCTATTCCTATTATTTATAATGAGGAAGGTCAATTTGTTCCGGGGCAAGCGTATCATGCGCATATCAACCCATTTGAAGGTGCAAATTTAGACCGTAGATCTTTAGATTTTATTGGTATTGATCCATCGAACCCTATGCGTGTTGCAATGGCTGAAGATGAAAAATCTGCCTTAAAACGTATTTTCAAAGCAGTAAATGAAGTACGTCGTCAACAAAATTGCACACATGCAGTTCTTGTTGGACATAATGCGCATTTCGATTTAGGTTTTGTACAAGCAGCAATTGCGCGTACAGGCACTAAAAATCAAAACCCATTCCACAGCTTTTCAGTATTCGATACTGTAACTTTAAGTGCTGTAATGTTTGGGCAAACTGTTCTCGCTAAATCTTGTATTCAGGCTGGCATTGAATTTGATGGTAAAGAAGCACATTCTGCTTTGTATGACACTCAAAAAACTGCTGAACTTTTTTGCTTTATTTTAAATAAGCTTGCACCGCATCTTGTAGAAACTCTTTTATCAGTAGAACAATAAGTTCTTTTGATACTAAAGCACCCTAGAAGTTAAATTGTTCATTTTATGTTTTACATTTAAATGATCGTTTAATTTCAATAATAAGGGTGCTTTTTTACATCTAAAAATTATTCCACCGTCAAATATTGTACTTTTATCAACCAGACAAGTGTAAGTAATTCTCATTTATATTGAAAAATACACCAACTCAAATGATAATCGCTTTTATTTTCATTTGTGCAAATTTCACTTCATGACTCTTACTCGTACTTATATCAGTTGTGCCATTCTTTCTATTCTTAGCACATCAGTGTATGCAAATGATCAAACTGATACTCTAGAAATTAAAAGCGAGAAATCATCTATTCAATTATCCCCACTTGTTGTCAAAGCAATTGAAGATAAAGATGTCGGAATAACTGTATATACAAAAGAAGATTTAGAAAAAACGCCGAATAATAAAAAAACAATTTCTGAACTGCTGAAAGTTAATTCGAATGTTCAATTTACAAACTCAGAAAAAGCAGCAGGTAATCAAGCTGAAATTCATGCAAGTGATATTTCAATCCATGGAGCACTTCCTTATAACAATGCCTTTCTTTTCAATGGAATGAGTATTAATAATGACATTAATCCATATGAAAGTAATTCTGGTATTAGTGACCCAACATCCCTAAAAGGTAATTCACAAGCAGTAACCCTGAATACTGACCTTCTCTGCAACTTAGAAGTATTAGACAGCAATGTCAGTGCACAGTACGGAAAATTCACTGGTGGTGTAATTAGTGCAACAACTTGCGCCCCCAAAACAGTAGTAGGAAAAATTCACGGCAATATAAACTATGACTACACCTCTTCAGATTGGTACCGATTCAACTATATTGACTCATCGGAAGAAAGTGATTTTGAGGATACAACTCAAACAAATGCACAAAAAGACTTTACTCAAAAAGGTATAAGCCTGAATACATATGGACGATTAACTGAAAGTTTAGGCTTTAATTTAGGACTAAGCCAACGTAAGTCAGACATACGATCCACATCAAAACTATCAGATGCTCGCCCTTATAATGAGGATCGCACGTCTACAAATATTAATGCTGAGCTATTTTATAATCCTAGCGATGACTTAGAAATTAAATTTTCAGCACAAAATTATAGTGATGAATCTACCCGTTTCAATCAAAGTATTATAACGAACGGTTACAATCAAACTTCAGATAACCAATCATTACAATTGAGCATTAGAAATGACTTCCCTTTATTTTCATTAACTAACAACATTAATTATCAGAAAAAAAAGAACGAACGTCTAAGCACTGATGGAGATAACTTTACTTGGTGGAAAACAGAAAATAAAAACTGGAGTGATAAAACCTCTGTATCAGAGGGAGCAACTGGCACCATATTCAATGAACAACAAACCTTAGAATATAGTACTTCTGCAAAATTCATTCCTTTTGAATTTTTCAAAACAACGCATAACTTTCATATTGGAGCTGGATTTACTCATAATGAAGCTGCTTGGCATCGTCCAAATGATTATACCCAATACTTTCTTCCAACTGGATTTAACACAGACTGTATTAAAAATGACGGATCGATAGATATTGCTTGCGACCCCGATTATATTCCAAGCAAAAAAGCAACTGGACAATACAGCAAAACAAAAACTGTTCATGGAATGGGCTCTATTGATGTCCAACAAGACAGTTGGTTTGCATTTATAGAAGATCGCTTACAATGGGATAAAAGATTTGAAGCTGTTCTTGGTCTACGCTTTGATTACGACAGTTTAAGTAAGAATAAAAATATTGCACCTAGAACAGCTTTTCACTACAAGCCTTTCGGTGATCAAAGTTTAAAATTTAGTACAGGCTGGAATCGTTATTACGATCGTTATTTATACAATTTCGACTTACAAGATGGAATTTTAAATTTTCAAAATCAATATACTCGAACAGACTTAAATAGCGATTGGACACCCAAAGTATCGCCAAACAAAAACAATATTAAAAGAAGTGATTTAGATTTACCTTATGCAGATGAATGGATGCTCGCACTGAGCAGTGAATTCAAAAACATTCGCACGCAAATCAAATATGTTAACCGTGAATATAAAGATCAATATCATTTAATTTATCCAGATCCAAATAATATTTGGACTCGTGAATATAGCAATAATAAAAACTATAGCTCGGAAAATATAACTTTAGATATCGGTAATATTTTACCATTCAACGTTCTAGATACTAAGCATCGCATGAGTTTAGCTGTGAGCTATTCAAATACTAAGCGCGACTATAATAATGCCAATGATTCTGAAACTAAAGAATACAGTCACGTTTTATATAATGGAAAACTCATCACTCCGAATAACCTACCTGCCAGTGATTTTAATGTCCCTTTAACTGCTCGTATAAGTTGGGACTTTACACCAAATTTTTTAGCTGGATTAAATATTAGTAATTTCTTGGTTTACAAACCAACCTTCCAAGGATTAACTAAATCTAGCAGCATAGCTAAACCATACACTCATATAAACAATCTACCCGTAATTTATAGTTATAACGACACAAGTATTCCTAGTGTCGTTCGTTGGGATATGCGAGCAAGCTATACTCACCAAATATCTCAAAATATTCATGCTATCTGGGGACTAACTATTAATAATGTCACGAATCGACACAATAAATACTTAGATACCGACTACTATTTAAAATCTGAAATAGGTCGCCAATTTATTGCCGATATTACTTTTAAATTTTAAGTTCTACAGAAGAGTCCTACCGGACTCTTTTTTATCTAAATAACGTCAAATATCACCAAGGTATAAAAGGCTGCACTCTTTAGTTAGTTTTTAAATTAGTAAAATTAATCAATATAGCTTAACTCACACCCACCTTTACTCATCACAATCTACTTCGCTACAGTCTTAATAAATATATAAATTCATTTATGTTTAATATATTTACCAAAAAATAAACAATCAGTTCATTTATACAAAAATAACTAAGTTTGCAGTTTGACAGCTTTATAAAAACCCAATAACATACGCATCACCTCAAAACGTCCCTATCGTCTAGAGGCCTAGGACATCGCCCTTTCACGGCGGTAACCGGGGTTCGAATCCCCGTAGGGACGCCATTTATCGCACCATGCGATCACTCGTTAAACAAAATCATTATAATTTAATTGCAGATTTGTAGTTTTTCACTACAATGGTCGGCTTCATTTATTATTTATTTTTAACAATCCTATGCACTCATCTCCGAATGATGCTTCGCATCAGGGCAATTCTGCGCCTTTAAAACGCGCTATGAGTACTCGACATCTAGTTATGATTTCGCTTGGTGGCGCAATCGGAACTGGCCTATTTTTAGGATCGGGTGAAGTCATTGCACAAACGGGGCCAGTAGGTGCCATAATCTCTTACTTCTTAGGTGGTGTTATCGCATACATGGTAATGCTATGCCTAGGAGAACTTGCTGTACACATGCCTGAATCTGGCTCATTTGGCGCTTATGCCAAACGCTATATTGGTCCAGGAACTGGTTATACCATTACATGGTTATATTGGCTTACATGGTCAGTTACGCTTGGAACAGAATTTACTGCAGCCGCACTTTTAATGCAGGAATGGTTCCCAGACAGCTCTATGTGGATGTGGACGCTCATCTTTGGTGCTTTCGTGTTTACCTTAAACATGATTTCAACCAAATGGTTTGCTGAATCTGAATTTTGGCTTGCATTAATTAAAGTTATTACCGTTGTTGCTTTTATTCTTTTAGGTTTACTTGCAATATTTGGTGTACTTGGTTATCGCGGCTTCGAATCTGCACCACTTTTCACTAATTTAACTGCTCAAGGTTGGTTCCCAGAGGGTTTATTCCCTATTTTTGCAACCATGTTAATTGTTAACTTTGCCTTCTCAGGCACAGAGTTAATTGGTGTTGCTGCGGGTGAAACTAAAGATCCAGCTAAAAATGTTCCCAAAGCAATTAATACTGCAATTTTCCGCTTATTAATTTTCTTTGTAGGTACCATTATCGTTGTGACTTCACTTTTACCACATCAAGAAGCAGGTCTAAATGCTGAAGGTGTAAGTAGCAGTCCATTCGTAACAGTATTTCAGCACATTGGTATTCCTTATGCTGAAGATATTATTCGTTTTGTAATTATCACGGCATTATTATCTGCAGCAAACTCAGGTTTATTTGCTGCTTCTCGTATGATGTGGTCACTTTCATATACGAAACAATTACCTGCTGTATTCTCTAAATTGAACAAACGCGGTATTCCGTACGTTGCTGTTTCAGTAACAATGATTGGTGGTTTACCTGGTTTACTTTCTGAGCAATTTGCACCAGAAACAATTTTCAGTAACTTACTTGGTATTGCTGCATTTACCATGGTTGTTGTTTGGATGAGTATTTGCTTAAGCCAATTCAATTTCCGACGCCAATGGTATAAAGCAGGACGTACAAAAGAAGAGTTAGGCTTTGCTGCTCCACTTTTCCCTATTGTGCCAATTCTAGGTTTCTTATTCTGTTTTATTACCTGTGTAAGTATGGTTTTCGACCCATCATTACGCATTAGCTTCTTTGGCTGTTTAGCATTTATTGGTATTTGTTATGCAAGCTATTACGGGCTGTATCACAATAAATCTGAATAAAATCCTAAAAGAGTAACTTCGGTTACTCTTTTTTTTGCATCATTATTTTTAAAATTTTATTTTGGTAGTGTTCAACTTATTTAAAGATAATTTTTCATTATTGATGCAATTCACAGCACTTTTTCAATATTTCTATAAATTATGTTGATAAATTATCCATTCAAATCAATATCATTATTTTTTTGCTGAAAAGCGTTTGACACCCCCATCATTTCGACCTAATATACGCCCACCTCTGAAACGTCCCTATCGTCTAGAGGCCTAGGACATCGCCCTTTCACGGCGGTAACCGGGGTTCGAATCCCCGTAGGGACGCCAATTTCAGAAGTAATGTTTGTATTTAGTCCCTATCGTCTAGAGGCCTAGGACATCGCCCTTTCACGGCGGTAACCGGGGTTCGAATCCCCGTAGGGACGCCACAAACTTTCACTTGAAAGAGAATGGTTTTACAAATAATTACTTCACGCTGTCCCTATCGTCTAGAGGCCTAGGACATCGCCCTTTCACGGCGGTAACCGGGGTTCGAATCCCCGTAGGGACGCCATATTCGAGATGCTAAATTTATTCAGTATTTCACAAAAAAGCCCAAGCATTTCGACTTGGGCTTTTTTGTATCTTAAATTTAGTCATTATCTAATACTGACTTGCAGCAATTAATTCTCGTGTATATTCATTCTGAGGATGTCCAAATAATTGCTCTGTTTCTTGTATTTCTACAACTCGACCATGATGTAAAACCAATACTTTTTGACACAATGCTTTCACCACTTGTAAATCATGGCTAATAAACAAATAACTCATGCCATCTTCTTGCTGTAAACGTCGCAATAAATTCACAATAGATCGTTGTGTTGTTCTATCTAAAGCAGACGTAGGTTCATCTAAAATTAATAATTTAGGCTTTAAAACCAAAGCACGTGCCAATGCAATACGTTGACGTTGCCCACCTGAAAGCTCATGCGGATATCGGTTTTTAAAAGTAATTGGCAAATCTACTTTTTCCAAAGCTTCCTCTACTAAGCTTGTAATTTTAGCTTGAGATATTTTTTGAATATACAAACCTTCAGCAATTGTTTGCTCTACAGTTAAGCGCGGATTCAAACTACTAAAAGGATCTTGGAATACAATTTGAAAATCATGACGTAATGGTCGAAGTATTTTTTCTGATAGCTGATTTAAATCTTTCCCAAGTAATTCAATTTTACCGTCACATTGTATTAAACGCGCAATTGCTAAAGCCAAAGAGCTTTTACCCGAGCCACTTTCTCCTACTATACCTATCGAATGTCCTTGCTCAAGCCGTAATTGAAGTGGTTCAACTGCAATTACATAATCTTTAACTCTATTGAACAACCCCTTCTTAATAGGAAAACGTACCACAACATCTTCTAGTTTTAATAATGTGTCGGATTCATTTAACTTAAGTGCTTTACCAAAATTATGATTCAGCAAATTTTTCGTATAATCCGTTTGTGGATTTTTAAAAATATTTGCTACCGTGTTTTGTTCTTCAACTTTCCCTTTATTCATCACAATCACTTGGTCTGAATATTGGCGCACCAAATTCAAATCATGGCTAATTAAAATCATCGCCATATTGCGGGTTTTCTGCAAAGACTTTAACAGTTTTAAAATTTGAGCTTGTAACGTAACATCTAAAGCCGTAGTTGGCTCATCTGCAATTAAAATATCTGGTTCTAAGGCAAGTGCCATTGCAATCATCACACGCTGTCTCTGACCGCCTGAGAGCTCGTGTGGATAGCGTTTTAACTTATCTTCTGGCTTAGGTATACCTACATCATTTAACAGTGCTATAACGCGCTCACGTGTTTGTTGTTTCGAATAGCCTGCCAACCACAAAGTTTCACCAACAATCTTTTCAACACAATGCAATGGATTCAATGCTGTCATTGGTTCTTGAAAAATCATGGCAATTTTATGTCCACGAATTTGTCGTTTTTCTACCTCAGAAAGACTTAGTAATTCTTGTTCGTTTAAAAAAACTTGTCCATCTGTTTTTAAGTTTTGAGGCAACAAACCCAATATCGCCAAACTGCTAATAGATTTGCCTGAACCACTTTCACCTACAATGGCAACAGTTTCACCTTCATGTAATTTAAAGCTTAAATCTTCAACTAAATATTGTTCATCATGTTTAATTTTTAAATGTTCAACACTTAATAAAACTGGAAGATTATTGACGTCTTGGATCAAATGCATCACGCGTCGCCTCCCCAATATAAATAAGTAAAGATAGAACAATGGCTAAAGTAAAAAAGCCTGAAAGTGCAAGCCAAGGCGCATTTAAATTATTCTTTGCTTGTAATAACAATTCACCTAAAGATGCTGTACCGGGTGGCAATCCATAACCTAAAAAGTCTAACGCAGTTAATGCTGTAATATTCGCTGTCAGCATTAGTGGAAGTTGCGACAAACTTGAACTCATTGCATTCGGTAAAATATGACGAAATATAATGGTTCTGTCATTCACACCTAAGCTTCTTGCAGCCCGAACATAGTCAAAATTTCTCGCTCTTAGAAATTCTGCGCGAACTAATCCAACCAATGTAGGCCAACCAAAAATAAGCATAATGAGAAATAGCCAATAGATACTTGGACTAAACATACTGACCAAAATCATCACCATAAAAAGCATAGGCAAACCGCCCCACACTTCTAATATGCGCTGACCAAGTAAATCAATCCAACCACCATAATAGCCCTGAATTGCACCTACTATAATTCCCAAAAAAGCCGAAGCAAAAGTTAAAGCAAAGCCAAATAAAAGTGACAGTCGAAGACCATATAAAATGCGTGCAAGTACATCTCGTCCTTGATCATCTGTTCCTAGCCAATTTTGAGATGTTGGTGCAGATGGTACAGGTACGGCTAAATCTAAATTTGGAGATTGGTATGAAAACTCAATAAAAGGCCAAATTGCCCAACCTTTTTCTTCAATTAGCTGAATTACTGCGGGGTCTTTATATTCTGCTTCTGTTTCAAATACGCCACCAAATGTCGTTTCAGGATATTCTTTTAAGACAGGAACATAATAAGACTGATCGTATTTCACTAACAACGGCTTATCATTAGCAATAAATTCTGCACACAATGAGCAAATAAAAATTGCTAGAAAAATAATTAAACACGAAAACCCCAATTTATTGGCTTTAAATTTATCAATTCGAGCTCGCATAAGTGGTGACATTATTTTGCACCTCTCGAATCGAAATTAATTCTAGGATCAATTATTTGATAAAGCACATCACTGAGTAAGCGAAGTAATAATCCTAACAAGGTAAATAAAAATAATGTACCAAAAATAACAGGATAATCTCGCTGAACAATAGCTTCAAAACCTAACAATCCCAAACCATCTAAATTGAAAATAATTTCAATAAACAGATTTCCTACAAAGAAAATACCAATCAGCGCTTCGGGTAAGCCTGCTATAACAATGAGCATCGCATTACGAAATACATGTCCATACAGCACACGAGTTTCAGTTAAGCCTTTTGCACGAGCTGCGAGTACATATTGCTTGCTAAGTTCTTCCATAAAGGAATATTTCGTTAAATATGTTAGTCCTGCAAATCCACCAATCACCATGGCAAGTAAAGGCAAAGTCATGTGCCAAAAGTAGTCTTTAATTTGTTCCCAAAAGCTTAAACTTTGGAAATTTTCAGACACTAAGCCTTGTAGCGGAAACCATTGCAAATAACTTCCACCTGCAAAAAATACAATGAGCAAAAGTGCAAAAACAAAGGCCGGAATTGCATAACCAATTGCCAATAACATTGAACTTGCTTTATCGAAAGCTAAACCATGCTTTTTTGCTTTTTTTATGCCTAAAGGAATTGAAATTAAATATATTAATAACGTACTCCAAAGCCCTAAAGACAATGAAACAGGCAATTTTTCCCAAAGCAATTGTGTTACGGGTTTATCCTTAAAAAAACTGGTGCCAAAATCGAACTGAGCATAACTTTTTAACATTAACCAAAAGCGTTCATGTGCAGGTTTATCGAAGCCATATTGCGCTTCAATTTTTTTCACCATTTCATCACTTAAACCTTTTGCACCCTGATATTGACTCGATTGATCTACCGTTTCGCCTACAGAAGCAGATTGTCCAACACCTTGAAAAGCCTCTGCCTTTTGAATTGCTTGTTCTACAGGACCACCTGGTGCAATTTGTACGACCACGAAATTAATCAGCAAAATAAAAAATAATGTCGGAATAATCAGCAATAATCGTTTAAAAATATAGGCGCCCATGTTCAATCCCCAAATGATGACATGCTATTGCTTACGCAAATATTGCGTCACTTTATTGGCTTTTACAGGATTACTCCACCAATAATCGACGCCTACTGAAAGCTTTGGTTTTACTTTAGGTTGCTCATACATATTCCAATATGCCAACCAATTTTCACCTTTGCCATAGGTTAAAATTTGATAATAACCCGAACGCAATAAACGATCTAAAACTTTGGTTCTAATCACAAGTTGCTCTCGATTTGGCGCATTAATCACGAGCTTAATTGCCTCATCAATGGCAGGATTTTTAATTCCTGCATAATTATAATTCCCTGCTTGATCTGCCGCAGCACTTCCCCAAAATTGGGCTTGTTCATTACCCGGATTTAATGATTGTGGCAAGGCATTTGTAGTCATTTCAAAGTCTGCACGGCGCATACGCTCAATATATTGAGGCACATCAATTTGACGTACATTCACCTGTATTCCTAAGCGTTTTAAATTGCGTACAAACGGCATCAGCGTACGTTGCAAACTTTCTTGAAAAATTAAAAACTCAAACTCGATGGGTTGACCATCTAAACCCAATAATTTTCCATTTTTATATTGATAACCTGCTTTTAATAAAAGCTGTCTTGCAATCAATAAATTTTGCCGATTAAAACCGCTTGCATCAGAGACAGGGGATTTCCAAGAACTTAAAACACTCTGCTTATGTATAGGATGTAATTTAGATAATAGCGGCTTTAAAATTTGCATTTCGGCTGTACTTGGCACACCTTTGGCTTCTAATTCACTATTTGAAAAATAACTTTGTAAACGTTGATATTGATTATAAAACAGAGCTTTATTTTGCCATTCAAAGTCATAGGCATAACTTAAAGCCTGACGAAAACGAATGTCATTAAATGGTTTTTTACGCGTATTAAATACAAAACTTTGTGTTGTTGCTGGGTTTTGATGTTTAAATTTTTGTTGTACCACCAAGCCTGAATTTACTGCAGGAAATTTATAACCCGTTACCCATTTACGTGCCATATATTCTTCATGATAGGTATATTGCCCAGACTTAAATCCTTCAAATGCCACATCTAAATTGCGATAGTACACATATTTTATGCGATCAAAATTATATTTCCCTTTATTTAAAGGAATATCTTTTGCCCAATAATTTGGATTGCGTTTATACGTAATACTACGTCCTGCATCTATACGTTCAATGGTATAAGGGCCAGAACCTAAAATTGGTTGCATCGTAACTTTCGTAAAGTCACGATGCAACCAATCTTTTTTAGAATAAATAGGCAAGGTTGCCAAAATTAATGGCATTTCTGAATTACTGTCAGATTTAAATGTCATTTTCACTTGATACTTAGACAAAACTTCCGTCTTTTCCAAATCTGCAATATACATTTGCAAACCTGGATTTGACTTAGTTTGGTAAGTATCCAATGTGAATTTTACATCTTCAGCAGTTAAAGCACTGCCATCACTAAAACGTGCTTTTTTATTTAAATGATAAATCACAAACTTGGTTTTGACAGGATCGAACGTGACTTTTTCCGCAATTAACGGATACATCACACCCGGTTCATCTAATGAGTTTTTCATTAAAGAATCGAAAATATAATCTATACCTTCAACAGCACTTCCCTTGCCATTCATTGCATTTAAATTATCAAATGTATCTTTACCTGAAAGACTAATATATCCACCTTTTGGCGCATACGGATTTGCATAAGGCATGGCAGATAAATTTGCATATTTAGGCGTATTATGAATGGCAATATAAGAAGTGGTCTGCAATGCAGACCACCCATATTGTGTTGAAAGCAAAAGACTTGCGGCAAAACAAAATAGTTTTGCCAATCGATCCATCATCAAAAAGTCATTCCTTTTTCAGTCTCATCTTTACAAATTTGGCACCTTAATCACCTGACCAATACGAAGCGCAGCACTTGGTTGCATATCATTCATATCTGCAAGTGTTTTAGTGTCTGTATCATAACGCTTAGCCAAACCAATTAAGGTATCACCTCGCTTCACTTTATACGACACAACCAATTTTGGCACGTTAATCGACTGACCAACTTGTAAACCTGAACGTGGCGTTAAATCATTCATTGCAGCAAGTTCGGCAACACTTATGTCAAAACGGCTCGCAATTACATTTAGTGACTCACCCGATTTTACGCTATATTTCTCGATATTTTTGCTCGATTTAACTGTACTTTTTCTAGAAGTTTCAGCATCTTGCTTTTTCGTTGCTGTATTTGAAGATAAACCAGACTCTTGAAGTTTTAAGCGCTGACCTACACGTAAGTTCGCATTAGACGAAATATCATTAAATTCTGCCAATTGGCGAGTTTGTAAATCGTATTTACGCGCAATACTACTTAAAGTTTCACCCGATTTTACTACGTGAGTATCTAGTGTTTTATCTGCAACAGCTTCACTTCTAGAAGTCGATTTTGGCTCATCACCTGTTAGCTTAAGCTTTTGACCTACACGTAAATTTGTATTACGACTCATGCCATTAATATTGGCAATGTAGTCCATGCCCAAGTTGTACTTATTCGAGATTGCAGATAAAGAATCGCCAGATTGAACTGTATAAGTATCTGGAACATTCAAACCCTCAGGCACTTTTAGAGTTTGCCCGACTTGCAAACCACGGCTAACTGCAATGTTATTTAAAATTGCTAATTCAGAAAGGCTAATTTTAGATTGCGATGCAATGCTATATAGCGTATCGCCACGTTGAACAGTGTAATTCTCAACTTTATAACTTGGTGAAGAAGACGCTTTATCTTCTTTAGCATCTGCTTTTACATTTAGTGCAGAAACTTCATTTACAGGCACATTAATTTTTTGCCCTACCATTAAGCTACTACCCGCATTTAAACCAGGAGTTAAATCTGCCAACTCCTGATTAGACAATGCATAACGGTCTGCAATGAGTTTTAAAAATTCACCACGTTTAACAACATAGGGTTTTGTTTGAACTTTTGCTGTTTTATTTGATGTCGATGTATCTCGCTTATTACTTGAATTATCTTTAAGTGATAGCTTCTGACCCACACGCAAATTACTTGTAGTCGATAGATCATTAAAGTCAGCAAGTTGCTTCACAGATAAGCCAAACTCAGCAGCAACTGTGGTTAAAGAATCATTCGGTTGAACTGTGTAAGTTTCTGGTTGAGTTTTCGGTTTAGCCGCTACAATAGGTTTTGCATCATATAAATAGATGGTTGTTCCTGCATATAACGTTGCATTTGGATCAATTTGGTTCCATTTCGCAACATCACGCCAGTTCACACCATTTTTTAAAGCAATTGTTGCTAAGGTATCACCCGAAACAACATTGTAAGTACTGCGTTTACCTTTTGGTGCAACAACAACTACATCAGATTCTGTCTTAATAAAGTTTTTACCTTCATTACGCTTTGCTTCGTCAGAATCTGGCTTTGTATTATCTGCAACAGCTTTAGGATAAGCGAAACCTTTGGTTAATTCTTTACCTTCTTGTTCAGCAACCGACAAACTTGTTTGAATTGCCGTTAACTTAATTTTGCCATCATAAGGATCGACAATTTCAGTACCTTGTGGTGCAAGACGCTTAAGCTCTGCAATGACTTGGTCTTGCTCTGCTTGTGATGCGACAGGCTGAAGAATATCTTCTACATTTTTCGATGCATCTTCAGCTTTTAATGCAGCAGCAATTTTTTCACGTTCAGCAGCCGAAATTGGTGGCTCTGCACTTACCTGCTTCACATTTACCGCAGGTGTTACAGCAACAGGAATACGTGGCGCACTTGGAATATCTGCATTATTTGCAAATGATGCCAAAGCATTTGAGCCTCTAGGTGTAACAGCTAAATGTGTAGGTTTTTTACTACTTGCAGTTAAGACGGGAGTCGTTGCTACAGGTGTTGTTACAGTTTTTGGCGCTACGGTAGTTTTAGCAGCAGAAGTTGTTTTAGTCGTTGTTGAAGTTTTAGTATTTGACGCTGCCAACAAGGTATCAGACGATGCGCTCACACCACCCAATTTTTTCAATTTTGCATCAATAGATGGGCTCACATCGGCAGGAATTAACACACGCATTGGACTTGCGCTATCAATTTTTTCACCACGATGTGCAGGATTTAATGCATACAACTCCGCACGGCTTAAACCTGTTAACGATGCAATATCACTTAAATTTGCAGTACCAACAGTAATTTCTCTAAAGTGAGGACGGTTTGCAATTGGCGGTAAATGCACGCCATATTTACTCGGATTTTTAATAATTTGTGCAACAGCCATAAAGCGTGGCACATAGTACATTGTTTCTTGCGGTAATTTTAATGACCAATAATCTGTTGGTAATCCTGCTGCTTTATTACGGTTAATTGCCTGCTGAATACGACCAGGACCTGCATTATATGCAGCCAATGCCAATTCCCAAGAACCAAATTGATTATAAAGCGCGCCTAAAAACTCATAAGCAGCACGTGTTGATTCAACTACATCACGGCGACCATCATACAAACTTGTTTGCTTTAATCCGTAAATACGACCTGTACTTGGAATAAACTGCCATAAACCTGCTGCGGCTGCACTACTTGTTGCAGCTGGGTCATACGAGCTTTCGATAATAGGTAATAATGCTAATTCCGTAGGCATTCCACGGCGTTCAGCTTCTTTTACTGTATGATATAAATAACGTGAAGCACGCGCACTTAAACGGTTGATATACGGTTGACGCGACATAAACCAACTACGCTGTGCATCAATTCGTGGATTCCATTGATCTGTATCCATTTTAAAACCAACGCTCATGCGCTTCCACACATCACCGTGTTTTAAAATGAGTAAACGATCCCCTTCTACTGCACGCATATCTGTAGCAGATAATAAGTCTTCTAAAGAATCTAAACTATTTGCATCTAAATAACCGCCACCAAGTTGTTTTGACTTAGACGAACCACTTGCACTTTGAGTTGAAGCACACCCCGTCATTAGTCCTAAAGCAACAAGTGCAGACCCTACTGCTGTAATTTTAAATATTGATGGTACTGTCGGTTGCCACATTTGCGTGGTTGGTTTATACATAAGGAATCCAAACATCGTATAAATTATTTTTAATATAGACATTGTAGTGAAGCATCTCTGCGACACAAGGCTATAATTTAATGCTATTTATGCATAAATGTTACAAGAAATTAAAAAATTAAGATTTAAAAGACTTAATCGGTCAATTTGCGATATACAATAGCACTGTTTTTGTTTCACTCAAATTTTGGAAATGACTTATGTCTCAATCAATCACACTTTACGTAGATGGCGCGTGTCGTGGCAATCCTGGCTTAGGTGGTTGGGGAGCATATATTATTGAAGGCAATGAAGAGCGTAAAATTTGTGGTGGCGAAGAACATACAACAAACAACCGCATGGAACTTACTGCGGCAATTGAAGGTATTAAAGCTTGCCCAAGCAGTGCCAAATTAATTATTTGGACAGATTCTAACTATGTAAAACAAGGTATTACAGAGTGGATTCATGGTTGGAAAAAGAAAAACTGGAAAGATGTTAAAAACCCAGATTTATGGAAAGAACTTGATGCAACATGCCAAGGGCGTGAAATTGAGTGGAATTGGATTAAAGGTCACGCAGGTCATGCAGGAAATGAAATGGCAGATCAACTTGCAAACCAAGGCGCAGATGAAACTGAAAAGAAGCTGAATAATCCTATGCAAGATAAAAAAAAAGCTGAAAATGACTGGCTTCTAGATGATCCCTTTGGGTTCGATTTAGCCGAAGATGATTCAGAAGAAACTGATGAAATAATTGAAGATGCTCCGCTTGAGCTTGAAGCTGAAATAGCAGATGAAGCTGAAGAATCAATTGTAGAAAATAAACCGAATACACAAAGCCATCCACATATTGTGATTACACCTGCAACAATAGAAGCGCATGGCCCTCGCCAACTTATTCTAGATACAGAAACCACAGGTTTTTACTTCCAAGATACAGACCGTATTATTGAAGTTGGTGCAATTGAAATGATTAACCGTAAACTTACGGGCAGTTCAATTCACATTTATATTAATCCTGAAAAAGAAGTTGGCGAATCTGAAAATATTCACGGTATTTCTGATGAGTTTTTAAAAGACAAACCAAAATATGCAGAAATTGCAGATGTCTTATTTGACTACCTAAAAGGCGCAGAAATTATTGCCCATAACGCAACGTTCGATATGAACTTCTTAAATATGGAGTTTGAGCGTGTTGGTTTAGGTAAGCTTTCTGCCGTGTGCGAAGTTACCGATACTTTAGCCATGGCGAAAAATAAGCATCCTGGGCAGAAAAATTCGCTTGATGCTTTAGTTCGTCGGTATGAGATTCCTGCACGTGATCGTACCTTCCACGGTGCATTACTCGATGCTGAAATTCTGTCTGATGTTTATTTAGCAATGACAGGCGGGCAAGTATCTTTTGATATTGATGCCCTCTCTAACACTGAAGTTTTAGAAGGTGAATCGACACGTCGTGATGTCGATATTCAATTGGCTGCGATATTACCTTCAGAAGAGGAATTATCCGCACATGAGAATTGGGTCAAAGAATTTGAAGAAAAACATGGCGAGCCTTGCCTTTTTGCCAAATAATATTTGATTAGACTTCTGTTTTTTATATTTAAACTCTGAATAGTTAAGTTATAGTAAGTAATAAAGATTTTGCTCATTTTGAGCATCCGAAATACAGCTATAACTTAGGATAGGTGCAGATAGATGTCTTACCAAACCTCAATACACTTCGATCCAACTGCATTACTTATAATTAAAAATGAGGTTGATAACTCAATTTCACAAGTTGAAATTGCAGTAAGTACCTTAGCAGAAGATCAAGCTTTACCTTTTGGGATTGATGATGCTTTATTGCAGTTAGAACAATGCGCTCAAGTATTGAATTTAATTGGAATGAGTAATCTTGCAAAAACAGCAGAATATTCTGCTCTGTTAATGCGAAAAATCATGGGGAACCCAAGCGAAATCAACACACAAGATATTATTGCCTTAAGTGAAGGCACAAATATGTTGAAACGTTACATTGAATTTATTTGCTTACGTGAAGTTGAAGTTCCAGAATTTTTACTTGATACATTAAATCGTTTAGAAATTGCTTTGGGCAAACCTATCACTCAAGAAGGTTACCAAATTAATGGTTTACTTGGTGATATCATCCCAAATTTTGATTTACCTCAAGCGCCTTCTCTAGAGAAATCTCAATATATTCATCGTTTATATAAACTTGCTTTAAGCAAACTTCTCAAGCAAGAAGAAACCCCGTTAGATTTACAAGCATTTAAAATTATTGGGGCTTATTTGGCAGGTCTTTCACAAGATCATCCAAGTAAACAATATTGGCATTTGGTTTACTACGTTTTTGAAAATATTGAACAACTTATTATTAATGAACCGCGTTTGCGTACATTCATTGAAATTGAAAGTAATATTCGTCAATATTTTGAAAATCCAGAATGCTTCAAAGCAAACTTAAATCATTTATCGAATATTTTAAGTTTAGCCATTCGCCAAGAAGACAACACTTCTCAACATATTCGTGAGCAACTTAATATTGGCGATACGCTATTAACAGACTTACAGCTTCAAGTATTTAGCCGCCATTTGTATGGCCCAGATCACGATACTATTCATACAATCAGTGAATTATTATCTACTGAAATGGCACAATTGCGTGTTGATATTGAATACAACTACCAAACAATGAGTCCTGAAAAAACGCAAGAGTTACAAGCAAAAATTAAGGACATTGCCAATATATTCCATGTATTGAACTTAACAGAGGCGCACACGTCTTTAATCGCACAAGCGCAAGAACTCAATAATGTTGACGTATTAAAAGATGAGAACTTCGCTCAAAAACTTATGAATGAACTACTTGCAGCGATGAATGCAATTGGTATTTTAGAGCGCCATCATACGTCTAATCGTTTACAGCTTCGTGTGAATAACCGTAATATTGCGCTTGATCGTTTAGATGATGCACATGCAACTTTATTAAATGAAGCGAAGTTAACGATTGATTTAATTACCTTCACGCTAGAACAACATCTAAAAGATCAAGAATTAGAACCTCTTGCAAATATTCCAGCAAAATTAGAAGAAGTTGCTGGCGCTTTATTATTCTTGAACGTTGTTACTGGTCAAAATGCTTTGAAAAATTCTGCGGATTTTGTTGCAAAACAAATTAAAGCTGAAAAACCACTTTCTACAGCTCAAGTGCATGGTGTTTTCGATACATTAGCAAGTGCAGACATGCTGATTGAAAATTTAAAGAACAAACAACCTGTATTACAGTCAATGTTTGATGTAGCATTAGTAAGTAGCGAAAAACTTAAATCTGTAGCCTAATGACTGAATTATCACTTGCTTATATTTTCCATCAACAACAACTTCTTGTAGATGAAAACTTTCAACTACCCAAGGTAGAAAAGCTAGCAAGTGATTTAAGTTTTAACACGGGTGATCAAGTGGTTGCCCGTGATCTTCAAAACAGTGAAGCTATTCCAGATGGCTTACAACTCGTCCCTATTCGCCAATTACTTCAATATTGGAATACTCAACAATTTGAGCAAGCCAGTCGAGCAATTCAGCTCTTAGAATGGCGTCGCAATCATAAATTTTGCAGTCATTGTGGTGAAAAAACAGAATCTCATCCAACTGAATTCGCCATGATTTGCCCTGCTTGTCACTATCATCAATATCCTCGTGTTCAGCCCTGTGTAATTACAGTTATTACACGTGGAAATGATGAAATATTACTTGCTAAGAATGCAAAAAACACCCGAAATATGTACGGCTTAATTGCAGGATTTGTTGAAGTTGGTGAAACGCTTGAAGAAGCTGTACGTCGTGAAACTGAAGAAGAAGTTGGCTTAAAAGTTAAAAACATTCAATATTTAGCAAGCCAACCATGGCCTTTTCCAAGTAATTTGATGATTGCATTTAAAGCAGAATATGCAGATGGCGATCTAAAATTACAAGCAGAAGAAATTAGTGATGCTCAATTTTTCAAATTTGATGCACTGCCTGAAATTCCATTTAAAGGCAGTATTGCACATGCAATGATTATGCATGTGACTGAAGGTTCAAAAGTTGCTGATGATACTAAATCGTGGCTTTAAGCAGGCTCACGTTAAGGCTAAAATTGCTTAAACAACTTGATCTAATACTTTCATAATTTCAGATTTAGTACGGTAAAAGCGACTAAAAATACTAGAAACAGAACCCATTAAAGTGACATGACCTGTTTTAGGAATAATCACCATTTCACTATGATTACCCAGTTCTTTTAGTTTTTGGTCAAAGTCTGTCGCATTTTTTAAATGCACAATTTTGTCATTTTCAGCAATGAATAAATAATGCTGAATCTCGTTAGGTTCCACAAAATAGTAAGGCATTACATTTTGATAAGGCTCTTCCTGATCAAATGCATCTGCACATAAAGGATCACCTTTGTAATCGAAATGATATGGCCCTGCCAATCCAACCAACGCCTTAATATTCATTTTGCAACGAATATCATAAGTTTGTGGATGATAAACAGCAGACATGACATTAAATGCCCCTGCCGAATGCCCCATCAGCACAACATTTTCTGTTGAAATATTGAGCTTATTTTGATGTAAATCTAAATAGTTTAAAGCGAGGCTTAAATCATCAATATACTTAGGGAAAATATGTTGTGGCGCTAAATTATAATTAATAATGGCAACATCAAAACCTTCTTTAGCAAATGCCTCACCCACAAAGCGATAATCTTTTTTATCGCCATGTGACCAAGCACCACCATGAACAAACACCATAAGTGGTCTGTTTGCTCTTGGTGATGCTGTTCGATATAAATCAAAACGATGACGCGCTGCTAAACCATAAGCAATATTTTCAAGAATCGAATAACCTTTTTTAGGAGTTAAACGATTTAGCGCATAACTACCAAAATCATAAATTCGAAATTCTTCGTAAATATATTTTATATTTTGCGTCTTTAGACTTAACTTTTTAAGCAAAGGTTTAGCATTATTGAGCATTTACAGGCTCTGCATTTGGATCAATTGCAACAGGAGTTTGTACCGCAGGCTGAATCATAGGATTCACGTTATTTGTATTTGCAGTATCTGTGTTATCAATAAGCGTAATGATTTTAGTCACATTACCTACTTGTTGTAGCACTTGGTTTAAATCTGTCGATTCTGCTGTATTCAAACGTCCCATTACGTAAAGAACACCATCTTCTGTATGAATACGTAGTTTGCTATCAGAAACCACAGGGGCTTTCATAATCAGCCCACGTGTGTTTGCTGTTACAGTTGTATCTTGCATAATGGTTGAATAACCAATTTGATTTCCTACAGTGATGTAGTTATGTACGGTTTTCACATCGCTCATTGCACGAACATTATCTTCTGCAAGTTGTTTTAAGTTCTGATCAGGCACTTGACCTGTCAATAAAACATTACTGTGGAAACTTTCAATATTCACACGAGATTGTTTAAAGCGAGAATCGAGCTTATATAAATTAATTTTTGCTGTGCGCTCAATTGAATTATCAATAAAGACTTGCCCTAGTGATCTTGCACCACTTTCAGTACCTACAGGCGCAGTACCTGTACCACCAGAAATAAAACTTGCACAGCCCGATAAGCTTGCGACACATAGCATGGTAATTGCAATACGGTTCAACACTCGGCAAGACTCCTTATTCAATTTTCTATCTTTATTTAGTATTCAAACATTTAAGCATGTTTAACTTATTGCTCAGAGATTAATAAACTCTGGATCAAAAGTAAAAGCATTTTCTATCCAATTCAGATCATAAGGGAATTGTGAAAAGTCATGCTGTACAGTTTTTGCAAATTGTTGTTGAAAATCAAAACAAATTACATCAAATCTACAATATAAATCATTCATTTCAGGATATTTCGATAAATATGTTAACGCAGTTTTTATAATTTTCTGTTGCTTAGTTATAGATACAACCTCTGAAGATTGACCATATTGAGTTTTAGATCGCGCTTTAACTTCAACAAAAACTAAGTCTTGTGCATTTTTTGCAATTAAATCTATTTCACCAAATTTAGAGTTATAGTTCTGATGCAAAATTTGAAAACCATGTGATTGTAAAAACACAGCAGCTTGTTGTTCTGCCCAATCGCCTAATTTTGTTTTATCTTTATTTATATTTTTCATTTTATTTATGCTGTTTTTATATGTTTATGATTCAAGCAATAAAGCCAAAGATAAGCTTCACATCGCCATTGAAAGGCTAATTTCGGGTAGAATAGCGGATTATTCGTTACGATGATAGAAAATTATCGTGACATCAGCACACCCTTTGGAGATTGAAAATGAGTGCTCAGTTATACGTTGTAGCCACACCAATTGGGCATTTAGATGACATTACCTACCGTGCTATTGAAGTTTTAAAATCGGTAAAGCTTATTGCAGCCGAAGACACACGTACATCTGCAAAACTACTTAAACATTTTAGTATCAATACGCCTTTAACTGCCTGCCATGACCATAACGAAAGCGACAAAGTAAATCATCTTGTTGAACGCATATTAGCAGGCGAAAACATGGCGCTCATTAGTGATGCTGGCACGCCACTGATTAGCGACCCTGGTTTCAAATTTGTACGTGCGGCTCAAGCCAAAGGTGTTCAAGTGATTCCTGTACCTGGTGCATGTGCTGCAATTGCTGCTTTAAGTGCTGTAGGTTTACCAAGCGATCGTTTCAGTTTTGAAGGTTTCTTACCTTCTAAACAATCTCAGCGTTTACTGCATTTGAATCGTTTAAAAGATGAAACTCAAACTTTAATTATTTATGAAGCGCCTCACCGTATTTTAGAATGTGTGAAAGATATGGCGGATGTTTTTGGTGCAGATCGACCTGTTGGTTTTGCACGTGAAATTACTAAAACATTTGAAACCATCAAGAAAATGACTTTGGGCGAATTGGTTGAATTTATTTCAAATGACTCAAACCAACAAAAAGGTGAAATTGTTTTAGTTATTGGTGGTGCAAGCGTTGAAAAAGATATGGAGCAAGAAAAGCTCGATCAACTTTTGACTCGCCTACTACAAGATTTATCTGTGAAAGCAGCATCTCAACTTGCAGCAGATTTAACAGGTATTAAAAAGAAAATTGCATATCAACGTGCTTTAGAACTTAGCGATAAAGCTTAAATATTTTTGCTTAGTCACAAAACAAAACCCCATAAAATTTCAATTTCATGGGGTTTATTTTATTTAGTCTTTTGCAGATTCATCTGGCGGAACTTCTGTAATTTTTCCACCTTTTGCAAAAAATGCCGCAAGTTCTTCTTCCAAAGACTGACGTTGTTTTAACTTCGCTGTAATGGTTAATGTTTCAGCTTCAGTTACATCAACATCTGTCGCTTTTTCATCACCACTCACTGCACCTTTTTCGGCAGCGGCAGCTTCATCATCATCGACAGTAGAATCTTCTACATCATCATAATCATTCATATCAGTCATTTTCGTATCCCCACATTGCGTGCATTTCACAATCAGTTTTATTGGTGATGATTTACGAAGAAATTTAGCAATCTCTTCGCATTTCGCATAGTGTCAAATGTCGGAAATTAGTCTAATTTATAATCAAATTGGTAATTTTTTATGAACAACCGATTAAAAAATAGCTAAATGCTTTTATGCAGCATAACGTGTGTTTTTAAGAAGCTGTAAACCATTGGCTTGTGCCATAAATGCATCTTTTAAAACTGCATTATTTTCGACCTGCTTTAAGCCGAAATTACGCGCCCAAACAATTGGGGAAAGTGTTGTTGTTTCCAACCATCCAATTGCCGACATTCCATGCATCATGGCGTCATTTTGACCTTTACGTAAATGTTCATAACGCTTTAGGGTTTGCTCGTGTGCCCAAACGCCACGCTTATAATCATGTAATAAAACATCACATAATATAGCCGCATCTAAACAACCAATATTTACACCTTGCCCTGC
The DNA here is from genome assembly GCF_034187745.1 of Acinetobacter faecalis. NCBI lineage: Bacteria > Pseudomonadati > Pseudomonadota > Gammaproteobacteria > Moraxellales > Moraxellaceae > Acinetobacter > Acinetobacter faecalis. Next base: position 325,876 of record NZ_JAXHPF010000001.1, on the reverse strand, counting down.
AAGCGGATGAATCACGTGTGCAGCATCACCAATAATTGCTAAACCTTCTTTCACATATTGCTGAGCAGCACGTGCTTTAAGCGGGAATTTAGCGCGTGGTGTTGCTTCTAAAATTTCACCCAACATATGATGGCTTTCACGTGTTAATAAAGCTTTAAAATCATCATCACTTAATGCTGAATATTCATCTGCATAATCGTCTGGTAATGTCCAAACAATAGATTGCCAATAGCCATCTTGCTCTGCTTTTAAACTTGCCATTGGTAAAAATGCCAAAGGACCAGTTTCCAAGAAAATTTGTCGCGCAACATGCTGATGTGGCTGTGCTGTTCGAATTGCACAAGTTACGCCCGCTTGTTTGTAATCTAAAATATCTAAACCAATAAATGCCTGATCACGTACAAATGAATTTGCACCATCTGCGCCAATTAACAGCTTGGTTTTAAGTTCTGTACCATCGGCAAGCTGAACATGCCAAACACCAACACCTTGCTCAATGCGAGCAACTTTAACTTGTGTTCTATAATCTTGAACTTGCTCTAGCATTTTTTTCTGAATAGCCAAATTCAAAATGCTCGGCTCAACCATTGAACCTAAAGCTTGCTCTATATTTGGTGCTTGTTCAGATTGTTCACCAAAATTAATTTCGCCATAGCCATTTTTATTCCAAACTTGCATACCGCTATAAGGCATTTGACGTGCAAGATTATCCCAAACATCGGCTGTTTTAAGTAAATGAATGGTTGCTTGGCTTAAGGCTAAAACACGTGGATTTGCTATAGCCAAAGTTTTTTCAGCATCTAAAATTGGGGCTGCATCTAAAACCGTGGCTTGTACGCCACCTTTGGCAAGTAATAAAGCGGTTAAACCACCCACTAAACCACCACCAATAATGACAGCATCTAATACATTTTCGGCTTTACTCATGCTTTTAGTCCCATTGCGTAGTTTGCAACTAATGGCTTAATACCTGGAATAAGGTCAAAAGCAAGCAAACCTGTATTACGAATAAGTTTTAAGATTGGATTTTGATTACTAAAACCACGTACAACAGAATCACAGAATTTAATCACACGTTGTTGATCGGTTAAGCGTGACTTTTCATAATCTAAAAGCATTGATGGTTCACCAATATCTCCCGATTTAGCCAGTTGCTCTGTTAAGTAACGCACCAATACATAAGCATCACGCATACATAAGTTAAAACCTTGCCCTGCAACAGGATGAATCGTGTGAGCAGCATTACCCATAAGCACAACACGCCCTACAGCTTGTTTTTCTGCAAGTACTTGTGAAAGTGGGAAGCAGAAACGTTTGCCTGTTTTTTCAAATTTACCCGCGCGGTCGCCATAGGTTTCTTGCAAAGCATCTAAAAAGTGTTGATCATTTTCATCGCCTAACCATTCATCTTCCGTACCTTTTTTTACAGGCCAAACTACTGAGCGACGGTATTCACCTGGTAAAGGAAGTAATGCTAAAGGTCCTAAATGGCTAAAACGCTCAAAACCAACATGATCGTGAGGTTTTGATGTTTGAACAGTTGTCACTATGGCAACTTGGTCATAATCATGTACAGATGCACCAACACCTAGTGCTTTACGGCAGAAAGAATCTCGACCATCTGCTGCAATAACAAGTTTTGCAGTAATCGATAGTTTTTCACCATCTCGCTCTGCTTCAATGTTTGCTTCATTTTCAGTTTGCGTCAGTGATGTCACTTTTACACCATCAATCAGTTCAATATTTTTTTCTTTTTGAACTTGAGTAAGTAACACGCGACCTAACCATGCATTTTCAATGACTTGTCCAAAGCTTTCTACTTTTTCTTGTTCTGCTTTTAAACGTGCCTTACCAAAGCTACCTTGTTCTGTAATATGAACTTGTAAAATTGGTGTTGCATGTTCTTGTAGTGAATCCCATAAACCAAGTTCTTGATAAATTTGTACGCTACGGCGTGAAAGTGCGCTGTTTCGTGCATCAAAACTCGAATGATATGGTGCAAGATTTGCATCGTCATAATTTGGATATTTAATGGCTTCGAGTAGCTTCACTGCAATGTTTTGTTTAGCTAACATTAGGGATAAACTTAGCCCCACCATACCACCACCAACAATGATTACTTCTTGTTGCATGCCTGTATCCTTCTTATGCTGTTTTCGAGGTTTTGGCTCGAAATACCTAAAATCTTTAATGGATTTTATATTACCTTAAAGATGAGGTTTTTAATAATGGTTCCTGCAAAGAAGATTTTTTGATTCTCTAAAATATTTTATAAAAATTGTGGAACCGTCTTTAACAATTGATCGTTAAACATGATGAATCCATAAAAAGCCCAGATCGATAGGTCTGGACTTCTTATACAAACATAACAATATGATTTATATAAAATAAAAAATAGCATTTAGTATAAGGTGTATTATGTTAATTTTAGGAAATCTAAATACTCTTCTGATTCACACGTTTTAAAAGCTCTTCCGCACTTTCTACACGTTCAGAGTAACGATCAGTGAGATATGCTGACTGCCCTCTGGTTAAAAGCGTAAATTTATAAAGTTCTTCCATTACATCTACAATTCTTTGGTAATAAGAAGAAGGTTTCATACGACCATCTTCTTCAAACTCAAGAAATGCTTTAGGTACTGAGGATTGATTTGGAATTGTGATCATCCGCATCCAACGTCCTAAAATACGTAATTGATTTATAGCATTAAACGATTGTGAGCCGCCACATACTTGCATTACAGCTAAAGTTTTACCTTGCGTTGCACGGATTGCGCCTGCTGCTAATGGAACCCAATCAATTTGAGCTTTTAATATTGAACTCATTGAGCCATGACGTTCAGGAGAACACCAAACCATGCCCTCTGACCATGCTAATAGCTCATGCAATTCTTTGACCTTTGGATGTTGCATATCACCATCTTCAGGTAGAGGTAGCCCTTTGGGATGGAAAGTTTTCACTTCTGCACCAAAATACTCAAGGATTCGACCCGCTTCCTGAACGGCTAAACGGCTATATGATCGATCACGATTTGAGCCATATAAAAGCAGTATTCTTGGTGGATGTTCAAGCTTTTTTGCCTGAACTTTTTCAACAGTCGGTTTTTCTAAAAGACCAAGATCAATATTGGGTAAGTTCATTCAACTCATGCCTATTTAAATACTTTTTTTCTCAGCCATAGTGATACGATCACTAAAGCAATCAATACAGGTACTTCTACAAGTGGGCCAATCACGGTAGTGAAAGCGACAGGTGAAGCTAATCCAAAAGTGGCAATGGCTACAGCAAGTGCTAATTCAAAATTGTTGCCTGCCGCAGTAAAGGAAATAGCAGTCGTTTTAGGGTAATCATTGCCCATCCACTTACTCATAAAGAAGCTGATGAAGAACATTGCAACAAAATAGATCGTCAAAGGAATAGCAATTCTAAGCACGTCTAGAGGAAGGCTGACGACTTCGCTACCTTTCAGGCTAAACATCGCCACAATGGTGAATAAAAGGGCGATAAGACTCATTGGGCTGATTTTTGGAATAAATTTATCTTGATACCAATTCAAACCTTTGTTTTTAACTAAAATTAATCGAGTTAAAAAGCCGAGTAAGAACGGGATGCCGAGATAAATCAGTACAGCTTGGGTGATTGTCCAAAAACCCACATCAATAATTTGTGCTTCTACCCCAAAAAATGGTGGTAAGAAGGTCAAGAACAACCAAGCATAGGTACTAAAGAATAAAATTTGGAAGATACTGTTAAATGCCACTAAGGCTGCCACATACTGATTATCCCCACCTGCCAAGTTATTCCAAACCAAGACCATCGCAATACATCGGGCTAAACCAATCAGAATGAGACCTGTCATGTATTCAGGATAGGAGTGCAAAAAAATGATTGCCAAACCAAACATTAAGCAAGGTGCTATTAGCCAGTTTTGAACGAGAGATAATGTAAGGGTTCGCTTGTCCTCAAAGACTTTAGGCAAAGTCGCATAGTCTACTTTGGCAAGTGGTGGATACATCATCAAAATAAGCCCTATTGCGATAGGGATATTCACTGAATTAATACTTAATTGATCGAGTACCACAGATGCTTGAGGAAAAAATACACCAATACCTACTCCTAATGCCATGGCAATGAAAATCCATAGCGTTAGATTTCGATCTAAGAATGAGAGCTTTGATCCGGACATTGAATTACTCGCATTGCATAGAGATAGATAAGTTGCTTGCAGGTTTATTCAGTACTTCATCATTTAAGACATTGAGCACTGCATTTACCCATTCTGGTAAATCAGGATTTAATCGGTAATACACCCATTGTCCCTTACGCTCATCTAACAAAATTGAGAGATTACGAAGTAAAGCCAGATGACGAGAAATCTTAGGTTGGCTCAGTTGTAATATCTCTGTGATTTCACAAACACATACATTTTGTCTTTCTAAAATAATTTTTAAAATATCTAGACGTGTCGGGTCAGATAGGCATTTAAAGAAATCTGCTTGATCCATAATCTACACTCACATATATGCTATTGCGAATATACGTATATCCATATATAAATGCAATATTACTAAGCTTTGAGTTAATCCAATGTCATCAAAAGTTAAGATCTATCACAACCCTGCTTGCGGAACATCAAGAAATACACTGGCTTTAATTCGAAATACCGGAGAGGAACCTGAAATTATTGAGTATCTTCTCAACCCTCCGAGCAAGAGAGAACTGATTAATTTAATTGAAAAATCAGGTCTTTCTGTACATGAAGCTATCCGTAAAAATGTAGAACCTTTTGAAACTCATAAATTGGATCAGCCACACTGGACAGATGAACAGCTCATTAATTTTATGCTTGAGTATCCAATTTTGATTAATCGTCCATTTGTGGTGACTGAGTTAGGCGTAAGACTATGTCGACCATCTGAACTCGTTTTAGATATTTTGTCTGCACCTCAACTTGGTGCTTTTATCAAAGAAGATGGTGAGATCATCATTAATAAAGATGGCAAGCGGATTCAATAAATCCGCTTCATTTAACATAAAATTTCTTATACAAAATAATATCAAGCCATCAAAGCTTCAATTTCTTCAACTGTTTTAACTACATTTTTTGTTAAAACCAATGGACCATTTTTGGTTACCACAACATCATCTTCAATACGAATACCAATGCCACGCCATTTTTCATCTACAGTTGAATCATCAGGGGCAATATAAAGACCAGGTTCAATCGTAACAACTATACCTTCGGCATAATTACGCCAATGACTATTCATTTTATATGAACCAACATCATGCACATCCATGCCTAACCAATGCCCTGTTCCATGCATATAAAACTGACGATAACTCTCACTTGCAATAATTTGTTCTAAATCGCCTTGCATAATGCCCAAATCAAGTAAACCTTGAACCAATATTTTTACCGCAACATTGTGTGGCTCTTTATATGAATTGCCAATTCTGACTGCATCAATTGCAGCAATTTGCGAATCTAAAATAATATTATATAAAGCTTTTTGTTCTGGACTAAATTTACCATTTACAGGAAAAGTACGCGTAATATCAGATGCATAAAGTTGATATTCACATGCAGCATCAATCAACACTAAATCACCATCTTTGAGTTCCTGATCATTTTCTACATAATGCAAAATACAGGCATTTTCACCACCGCCAACTATGCTGTTATATGCAGGAACACAACCATTTTTACCAAATACATAATTGAGTTCTGCTTCTAAAGCATATTCCATCATGCCTGGTTTAACGGCTTTCATAGCCCGTGTATGCGCTTCTGCGCTAATGTCAGATGCTATTTGCATTAGCTCAATTTCATCGGCAGATTTATGCAAGCGCATTTCATCAACAACTCGGTTTAACTGAATTAAACGTGCAGGTGTATTAAAACCACCGCGCTGTTGTTGTTCTGCTTTTTTAACCCATTTTGCTACACGAATATCGAAGTCTACATCGTGTCCAATACGGTAAAAAACTTTATCTTTGTCTGTTAATTTTCCAATAATTTCTTCATCTAAGCTTTCAATGGCAAAAGCTTCATCTGCTTCATAATTTTCTATCGCACCATCTATACCTGCGCGGTAACCGTTCCAGATTTCCATTTCACGGTTTCGTTCACGACAAAAAAGACTATAACAATAACCTTCTTCTTCTGTGTCAAAAGTCTCAATGACTGCAACAGCTTCAGGTTCTGCAAAACCTGTTAAATAAAAGAAACTGCTGTCTGCTCGAAATTTATAATCTGCATCGTTATTACGCATAGCAACGGGACTTGTTGCAATAATCGCAATACTTCGCAACCCCATTTCACCGGCAAGAATATCACGACGTTCTTGAAAGACTGTTTGACTGAGTTTCTTCATTTAAAATAACTTCTTTTTGATTGTTTGATATATTTTGTTGCAATTAAATTCAACATCAAATTTTACAATTCAACTTGAGTTTTCATGCAACAAAATACCTTAAACCATGCTCAATTAACTTGGCCGATGTGGCGTGAACATTTCAACGACGTTTGTCGCATCTGTTGCTTTCGCTTGTAAATTTTTAGCTGGGAAATGTTTCAATAAAGGTGTGTCGTCAATTGCAACTTTCTTACGCCCCATTGCTAAGCTAACAGGAATTAAACGAACAAATTCATATAATTCTTGATAGCTTTCTTCGCCTTCATCATCGTCATCTGACTCTTCAAACTCAACAGCAGCAACGTCTTGAAGGTTTTCAATAAGTTCTTGTTCATCTGCACGAATATGCCCAGATGCTAAGCCAAAACCGAGTACAACACCCGCACACCAATCTGCTAAGGCTTGTACACGCTCAGATAATGCATGTTCATCATCTGGTAGCATTGGTAAATAGTCGAGTTCATCTTCAGATAAAGCATGAGAAACATCTTCACCTTCTGTTTCAAGTAACTCTAAAGCTTCTGGACTAAGCTCTGGAACCTCTAAAGTTTCAAGAATTTTAATCCACTCTTCACGTGTAGGTGCTTGTGTAATACACACAATTCCTGTCAATAAACCGTGTAACTCACTTGGGCTAGAAATCTCCTCAATACCCTTAAAATTGAGGTCCCAATCTGACCAACCTGAAATATCGTCTTGCATTCGTTTATCCAATCTCTATACTTCTTATATATTACCTTTGTTTGCAACACTGTGCGACTACGATATGTTAGAAGAATTACAGCGTCTACAAGCGCATGTTCGTGTTCTTAAAACACGACTTGCTGAATTTGAATCTGAAAATCAGACTTTATCTGAAGCTCAGTTAACTTCGAATCAACAGCATCAGGCTCAAATTGAGCAAAAAAATGAAACTATAAACAGCAAAGAAGAAGAGATAAAAAGTCTTACAGATCAATTAAGCTCTTCTCAAACGCAATTAAAACAGTTGAATGATGATGCAATAACGCTTGCAGATCGTTATAGCCGTTTGGAAAAAAGCTGCACAGATTTAAAAAATCGTTTTCAAGAAATTCTTGCTGAGCGTAATGAATTACGTGTTGTGAAAGAGAAATTGCAAAATGAGCAACGTCATTCAAATCAAGAAATTCAAGCTTTGAAAAATGAACGTGATCGTTTATTACAAAAAAATGAACATGCAAAAGCGAAAGTAGAAGCCATTATTCAACGTCTTTCTATTTTAGGTACAGCGCAAGATCAACACGCACAAGAAATTCAGCAACTTGCCCACCCGTCCGATGCAAGCGAGGAAGCATAAATGAGCGAGCAAATTCCTATCGATCTTAAAGTTTTAGGTCATAGTTTTCGTTTAGCAACGACAAGTGATCAACAAGCTGATTTAGAACGTGCTGCTGATTTATTGAATGAAAAATATAATGATTTTCGTCGTAAAGCTCCACGTATGGAACCAAGTAAACTCACCATTATGGTTGCTTTGGAACTCATGCAAGAAGTTTTAGCAATGAATAAATCTATTCAAGAATATGAACATTGCGAACGTTTACTTTCGACTATTTTAGAAGATGTTAAAGAATTTTCTTAATAAATAGATTTATTGCATAAAGACTATGCAATTGAAACGTATGTTTACATGAATAAAGCCCGTTTAGTTTAATCAGCGGGCTTTATTCGTTATAATGGATTTACTCTGAGATGTTCGCCAGTGAGTCTATATCCCTGCCGATACTTATATCTCCGGATACGGTCTATATATTTAGAGTGTATGCCTGCCTTGTGTAGGAAACCCAGCAAGTATATGGCCTTGTCCACCTTGAACTCATCGGGTTCAGGGTAACGACATGCAGCGGCATTTTCGGAGCCTTATTTTTATAATAATTCTAAATCGTTATTTCTAATTCACTTCCTTTCGTTTGAAAATTTCTAAATTCATTCCAAATTATTTTTCATTTTTTAGAACTTTGTATACTTCTTGTATGTAAAAGCATCGAATCACTTATGCAGCATATGCTGATAGGAAATAAAAATGTCCAACAAAAAGTCCTTATTACTCATTCGTTCGTTAAAGATCTAATTAAGCAACGGAATAATGCACATGCAGAATGACATATGCAAAAAAAACAGAAGATTTTAACCTGTTAAGCTATAGATACTCATTAAGAGCTTACCATGAGCAAGGAAAAGAAGACTGATACTGCAGAATTTAAAGCTGAAGCAATAAAATTGATTGAATCCAATTAAGCTAATGTTTCTAAAACCGCACATAGCTTTATATTTCCATACAAACACTCTCGAATTAGTATAAAAAACAAAGTAAAAAAACCAGCCGAAGCTGGTTTTTTTACAACTTAATTTTTAAATTACCATGAATATTCAAGACCAAAATTCACATGATCTGTCTTCGAGCTAGATGATGAGAATTTACCGTTATACTGACCAAAAATCGCAACATTAGCATTGGTATTCATCTTAAAGCCTAAATTTAAATCTAGACTTGTCTTTTGAGGCTCACCACCATTTACAGTGAATGTATAACCAGGTGCCGCTACAAAGCTTGATTCAATTTCACGATCTGTCGATAAATCATGGTTTAAACTAAAACGGGCATATGGTTGTAAAATGCCATAATCAAATTCATAATTTCTATCGAGCTGGAAACCAACAAATAGTGGAGCAGAATAATTGCGATTCTGTTCGTATTTCAGACCAGCATGGGTTTCTGCACCTGTCGTTTCTTTTTCCTTAGCACGATCATATTGCGTCATTGCAAACTGTGCTCCAATAAATGGTGTCACGTTAATACCATCAACCAAGTATTTATAGCCCGCTTCAATACGCGTATTTAACATTTGACCTTTATAGTCTGCTTCAACTCGATTAGAAATATCATCAATAATTGTAGAACCTTGATCCGTACCTTCAATAAAGATATTTCGCGCCGATGTCGCTTTTAACCAATCATAGCCAAGCATCGCTTTAATATAGTACTGATCAAAATCTTTAATACCGAAGAATGTAACACCTGTATTATCAACTGTTCCACTCGATGAGCGATCTTTAATATCATAACGAGCTTTACCATCGGTAAATGCAGCACCAATTAAAGTATTAGGATCTAACTCATAATCTAGAGCTACAATTAAACGATTTGATTCAGCTTTAACGTCGGCAATTCCTTTATTTGATTTACCACTAAGAACCTGATTTCCGTCATTACCAGCAATCCATAAACGCCATTTATTATCACCTTGGCAATTATTTAGTTCGGCACGGCTTGAACCTGTAGCATCTTCACTTGAACATGTTAATGCGACCGAACTATTTGATTTTGCCAAATTCGATTTTGAACGCCAGAAGTCCATTTGTGTAGAAATATCATTCAGACTGTCTTTTGCTAATGTGAAAGCAGATTGATGTATTGCGGCAGCACCTTCACCTGAAAGTGCATCATAATTCGCTTGTAACGTTTCAATATCTTTTGAGTAATAAATAATCTCTGCAATTTTTTCAAATGCGTGATTGTTTTCAGGTGTTTGAACCACATTACGAGTATTCATTGATGGTTCTTTTGGTGTAATGCTTTGACCTAATTGAATACGGTTTATTACACCACCAACACTAATACCATTCGCTGTTAAACCAGACTGTACATAATTGTAGTTTGAGACTAATGAAACACCACCATTTCCATTATTTTGCAATTGATAACGACTAATCGCAGATGGTAGGAAGACCAAACGTAGATCATCTGACAAATTCACGCTATTCGCAGTAATGAAATTTAAATCAAACTCGCCAGGCATTAACAAACCTGCATTCATAACATTGATGTTCACTTCTCCTGCAATATCTGCAGTTCCATTGACTTGCATGGTATCAAACGAACCTAAATTTGAGTTCGTAGAACTGAACATACTCGCATTTATATTGGATGTACCACGATCAACGTTGTAATCTAGGAAGAATTTACCATTTTCAGTTTGTGTGAAATCGCCCACCATATATGTTGAGCTAATTTCATCTACACCTCCGATAGACCAATTTGCATCATTTTCAATTGATCCAATCTGAGGTGCTACTCTCATCATACGTGTCAGCTCATTTGCAAATTGCATGGTTGTACCTGCAAGCACCCAACCATTATTCTGATTAATCAGCTTATTTGATCCATTGGTTAATTGGACGCTTCCAGTAATAAACCCACCATCATTTACAATTGTGTTATTACCATTTGATCCAATAATTGCATTAGCATCAGATGAACCTACACTCACCAAGTTGTCTACCAAATTATCCGATTCAATATAGTTAGGATCAGAAGGTGCTAATAAATATTTACTATCGAACTCACCCTTAGCGGTTAAATAGCCTTGGTTAAGCACATAGTTATTTGCACCATCAAATAATGCCAATGCGGCCCCTTTACCTGAACCACCTATAACAACTGAATCTTTAGCAATTTCAACGTTAATTTGTCCATTTTGGCTTCCTGCACTTTGCGCAAGAATACCTATTGAATCTTTACCAGTGGTAATAATTCGACCATCGTGCTGAATATTGACATTCCCTGCTTGACCTTCACCACCCACAGTACCTGCAAAGAAACCTGAAATATCACCTTCGCTGTCGATAAGATGTGTGAATCCGCCACCACCAGCAATAGATTGCGCGACAATACCATGAGCATAATTACCCGTAGTAAAAATAGATGCAAACTGTTCTATTGGGGTAGCTTCAATAGATGAATCATCATCAATATCTGTCGATGTAGTTTGCTGTGCAACCAATGTTGTTGTATGTGGGCCATGAATGACATTCACATCGCCCGCATTACCTTTGGCACCTTTATTGCTCTCGTTAGTAGGAGCTTCTCCCTGATCAACACCAGCTGTATAACCTCCACCACCTCCAATAGACTGTGATACAACCGCTATCGCACCATTCCCTTCAGTCGTAATAGAACCAGTGTTTTTTAAATCTACCTTGCCAGATGTTGCACTAGCATTACTCATGCCTGTGTTACCAAAACTTAATTCGTGCGTTAAGCCGGTAATACCACCACCACCGGAAATCGATTGAGCAATAATCGCTGAAGACAATGTCCCAGCTGTATATAAAATGTTGCTATTTTCAACATCAACAGCACCACTATTTCCAGTTTCTTCTTGCCCACCTAGGACTGTATAAGACGAGATATTATCTAAACCACTAGTTAAACCACCACCACCTGAGATGGATTGAGCAACAATCGTCGCTGAATGATCACCTTCAGTAATCAATACACCTTCGTTCTTGACTTTGACAGTAGATGCATTGCCTGCTCCACCTTTATAAGCACCTGCAACTAAAATGCCTTTAGCACTTCCTGTTGTACCACCACCGCCAGCAATTGATTGCGCAACTATAGCTTCAGAACCATGACCTTTGGTGTAAATCACACTGTCTTTTGCATTCGTTGCGATCACTCTACTTGAAGAACCACCTGCTGCTGTTGATAAATTACTAAAATAATTAACCAGTGGTGCTGATAATGTACCAATAATATTATTCGCTGTTTCAGTTAGCTCATTCGCAAACTTATTCGATAAATTGTGAACGGTATAAATTGCCCCACTACCTAAACCAACAGTTGCCGCTCCTTTATCAAACGTCGATAAAACCTCTTGATTCGCATCATTGATAATTTGCGTAATATCAATTCCATTGGCTTCGCCTCCCATACCACCGCCACCTGCGATAGATTGAGCCACAATACCGTTAGATTGATCATCTTCAGTTTGAATCAATTGTGCCGAGTTATGTACCTCTACATCACCTGCTTTTCCAGCATTTGCACCATTGCCACCTACAGCAACGTAAGCACTTTCAATCGTTGTAGTGCCATCTTTTTCTGTGATAACACCACCATCGCTTGAACCGCCTTTACCACCACCACCAGAAATGGATTGCGCGACAATAGCAGATGCATTTTTCGCCTGAGTAAATAGGTTACCTGTGTTGGTGACACTGACTTTATTACTATTTGCACCTTGACCACCAAAACCACCTATCGCAACAGAAGCAGATGCTCCACCACCTAAACCACCGCCACCAGCAATGGATTGAGCCAATATTGCAGTTGAATCTGTATTCACTGTTTGAATTTGACCACTATTTTCGACGGTCACCGCTCCAGACGCGCCACCCGTACTGGCAAAGCCACCCATCGTCAATGTACCTGATGAATGACCTCCAATACCGCCACCACCGCCGATGGATTGAGCAATAATCCCTGCAGAATTTGTGCCTTCAGTCCATAAATTCGCTTCATTGGTGATGGTTACTTCACCACTTTCACCTGCAAGAGAGCCAAATCCACCCAGTGCTAATGTGCCTGTGGCATTACCGCCTTTACCACCGCCACCAGAAATAGATTGCGCAACTATGGCAGCAGAATCCGCAGATTTAGTCAAAATTTCTGCATCTTTTTTATTTACAACTGTAACTTTTCCACCTTTACCACCATTTGCGGTAGAAGCATTCACACCCACGCCACTTAATAAGTTTTCAAGTGCTCCACCACCAATTGCAACAGTGGCTTGTTCGACACTACCACCGGTACCACCACCGCCACCTATCGACTGCGCAAGAATACCTTCTGAACCATAGCCTTCAGTAATAATTACAGCATCATTGGTGACATCAACTTCTCCACCATCACCAGCACTATTACCTGAACCGCCAATACCTACTGTTGTTTGAGCAGTTACATCACCACCAGTACCACCGCCACCACCAATGGACTGAGCAATAATACCGCGTGAATTGACTCCTGAAGTTCGAAGTTCAATTTCGTTATTGATTAATACATTATTTGCATTACCGCCTGCACCTGCACCACCACCAACAGCAAGTTTTCCAGTAGCACTACCACCAATACCACCACCGCCACCAATAGATTGCGCGAAAATAGCATCCGAATAATCACCTTGAGTCATGATGCGATAAATATCTTCTGCTAAAACACTTCGTGTTGTTTCAATAGTCACTGTTCCTGCATTACCTGCAGCACCAGTTAAACTTGATGCATCAAAACTATCATCACCAAAAAGTTGATGAACTGCTTCAATACCAGCAGCCATTTCTTCTTGTAATGCTCCGCCACCAATTCCAACTGTAGCACCTGATGCATTACCCCCATTACCACCGCCACCGCCAATCGATTGCGCTAAAATACCTTTAGCATTCAAACCCTCTGTTGATATCGATGCGCTATGTGAAATATCTACAGCATCAGCATGTGCGCCTGTTCCCTTATAGCCACCAATTGCCAAAGTTAACTTATGGTTCGTTGTATTTCTTTCATCTAAGTTAATTGCTTTAGCATCAACAAGTGCATTACCACCTTCGCCGCCGCCGCCGCCAATAGATTGTGCGTAGATACCATTTGAACCATCACCCTTGGTTGTTAAGTGTGAGGTATTCTTTACACTAACAGTATTTGCAACATTTCCATTACCACCAAATCCACCAACGCTTAAAGAAATGTTGGTATCTGACTTCTTATTATCATCAGGCATATCACAACTATCTACACACTTTATAGATAAAGCTGCTGTGGTTGCATTACCACCATTACCACCGCCACCACCAATCGATTGTGCTTGAATTGCACTTGAAAAATCGCCTAGGGTATAAATGCTTTCACCCGTGCTGTTTACTTCTACAGCACCTGAAATATTTCCATTACCAGCAAAACCACCCACTGAAGCAGCCAATGTAGTCGCTTTCGCATCATTTTTTGCAAAACCACCTGGATTGAATGTGCCGGCAAAGCCCGTACCACCATTACCACCACCACCACCAATTGACTGAGCAAGAATCCCTTGAGCACCTGTTCCTTCTGTATATAAATTTGCTTGGTTTACAACTTCAACAAAGCTCGATGCTCCACCTTCAACGCCGAAACCACCCACTGCTGCCGCAATATTAGTTGATGATTCTTTTGTGAAAGCTGTTCCGCTAAATGCAATGGATGATCCACCATTACCACCGCCACCACCAATGGATTGCGCTTTAATGGCTTGAGATTGATTACCAATTGTAAAAATATCTGATTGATTGTCTACTTTTACAGTTCCACCAGTATTTCCTTCACCACCAAATCCACCAAGTGTAAATGCTATAGATGTTGTATCTAAAAGTGATCCTGAAAGTGAAATAGCACTACCGCCGTTACCACCACCACCACCGATAGATTGTGCTGTTATACCCGTTGATTCATGACCAAATGTATAAATTGCGCCCTCTGAACCACGAGTAACTGTTACGTTATTGGCTATTCCACCTTTTCCACCAAATCCACCAATACTGGCCCCAGCTTGTAAAGATGAGTCTGTTGAGGCAGTTCCACTTATTGCAATGCTCATACCACCGTTACCACCACCACCACCAATGGATTGGGCTAAAACACCATGAGAAGAATCACCCAATGTCACTAAGTTACCCGATGAAATAACATCGATTAACCCTGCTGTATTAAGTTCATCATCATCTGTTGATTTAACATCACCCCCTTTTCCACCAAGACTCACTGTTGCGCTATATGCAGCTCCTTCCGCACCACCAGCGACAGATAATGAACCTGCAACAGATGTACCTCCATTACCGCCACCACCACCAATCGATTGCGCAAGGATTGCATTCGAGTCATGACCCAAAGTTGTAATGTTGTCAAAACTATCAACATCAACATTACCTGCTAAACCACCTACGCCACCATTACCGCCTATAGCTACAGCTGCAGTGATAGATTTGCCTAATGATCCTGCAATAGAGAAGCTACCTGCTAAACCACCATTACCACCACCACCACCAATCGATTGTGCGTTGATACCATTTGAAGAATCATCTTTAGTCATAATAGATGAAATGTATGCAAGTGTTTGATCTTTTTGATGATCTTCCAATGTTGCACTATCCTGAATAAGCTCAGAATTTTTTGAAATCACAATAACTTCAGAGGCATTATTACCATCACCACCTGTTCCTCCAACACTTGCATTTAATGCTGCTGAAGTTTCTTTTGAAATTGCAAGACTACCCGTAATAGCTACGCCACCATTACCACCATTACCGCCAATAGATTGAGCATTAATGCCATGTGATGACTTACCTGCCGTATAGATTGCAGCATTAATGTTATTGACAGTCACCAGCCCAGCAACACCACCTGTTCCACCTTCACCACCAAGACCTACTGCAACACCGCCAGCTATATTGGCACTTCCGGCAGCAGCAACACCAATAGTTAGACCGCCTACACCACCATTACCACCAATCGATTGTGCACTAATACCATCTGAAAAGTTTCCAAATGTTGAAATACTATTATTTGAGTTATTTACAGTGACTGTGTTGTTATAGTCTGTTTGTTTTTTTACATCACCACCTTTACCACCTAAGGTCACCGTTGCTGCAAGTGCCTTATCTCCTGAACCTGCGACAGAAGCACCAACAGACAGACCACCCGCACCACCATTACCATTAATAGACTGGGCTAAAATACCATGTGAAAAATCACCAACTGTCGTGATATTACCTGTGTTATCTACCGTAACAGCTTCTGCAACATTAGCATCGCCACCATCACCACCAACAGCTGAAGACAATGCAACAGCGCCCGTTGCTCCCCCAGAGACACTTGCACCAATTGCTAATCCGCCATTACCGCCATTACCGCCAATAGATTGCGCAACAATACCTCTTGAGTGATTTCCAACAGTTATCAAATCACCATAGTTAGCAACAGATACAGTATTAGCAAAAGCTCCATCACCAGCTTCACCACCAATAGCGATTGCAGCGCTTACTGCCACAGGACCCGATGAACCAGATACAGAGGCCGCAACGGAAGTTCCTCCATTACCTCCCGAACCACCAATTGATTGAGCAACTATAGCTGAAGCATTTTGTCCTATAGTTTGAATATAATGATCTGAAATTAAATCAACTTTTCCTGCTTGACCGCCTTTCCCACCTTTTCCACCAAATGAAAGGCTGAGAGCACCACCACCTGTAATATTACCATTGGCAGAAGCAGCTATAGCTGTGCCACCGTTACCACCAGACCCACCAATTGACTGTGCAAGTACGCCCGATGAATTATCACCTTTAGTTAAGATAATAGTTTTATTTGGATTAATCGCTTTAGGTAAAGCTTCTAAATTTTCCTGAGATAATAATCTGACTTCCACAGTGTCGGCTTTGCCACCGCCACCTCCAGCTCCACCTAAGGCTAATGATGCACCACCAAGCCCAGAAGCTGTTGCAGCAACACTAAATCCGCCATTACCGCCAGTTCCGCCTATTGATTGGGCAACAACCGCTGTGGAATTGTCTCCTACTGTTTCCAAATTACCAATTGAATGAATTTTAGAAATACCTGCTTGTCCACCCGCACCACCGTTGGAGCCAAGTGAAAAAGTAAGTGCACCACCACCAAATGCACCAGTAACCGATCCACCGCCATTACCACCACTACCACCAATGGACTGGCTAACTAAAGCGGATGAACCTGCACCATCAGTTCTAATTGTACCCGTATTATGTATAAATGCTTCTTTACTAATACCACCACCACCACCTTCGCCTCCTAAGGCAAGTGATGCTCCTTGTGTTCCAACTGCTGCCGATATAGACAACCCACCTGTACCGCCATTACCACCAATCGATTGTGCTAAAATACCTGTTGAATCAAAACCTTTTGTATAAATATCTGCATTATTATTTACATGAACTTGATCCGATTTTGCACCTTCACCACCGTCACCACCCAGGCTAACGCCAACAGATGCCCCTGAAGATATAGCGGCAGCAATCGCTAGCCCACCATCACCACCAGCACCACCAATCGACTGAGCAGTAATACCTGTCGAACGATCACCAAAGGTATGAATTACAGTTGTATCCGATGTTGTAACTTCTACTTTACCTGACGCTGCACCATTACCACCTGTACCTCCAAGTGCTATCGATGCGGAAGCAACCGAACCCACACTACCAGATACGGATGCACCACCATTACCACCACCACCACCAATCGATTGAGCTTTGATTGCAGAAGAGTTATCACCCCAAGTTGTTAAATTAGTTGGTGAGTTCTCACCAACGTTCACTTCAACAGCACCACCTTCTCCACCACCAGCACCATTACCACCAATGGATAAGCTAAAACCTAGTCCAGCAGCAATCGCCATTGAACCATTACCGCCGCCGCCGCCAATGGACTGGGCTAAAATTGCTGATGCGTTATCTGACTGTTCTTTATTATCTTTTTGACCTGTAATGATATCTGCATCATTTTTTACAGTAACTTTTCCTGCATCATTACCTTCACCACCATTACCACCTATTGCCACTGTACCAACAACCAATCCGCCGTTACCACCACCACCACCAATGGATTGAGCTACAATGCCGTGCGCATTTTTTCCTAGTGTATTAATAGTTGCAGTAGATGTATTTTTAACTATGACATCTCCTGCAACACCACCACTACCACCATTACCACCAATACTCGCTAAGCCGGCACTTAAACCTGCATTACCACCACCACCGCCTATCGACTGCGCTAAAATACCGTAAGAGCTTTCGCCTACAATATTTAATTCTCCATTGTTGGTGACATCTACAATATCACCATCACCTCCTGCACCACCTATAGATCCAAGACTAATACCACCAGCAGTTACTCCGCCATTACCACCACCACCACCTATAGATTGAGCCGTAATACCATATGACTCATTACCAATCATTGTTATTTTTGCTGATGAGTTTACAGTTGCAGTATTCGCATTACCCCCCATGCCGCCATTACCGCCCAGTGCAGCAAGACCGATACTCGAGCCACTATTACCACCTGCACCTGCAATCGATTGAGCCAATATCCCGTTAGACTCATTACCAGTAATTGTTATCGTTGTATTTTCATCAGTAAACACATTAACGGCACCAGCTTGTCCTGCTGTATTACCCTTACCACCACTTGAAACAATACCTCCAGCACTCCCACCATTACCACCATCACCTGCGGCGCTCATTGCAGCGATACCTGAAGATTTATTATCATTGATGGTAATTGTTGTGTTAGTCACATTGGCACTCGCATTTTTCCCTAGTCCACCACCGCCACCTGTACCACCACCAGCAACAACTGTATAAGAACCACCACCTTTACCACCATTACCACCTTGTGATAAAGCTAAAATACCTATGCTGCCTTTATTCTCTGATGATCGGATATTAATTTTTAAATTATTAACTTGAATTTCAGCATCTGATGCATCACCACCACGACCACCTTTTTTACCATCGCCACCAGCATAATAAGTACCACCACTACCTCCGTCGCCACCTTGGCTAATAGAATAAACAGCAGCTTTTTTTTCACTATTTGTTGTGCTTGTCGTAAGTTTTATAGTGTTATTCTGTCCATTCACAATAGCCCTAAATGGCACTTTTTCTCCAGCAATTGAGGTATCAATTGAAACTCCACCTCCAGCAGCATCACCGGCATTAGACTCTTCAATAGTCCAACCATATTTTTCCGAAGTGATTTTAACTTGTGAATCACTTTCAAAAATTTTTACACTTTCGTCAGATTCAGGTAGTGCCGTTATTCCATCTGATACAAATGAACCATCTATGATAGAACCTGTTTGTTTGACAACAGCCATCAATTTAGATTCATCAAAAAGATATGTTTTATCAGATGAATTATTGATAGGTGTAAAAATGCGAGTAAATGCTGCATTTCCTACGTCAGATTTATAAGTGACTGTTAATATATTGTTAGTTGAATCATAATCTGTTTTATAAACGCTATAAGTTACTGACCCTACAGTCTCGCCTTTCCCCCCACCAGTAGGTGGCACAAAAAGTACACCTATTCTACCGTTAGAACCGTTATCACCTGAAATAATAGCGCCTACTGCCGTAGTTGTTTCCTTAGAAAGTACAATTGTTTGCTGAAAATTGTTGTCTGACGGCGTACATGTATTTCCTCCCCCTGAACTACATGAAACACTTGCATGCACACTTGCTCCGCCCAATACTGATAGAGCAATAACACTCTTCAAAACTGCCTTCGAGCTACGTTTACCTTTTCTTTTTACATTTTCAGCAACAGCAACCCAAGCACCTAATGTTTCATTCCAAATAATTCGATAAATGTGATTCATGCCAACCCCATGCAATGACACCTATCATTCATATTTGTATTTTTAAAAAAAAATATGAATAATAGGTCCTTTCTCCAAAATTTTTTATACACGTTGTGAAATTTACAAAAAATACACAACTTTCCTATTGTGGATTACATCATTACTAAACTTGGATATACATCACTGTAATTAGGTATTTTAATAATCTATTCACATGAAATAGCAATCAAATAATTAATTAGAATTAACCTAGAATATTATTTTTAATTTTATGATTTAGTATCTGGATCAACCTAATAATAAAAAAAAATTTAAAAAATATTTGTAATCTTTTTTAAAACTAAGCTAGAGTAAAAAAGAAAAATTTAACTTATATTTCCCTCTATCACAGAATCTTAGTAGTTACTTATATAAGTTGATTCGCAATCAACCAGCTATTTAATGGAAATTTTTTATGATCCAAAATGATATGGATTTACCTTTTCCAGTCTTAATTCTGGAAGATGATGCTTTGATGCAACAACGAGCGGAAAAACTTTTACTTGAATTAGGTTACAGTTCTGACCTATTTCTTTATGCTCAATCAATCAGAGAAGCGAAAAAACTAATTTCGGAAAATAATGTTGGTTTTGCCCTAATAGATTTAGGTCTACCCGATGGCTCAGGTATTGAAATAATTAAATATTTACGTAATAGCAGTACCGCACCTATTTTAGTGATTTCGACTTGTAACACCCAAGAAACTATTTTTGAAGCTATTCAAGCTGGAGCAACTGGGTATTTTTTAAAAGAACGAGATGATTTTGAAATTTGTCTTTCAATACGAAGTGTTATTCGTGGCGGTGCGCCAATAGACCCCTTTATTGCAAAACAGATTTTGGAAAAAATTTCTTTTGAATCAATAGAAAACAATTCAAATCAAGTTCAAAATGAATTACTCTCTAAGCGGGAAAATGAAATTTTAAATTTAGTCGCTCAAGGAATGAGTAATAGGGAAATTTCCGAATCTCTGTTTCTCTCAAAATATACTATCGAATGTCATATCAAAAATATTTATCGCAAACTCGCGGTCAACAACAGATCAAAAGCAATTCATACCGCACGCAACTTGGGTTTGCTAGCATAATTTTATGTTGGTTAATTCTGCTGTGTGCACCTTTACATGCCCAAACATTTGCCAAATCAATTTCACAACAATGTGAAACCTACATAACAAATCAATATATTGCGAAAGCATTACCTAATAATGTAATAGATCGACCAAATCAAGGTTGGAAACCTGTTCAAAATTTCCCAGATTTTGTTGAAAATCATTGGGAAAATTATAAAGGAAATGTTTGGTATAAAATTCATTGGACAACAAATTGTGACGACCCAGAAAAGCCTTTAGCTTTAGTTTTAAGTCATATTAATATGGCGGGTAAAGTTTATATAAATGATCATTTAATTTGGCAAGATAAGTCTCTTATTGAACCATTATCACGTAGTTGGAACATTCCACGTATATGGTCTATTCCTAAATCATCTATTCAAAATAAAGATAATATTATTTGGGTTTATGTTTCTAGTGCTGCGTTACAAAAAACAAGTTTAGGTCATGTAGATATTGGTACTTATGAACAAGTTCTTCCCTTATTTCAAGATTATCAATTAAAACAACGTACGCTTCTTTCCGTTGGCTTTTTAATTAATATTATTGTTGGTATTTTTTACTTTATGGTCTGGGTTATTTACCGTAAAGAATCAGCATATTTATGGATTAGTATTACCGTATTATTTTGGCTATTTTACAGTTTGTACTTTATTTTAGATACAACACCATTTATTAGCATCCAATTAGAGAGAGTCGTAGCCTGGATATTTTCGACTTATACAATCGTATCCTGTATTTCTATTTGGCGATTTGCCAATCTTAAATTCCCTAAAATTGAGCAGTTACTTTTACATATTTTTTTAATTTTTTCAACTGTCTTAATATTTGTTCCAAATAAGTATTTAGAGTTAACTATTCAAGTATTTTTTATTCTAAATATGGTGATTTTTTTACTAGAAAACTTAACTTATCCATTTTTAATTTATAAATCTAAACAAATTGAAATTTATTTAATGGCTGGTTTACATGTATTTTTTGTACCCGTTGCAATTCATGATGCCTACCAAATTTTAACCAATCAAAATGAGTTCTGGTCCCCATTTATTGCACCATTTACTGCTTTAATGTTAGGACTTTTATTAGGTCTACGTTTGTATCGTAATAATAAAATCATTGCTCAGTTTAATCAGACATTAACCAATGAAATTAATAATGTTACCAAAAAGTTAAGTTCATCTTTAAACTCGCAACACCAATTAGCTTTAGAAAATACTCGCCTACAAGAGCGCATCAATTTATCTCACGATTTACATGATGGAATTGGTGGATCTATTGTTCGCTCTATTGAATTAGTTCGTCGTAATGAACATTTAGATAAAAATAATTTTCTATCTATCCTTAAATTACTGAGTAATGATTTACGTCAAATTATTGATCATGGCTCAAGTCTAGATGCCCAGACACCTGAATCACCAATATTATGGGTCGCATCAACTCGTCATCGTTTTATGGAAATTTTTGACGAATTAAACATTGATGCTAGCTGGGAAACTCCTCAAGAATGGATTAATCCACTTCATCCGTTGCAATGTTTAACATTAACGCGAGTTCTTGAAGAAGCATTAACCAATATTATCAAGCATAGTAAAGCAACAAAAGTTGAAATCAGTTTAATGCAAACTGAACATTCCACACTCTTAGAAATAGCAGACAATGGTATTGGTTTTAATCCTGATACTGTTGAAGACACTACACATGTTGGGTTACATAGCATGCAAATGCGTGTACAACGCACACATGGAAACTTCATACTGAAGTCGTCGAATCAAGGAACGATTATTCAGATTACTTTTAATCATTAATTACTTTGTTGCTTAAAACGATGGAATTTAGACAGAACATCATTGCTACATCAGCTGTGAGTGTTTTTAATCGTGAATTAGATAATCAGCCTGTTATTATATTAAAGAATAAAAATGATTGTGCTATTGCACACAGTCAAAAACTAAATATTTAGGCTTTAAAATGTGCGAACCATTATTTAAAATCAAAGATATTATTGAGCAGCATAATGTCAAAGTATTATCTAGTAATTACAAACTATATGCAGAGATATCTAAACGCTTTCATTCTGTATTAGCTGACTTTGTAAGACCTACAAATCAAGAAATATATTCAGTAAATAAGTGTTTTTTAAATTTGAGTGCATACATCTCTCTACACAATTTAACCGATTAAACGTATTTTTTAATGGCTTAGCTTGCATGTATACATTAGTATTGCTCATAGCAAAAAAGAAACTAAATTTGCAAATTACGTGGCAAAAAGCTAGATGCTTTAATAGTGTTTTTGACTTAACTTCAATGAATGTAGAACATAGAGAATACTTTTAATTTTGAGCGATGTATCTGTAGTTTGGCTGGTGATGGTGCAAAAATTTAGTAAAAGACTAAAGTCACTATGAGTTAAAGCTGTTTTAGATTTAGCTCGTGCATTGATCTTGAAGATGCCCCATCTACAAAAGATAAGCCTTTTTATAATAAGTCTATGAGCTTTTTTTAGTCTATAAAATGTATACCCAGTGTATACCTTTGTTATAAAAATACCTCTTAAATTCCATGTATACCCAGTGTATACTGCAAGAATATTGTTTAAAGTTGCTACTTGTTTTTTGGTAGACCTTAAACAAAAATATGTATGAAAATTAATTTGTTATGGGATTTTTTCTATTGCCAAATACACCTTAATGTTGCTTAATTCATGCAACCAGCTTTGAACTCATCGGGTTCAGGGTAACGACATGCAGCGGCATTTTCGGAGCCTTATTTTTATAATAATTCTAAATCGTTATTTCTAATTCACTTCCTTTCGTTTGAAAATTTCTAAATTCATTCCAAATTTAAATTATTGTTATACATTTATTTTTTATCTATTAAATATAAAAAAGCCCACATTTTGTGAGCTTTCAATTGTAAAAATAATAAGTCGTTATTTTAGACTAAACCTTTAACCAAAAAGAAAATCCCAATAATCACCAATAACACAGCAAAGCATTTTTTAAGTATTTGTGGTGATAATGCATGTGCTACTTTCGCACCTAATTTGGCAGTAAAGAAGCTCATAACACTAATGCCAAAAAAAGCATAAATATGTACAAAACCAATGGTATTAGGAATATTCACTTGCTGATTCATACCAAAAATCATAAAGCCTAATGCACCTGTAATCGCAATGGGTAAACCACATGCAGCAGATGTTCCAACCGCCTTTTGCATAACTACACCATGACGAGTTAAATAAGGCACAGTTAAACTACCACCACCAATACCAAATATTGCAGAAGCACCACCAATCACCGAGCCTGCCATAATTTGCTTAGCCGATGAAGGTAATATTTTTGTAGAATCCTGTACCTTTTTAGCACCTACAAACATGGTATATGCAACCCAAATTAGAAACACGCCTACAATAAGTTGAAGCTGAATTCCTGAAAGCCAACCTGCAAGTCCCGCTCCCAAAAAACAGCCTATTGCCATTGGAGGAGCAAGATTTTTAAATACAGGCCAAATCACTGCACCATTTTTATGATGCGCCATTAACGAACTAATAGATGTGACAACAATAGTCGCTAACGATGTTCCTAAAGCCAAATGCATAATGACATCTGGGCTATAGTCCATTTGAGTAAAAACAATAAATAATAACGGTACGATAATCGTTCCACCGCCAACACCAAAAAGTCCTGCTGCAAATCCTGCAAGCGCACCAATGGCTAAGAAAATAATAAGTTCCACGAAATAATAACTTCACGATTTAAGATGAGTTTTAATGATTTTGTAGATGATTATGCATCTAGAAATTTAAGCGGTTTCGAGTTGACCAACTTGATGATAAGCCCGATTAAAATAAACCAAACTTTCATCTTGCTGACTTTGTTTAATTGCAACAACACGACACATAAAAACGCTATGTGTTCCAACTTCTTGAATTTGTTCAATCTCACAATCGAAGCTAACCAAAGCATCTTCTAAAACAGGTGAGCCTGTTTCCAATGTTGTCCATGCACCTAACTTAAAGCGATCTTCCGAACTTAATTTACTCGATGCAAATGCATTAGAAATTTGTTCATGCTGTGCACCTAGAACATTGACACACAACGTTTTATTTTCAATAAAATGTGCATGCGAACGAGATGCTTGATTCATACAAACCAATAATGTCGGTGGTGTATCTGTAACGCTACATACCGCAGAAGCAGTAAAACCATGAAGACCCGATGCACCTTCTGTTGTCACCACATTAACCGCAGTTGTTAACAAAGACATTGCATTTCTAAAGTCTGTTGCTTCAATCATCTCTACTATCCTAAATTTACGATCACTTATCTCTAGATGACATAAAGGTGTTTTAATTAAAGAACAAACGACCTTTATGCCTTTTGAGATCCGCTAGAATTAAGCTGTTAATTCTTTGCGAATAATTTCTGCGCCTGCGCTTAAAGCATTTAATTTTCCACGTGCAACTTCTCGTGCCAATGGTGCCATACCACAGTTTGTTGATGGATAAAGTTTGTCAGCATCTACAAATTGAAGTGCTTTACGAAGTGTATTTGCAACTTCTTCAGGTGTTTCAATTTGGTTTGTTGCAACATCAATTGCACCCACCATCACTTTTTTACCGCGAATTAATTCAATTAAATCCATCGGTACACGTGAGTTTTGACATTCGAGTGAGATGATATCAATTTTAGACTGCTGAAGCTTAGGAAAAGCTTCTTCATATTGACGCCATTCTGAACCTAAAGTCTTTTTCCAGTCTGTATTTGCTTTAATACCGTAGCCATAGCAAATATGAACCGCAGTTTCACATTTAAGACCTTCAAGCGCACGCTCTAATGTTGCAACGCCCCAATCATTTACTTCATCGAAGAATACATTAAATGCAGGCTCATCGAACTGAATGATATCTACACCTGCCGCTTCAAGTTCACGCGCTTCTTGGTTTAAAATTTTTGCAAACTCCCAAGCCAGCTTCTCACGACTTTTATAATGACCATCGTACAAAGTATCAATCATAGTCATTGGACCAGGGAGCGCCCATTTAATCGGTTGATCTGTTTGGCTACGTAAAAACTTAGCATCTTCAACAAATACAGGCTTTTGACGAGATACAGCACCCACAACAGACGGCACACTTGCATCATAACGATTACGAATTCGAACTGTTTCGCGCTTCTCGAAATCTACGCCATCTAAATGCTCAATAAATGTGGTCACGAAATGCTGACGAGTCTGCTCACCATCGCTCACAATATTAATGCCTGCATGCACTTGTTCTTGTAATGACAAGCGCAAAGCATCTTGTTTCGCTTCAAGCAGTTGCTCGCCTTCTAATTTCCAAGGTGACCATAGTTTCTCTGGTTCTGCAAGCCAAGATGGTTTTGGTAAGCTGCCCGCTGTTGATGTTGGTAATAAAATTGCCATTTAAAAATCTTCTATATTTGTGTTCAGTCAATATTTGGTAAATTAAGCGGCTTCGCTTTGATTCGTGTTATTTACAGTAAAATTCGCAGCCCATTTTTCAAGAATTTCTTGATAAGGCTTAATGAAGTTTTCTTCTGTCCACTTCCCTTGTTTTACTGCCAATTGACCACGTTCAACACGGTCATAAACAATTCGTGTTAATGAATAATCTTGGTAATTCAAGCTTGGTTGATAAACCAATCCTGCAGCAGAGTTAGTGTTATAAATTTCTGGACGATAAATTTTTTGGAAACTTTCCATTGTGCTAATTGCACTAATTAATTCGAAATCTGTGTAATCACGTAATAAATCACCAGCAAAGTAGAATGCTAAAGGTGCATTACCATTTTCTGGCTTGAAGTAACGTACACGTAAGCCCATTTTTGCAAAGTATTCATCTGTTCGTGAATATTCATCATTTGTATATTCAACACCTAACACAGGATGCACATTTGCAGTACGGAAATACGTTTTAGATGTTGAAACACTTAAACAAATTACAGGTTGTTTGCTAAATTCAGCTTTAAATACTTCAGAATTCACTAAATGCTGATAAAGCTTGCCATGTAAATCACCAAAGTCTTCAGGTTTTTCACCTACGCCACAGCCTAATTGAGGTAATACAACACTAAAATCATAATCACGTACGTAAGATGAAAAACTATTACCAATCATGCCTTCAATGCGTTCATTGGTTTTATGATCTGTAATTGTACTTTTGAGCATTTCAATAAATGGGAAAGTTTTGCCATTACCTTCAATGTCAATTTCCGCAGAAATAATATCAATTTCAAGTGAATAACGGTCTGCTTTAGGATTATCTACACTTGCTAAAGAATTAAAGCGGTTATTGATCATTGCAATTGTGCGACGAAGGTTTTCTTCACGACTTTCACCACGCGCCAAATTGGCAAAGTTCGTGGTTAAACGCGTATTGTTTGCTGGCTCGTAGTTCTCATCAAAACGAATACGCTTAATTGAACATTCAAACTTATTACTCATGGAGATACACCCTAAATTTTTATAAAAAGCTAAATTTCTGTATGGGTGTATTTAAGCTTGATTCAAAACATGAGTAAAACGATATAAATTCAACAAAACATGAGAGATATTCATGTTCGCTATTTTTAAGCATGAGAAAATTTCAATCTAACAATATTTTCAGCAAACATTCAAATAAAGTAGAAAACTAATTGTCATTTATTCAAAAGAAACAATCATTATCAACAATCATGAATTTGCTTCATTTTAAACTTAGAAAATATCAGCATATTCACAGGTTTTACACTCGTTCATAGTCCTAAAATATACGTTGTGTTTATAAATTTTATGATTATGTCTAACAAGCTTCAACGACAAAAACTAAGCCTTCCTACAGGTCATGACAAACTTTTACTTCATTCATGTTGTGCTCCGTGCTCGGGTGAAGTAATGGAAACATTAATAGAATCTGGTATAGATTTTTCAATATTTTTCTACAATCCCAATATTCATCCTGTTAAAGAATATGAAATTCGTAAAGAAGAAAATATTCGCTTTGCGCAAAAACATAACATTCCATTTATTGATTGTGACTACGACACAGACAATTGGTTTGAACGTGCTAAAGGCATGGAAAATGAACCTGAAAAAGGTATTCGATGCACCACCATGTGTTTTGATATGCGCTTTGAACGTACCGCATTATATGCAGCTGAAAATGGCTTTAGCTTAATTAGCAGCTCATTAGGTATTTCACGCTGGAAAAATATGCAGCAAATTAATGATTGTGGACATCGTTCCGCTTCACATTATGAAGGCATTCGCTACTGGGACTATAATTGGCGTAAACACGGTGGCGCTGTGCGTATGCTAGAAATTAGTAAGAAAGAAGAATTCTATCAACAAGAATATTGTGGTTGCGTATATTCACTTCGAGACACCAACCGTTGGCGTAAAAGCCAAGGTCGTGACCGAATAAAACTTGGAGTTAAATTTTATTCAAATGCTATGGATGATGAGCAATAAATTTAGCTTCCATTTACATACCAATTTTTCCAAGAACTGGTTCCACGAACTTCAATAGCAACTGTTGGAATCAGTTTCTCTTTTAAAATATTAGTTTGCCCAACTGCTTGTGCTAATCGAGCCTTTACAGAATGAATGCACTCTCTATCACCAAATTCACATCTATCTAAACTCGTTCCACCACAAGGTCCATTCGCTAAACCTTTAGGACAAGTTTCGGGGCAAATATATAAAGTATCGCCTAATCTGCACTGCCCACAACTTTCACAGCCCACAACACCATGCTTTGTTAAAAACTCTGTTTTCATTAAAACCTTGGTTGCAGTTCTACTTTTCCAAAGTGGTGCATCAAACACAAAACGCCCAAATCCTTTTGCAACTTTAGAGTCGAACAAAGCGGCATGCATTAAGTGTAATTGTTGATATTTGATTCTTTCGGAAGATGTTACAGCACGTGAAAAATAAGCTAATTCAGGTTTAAATTCATCACCTATTTTTATTTGCCAAAGTTCATTCCAAAGCAATTCAAGTTCAGACAATTCTAAATTACGATATTCATCAATATATTGTTCAAGCAATACCTGCTCTTCTGGCTTATGACATGCAGATAAATGCACACCAGCAAAACCTATTTTTTTACAAATCAAAATTTGTAAAGCGCAGCGCATATAAGCATTATTCGATAATCCTTGTTGCTTCTCGTGCGCTAAAACTTTCAGCATATGTGGACTAATAACAATACCCGCAACTTTATGCTTTACCATAAACTTTGCGCGCGCCAAATTAAGTGGCATTACACAAGCGAGTATTTTTTGTGAATAATCACATTGCTTTAAAAATAATTGTGCCTGTTTTAATGCTGCAATGTCATATCCCAATTGGGTAATAATGAAATCTGCACCTGCCTTTATTTTTTTATGCAATTTCAAATATTGTGCATCGCGCTCTGCATCTGCATATTTAAAAGGATTAAATGCAACGCCAATATTGAAACCACCTTGCTTTTTGGCTGCCATCACTGCATTTACAGATTCTAAATAACGGCTTCGTAAAGCGCCATTTTTACCATCTTCATGTTCTTTTAATTTATCGCCCGTAAGCAATAATAGATTTTTTATATGTGCTGTTTTCGCTTGCTTTAAAAACAATTCAAAGTCTTTAATATCTCGACCTTTGCCTGAAAAATGAATCACTTTTTCAACTGAGTTTGAATAGTTTTCACTCGCTTCTAATGGCAAAATATCATGATCTGAATGCACTCGATCTGCTAATGTCATTACAGCCGGATATCCTGCAAATACAGTTTTAGTTGGAAAAACCTCTGTTAATGACGTGAGGTATTCCACGAGTACACAAAATTGATTTTGCTGAAAATAGGAAGATAGTTGTGACATAAATATGTAGTTTTACAATCATCAATAGATGAAAGTTCCAAATTATAAATTAATTCTGTTAAAACGCCATCTGACACTGCCCGAATAGACAGCATCAGAAACAAAACTCATAACAAAATTAGCCCCATATTTCTTGCGCGACACGGTTCATTAATTTAATTTTTTTCCACTGCGTATCGTAGGAAATTTTATTGCCCTCTTCCATTGAAGCGAAGCCACTTTGCAAACACAATCCTAGGCGCTCTAAAGGTAAAAAGTTTGTCGCAGTGTTAATACGTTCAATAATTTCATCACTCGTCTCAAGCATTTCTTTTTTACTTGAAATTAAGCCTAAAAAGACATCTGCTTGTGAGTTTTTTAATTTTTCTAAAGGCTCAAAATTACCTGATCGTTCTGTATCAAATTCTAATAAGTAACGATCAATATTCGTTAGTTTTTCAAAAACATGATCTGCCAAAAATTCATAACCACCACTATAAAGCCAGCTTGAACTGAAATTCCCACGGTCAATATGCAACGCAATAAATAAATCTTCAGGTTTATCTTGCAAAGTTTTATTCAAAACCTCTACGCACAACTTTGCTAAATCTTCAGGATTCAATCCCTGCTCAATTTCTTTGGCACGATAATTTTCATCGCATAAATATGCCAAAAACTGATCATTAATTTGAATATAACGGCAACCTTCTGCATACAAGGCCATGATTGCTTGATTAAAACTTAAAGCTAAATCTTGTGCATATTCATCTAATTTTTCTGCATAAGTGCGATTATTTCTTAAATGTGGGTACAGCATCATATTTGGACTTGGCAAACAATATTTTGCCGTTGCAAAGCCATCTATTGCTTCATGTAAATAACGATAATGCGCTAGGCAAGTATGATCTTCATTAAACGAAATTTTGCCAGTTACTCGAACATCATAAGGCTTACTAATTGCATCTTTATACTTTAAACCGTCACGTATTTTATGACCTTCAATACCATTAAACTGCTCTAAAAAATCTAAATGCCACCAAGCACGACGAAAATCACCATCTGTCATTACGGTGCAGTCTAAATCCAATTGAATATCAATTAAGTTATCAATTTCTGCATTTTCAACTTGACGCAAAGTTTCTTCATAAATCACACGATCTGCAAAATCATATCGTGCTTTTTTTAATTTAAGCGCTCTTAAAAAACTTCCAATATGCTCCGCTTTATTGTTTGCATACTGATTTTTTGTCGCTTGAGTGGTGTTACTTGTCATCATTTTTTTAATTCATCATTTTAAAATAAGTACAAAAATATGTATTTATTTAGATATATAGGGAGAGAAAGCTGTTTTGTATAAATTAAAGATATTTAAATTTATACAAATAGATGGATAGCGATTCTATTTGCAACTATGGAACGGATAAGGAAAGGAATTTATAGGAGGAAATATATTAATTTTTTGGAATGTCAGCATAATTTACCTAAACACACGCCCCGTGTGATATTGAAATGGATTATGCAGAAGATGAAATAGGCGCGCAAAAGTAAATGAATAAGTTCAAATAAAATTAAGACAACCCCTATAAACGCCCACCGCATTATTTTGGTCTACTTCAGGCCGGTCTCCGGACTTAAAAATATTTAAAATATTCTATTCACCGTTGCGGGGGCAGTGCTAGCTCACATTTTCTGTACTAACTTCCCAGTTTCACTTCTAAATTAGAAGCACCTCAAGTGTGGCAAAGACTAAATATATGCTGATGCTTTGTCAATTTATTCTTTATTTGCCTGATTTTTCATATTATTAAATATAAGACAATTTTAATTAGTATTTACTTTTCAATAGTTATAAAAAAGCCCCCGAATACGGAGGCTTTTAAACTACTCAGAATTAACCTGGGTAAATACCACGTTCTTTACGAGCACGTAAAATACGTTCACACGCTAAAATGTACGCCGCTGTACGCATTGTGCATTTGTTATCCGCAGCACAATTCCATACATCTGCAACAGCTTGAATCATTAACTTATCTAAGCGTTCATTAATTTCATCTTCCGTCCAGAAGAAGCTAGACATATCCTGAACCCATTCAAAGTAACTAACAGTTACACCACCAGCATTACAAATTACGTCAGGCACAACAACAATGTCACGACCTACTAAAATGTCATCTGCTTCTGGGTAAGTTGGACCGTTTGCACCTTCTAAAATCATTTTAGCTTTTAAACGTTTAGCACGCTCAATTGTAATTTGACCTTCTAGCGCAGCAGGAATAATAATATCTGTTTCAACATCCCAGAAATCTTCATTATCAATTTGTTTTGCACCTGCAAAGCCTAATACGCCTTGAGTTGCTGCAACGTGCGCATGTAAGCCTTCTAAATCGATACCATCAGCATTAAAAATAGTGCCTGTATGATCTTGAATACATACAATTTTAGATTTGTATTCGCTGAATAAGTTAGCAGCTTCACTACCTACGTTACCAAAACCTTGAACAGATACTTTCGCACCATCTAGGCTTAAGCCAATTTTTTTTGCAATTTCGTAGCCTGTAATAAACACGCCACGACCTGTTGCTTTTACACGACCTAATGAACCACCAAGGTGAACAGGTTTACCTGTTACAACACCTGTTACTGTATGACCTTGACCAGATGAATAAGTATCCATGATCCAGCCCATTACATTGGCATTTGTACCAACATCTGGTGCAGGAATATCTTTTTGAGGTCCAATAATATGGCTAATTTCACTTGTATAACGACGTGTTAAACGCTCTAATTCACGTGGTGATAATGTACGTGGATCAACGCGGATACCACCTTTAGCACCACCAAATGGCAAATTAACAACAGCAGTTTTAATCGTCATCCAGGCAGAAAGCGCCATTACTTCATTAATTTCAACATCTGGGTGATAGCGAATGCCACCTTTACCCGGACCACGTGAAAGGTTGTGTTGTACACGGTAACCTTCAAAGTGACGGATCGTCCCATCATCCATAATAATTGGCACATCAACAATTAACGCACGCTTTGGACGCTTTAAAGTATCAACATATTTTGAAAGGTCTTCGCTTAAATATGGCGCAACACGATCTACTTGTTCTAAAAATGTTTTCCAAGGACCGTATTCTGCATTTGCGTATGAGAGATTAGACATTTATATTCCTTTTATGAATTTATTGAGTTCCTTAATAGATACTCTTTAAATTTCTTAACATTAGTTTTAATTAAACTTATTTTTGTATTTAAATATGCAACGAAGTATGCAATTTACTGATTGTAACAAATCTCAGTCATGCACTGTACAAAATTTGATAATTGATTTTTCAAATCAAAGTCTGAATGCTTCAACTATTTAAAAATACTTAATAATTTCAACCTAAAACTAGTGCACCTCGAGTTGCGCGAAGTATAGCAAAAGCATATAAATATTCTGCAATTGGGTACAATTCAACAATTATCTTAACAATTTGTTACTTTCGTTATTTTTATTAGCTGTTCTTCACTTTTATCTATTTATAATTTATTTAACTAAACACAATAATCTTCATAGAGTTAATTTTACTTTGGCTTTATTTGAAAGATTGCTATCTTTCGTCACAAGTAAAATTATTGAGATTTATTATGCATATTTGCGATCAAATTGTACTTGTAACAGGTGGTGCTCGCGGACTTGGTTTAGCAATTACAGAATCTTTAATATCTGAAGGTGCGCGTGTTGTTGTAAATTATCACACCAGTAAGCAACAAGCCGATATGCTTGCTAATAAATATCCAAAACAAGTTTTTGCATATCAAGCAGATGTTACCAACAAAGAACAAGTTCAATCACTTTTTATGGCAGCGAAAGAACATTTCGGCAGTGCAATTACATCTATTGTAAATAATGCATTAGTTAATTTTAAATTTAATGGCGACTTAAGACCTAAAATTGAAGATCTAAGCGCAGAGATAATGACACAACAATTTGATGGTGCTGTACTTGCTGCTTTAAATACAACTCAAGCTGCGCTAAATGATATGAAACAAGCCAATTTTGGTCGTATTGTGAATATAGGTACTAACCTTGTTCAAAATCCTGTTGTTCCTTACCATGATTATACCGTTGCTAAATCTGCCTTACTCGCATTTACAAGAACATCAGCTCAAGATTTAGGTCAATACGGAATTAACGTTAATATGCTTTCTGGCGGTTTACTTCAAACTACAGATGCAAGCCAATCTACACCAAGTTTTGTTTTCGATTTAATCGCATCTTCCACACCTCTGCAACGCGTCATTACGCCTGCAGAATTTGCTTCTACAATTATGATGTTTTTATCACCTTATTCACGTGCTGTAACAGGGCAGAACTTAATTGTAGATGGTGGTTTAGTCAAAGGATAATTGTGATTTGTGTGTCTTTTGTCACAAATATTCATTTTTTAACCAAATAGTATATTTCAAATGAATTAGGGTGTAAAAAACCAATACAATAATGCGCACCCTATTTTTTATTATTCGCTACATGAAAATTCTAAGCTTGGTCGTTATAACATTTATTCTTATTGGTTGTATGGGTACATCTAAAGATATTAAAAAAGCAGAATCATTATTTATTCAATTTAAATGTACAAACATTGAAAGTACTCAAATTCCACATAGTTCTCTTAATTCTTATTATGAACAATCACTTTATTCTTCTAAGAAAAAAGCAGGTTCATATATAGAAAGCTACAAACGAGGAGATAAATTATTTGATATCTCTTTACATGAAGTTGTAGAACAACAATATGTTATTTATAAAGAAGCATGTCAAAGCTTAGGCGGTATTTCTAAAAGTGAATAAACTAAAAAAAGCAAGTTAGATCATTTGATTTAACTTGCTTTCAATAACATTTTATTACGAATAATTAATCTGAAATATAACGCTGATCTACACTGAAATTTTCAGGAAATTTAGCATGAATGTTTGTATAAAAATCCATAATTTCTTTCATGTCTTTTTCCATATCTCCCGTAGGGTACACAATTTTACCTACGCCAGTTTTCTTATTTTTATAATCCATATATGCCAAAGCAATAGGAACATTGGCATTGAGCGCAACATGATAAAAACCTGTTTTCCACTTTTCTTGTTTTGCTCTCGTTGCTTCGGGCGTAACCAACATCACAAGTTTAGGATGCGTTTTAAATAAATCAGTCATGACCTGAACCATACTTAAGCGTTCTTGCCCAGCTTCTTTCGGACGACGATCGATTCCAATTCCACCCATTGCTCGTACAAATGGACCAAATGGAAATTTCATATAACTGTCTTTAATTGTTAAGCGAACGTTCACACCTAATGCTTTTAATGCAAGTCGTGCATAAAGCGCATCCCAGTTACTGGTATGTGGCGCTGCAATCATGACACATTGATCTAAATCTAAAGGCCAATGGTTATCAATTTCCCACCCCATCATTCGTAAACTTTGTTCTGCAGCTTTTTCAAACACAAGCATTTCCAAGTAAATTAATGTTTACGAATTCTATCAAGCTAATTTATTTTAAAAAGCCTAAATTGATTAACATTTAACCTTTTAATATATATTTGTATATTTTTTTGTAAGTTACTATTTTTTAAAAATATTGCACAAAATTACACCATCTATTTATATCTATTTAAAGCATTCTAAAAATTAATTTATTAGTAACGTAATTTTTAGCTACTATTCATATTTAATAAATAGAACTATCTTACTACTTTAAATATCTAAATAAAAAACCCTGCTTTCGCAGGGTTTTTTTGAATCATTTGGGTAGATTAACCACCAAATTGGTTCATTGTATTTTTAGCGTCATCACCAGCTTTCAATGCATTGTCGCCAGCAAAGATTTCTTTGTGATCATCACCGATGTCTGAACCAGCCATTGCTTGGTGTTTAACACAAGCGATACCACCGCGGATTTCTTTACGTTGTACGCCAGCAACATAAGCTAACATACCTTCAGAACCGAAGTAACCTTGAGCAAGCTCATGAGTAGAAAGAGCTGCTGTGTGGTAAGTCGGAAGAGTGATCAAGTGATGGAATACACCTGCTTCACGTGCAGCATCTGCTTGGAATGTACGTACTTTTTCATCAGCTTCAGCAGCTAATTCAGTTGCATCGTACTCAGCGCTCATTAATTTAGCACGGTCGTAAGCAGATACATCTTTACCTTCAGCAACCCAACGGTCGTAAGCTTGTTGACGGAAGTTTAAAGTCCAGTTGAACGAAGGAGAGTTGTTGTAAACAAGTTTCGCATTTGGAACTGTTTCTTTAACACGGTTAACCATGTGAGCGATTTCAGCAACGTTTGGAGTTGCAGTTTCGATCCAAAGAAGGTCAGCACCATTTTGTAAGCTAGTTACACAGTCAAGTACAACACGGTCAATTTGAGTGCCTTCACGGAACTGATACAAACCAGAAGCTAAACGCTTAGGACGATGTAATTTACCATCACGTTTGATTAAGATTTCGTCTTCTTGTGCTTCTGAAATGTCGATTTCAGTTGTGTCTAAGTAGCTGATGTATTGAGAAGCGATGTCGCCTGGCTCTTTAACCACTGGGATTTTT
Source organism: Acinetobacter faecalis (assembly GCF_034187745.1). NCBI lineage: Bacteria > Pseudomonadati > Pseudomonadota > Gammaproteobacteria > Moraxellales > Moraxellaceae > Acinetobacter > Acinetobacter faecalis. The sequence continues at coordinate 289,651 of NZ_JAXHPF010000001.1, read as the reverse complement.
TGAGTCAAGTCAGCGCCTTCAGAGTCAGTACGCGCAACGATGATACCATCATCAAGACCCATTTCTAAGAATGCATAACGTAATGCATGGATTTTAGCGATGAAATCTTCGTGTGGAACAGTTACTTTACCAGCTTGGTGACCACATTGTTTAGCGTCAGATACTTGGTTTTCGATTTGAAGTGCACATGCACCAGCTTCGATCATTTTCTTAGCAAGTAAGTAAGTCGCTTCTTCATTACCGAAACCAGCATCGATATCCGCAATAATTGGCACAACGTGAGTTTGGAAACCATCGATTTGAGCAGTGATTTCAGCAGCTTTAGCAGTGTCACCAGCTTCTTGAGCTTTTTTAAGTGAACGGAAAAGATCGTTTAGTTCTTTCGCGTCAGCTTGACGTAAGAATGTGTAGATTTCTTCGATCAATGCAGGAACAGATGTTTTTTCGTGCATTGATTGGTCAGGTAAAGGACCGAATTCAGAGCGAAGAGCAGCAACCATCCAACCTGAAAGGTAGATGTAGCGACGTTCAGTTGTACCGAAGTATTTTTTGTTCGCAATCATTTTTTGTTGTGCAATGAAACCGTGCCAGCAACCTAATGATTGAGTGTATTTGCTAGAGTCAGCATCATAAGCAGCCATATCACGACGCATAATCGCAGCTGTATATTTAGCAATATCTAAACCAGTTTTGAAACGGTTTTGTAATTGCATACGCGCAGCATCTTCAGGACTGATGTCTGCCCAAGTGTTGCCGAATTTTGCTTTTAATTCGCGGATTGCATCAATCGCTGTTTGGTATGTAGTCATGATATTTTACCCTGTATATAATTTTAGGATTTTTCAACCGATAAATAAACTTGCTTTAAGGCTGTTTAATTTTCGATCGCTTTGTTGCTATGGATACAGATTAGATTGACTGAAAAAATTAATCCAATATTCTCCAAGAATCTTCACTATTTATTTAAAAAATATGTAGATCAAAGTCGTAATCCAAAATAAATAATATTAAATAAAGCATTGTTTTTAATTAAAATTATTTAAATAACAATTGGATATTTTTTAACTTTTTTGATTACTTTTTAATTATGAGACTTAAGTCGACATACTATTTTTTAGATTTTTTATTGACCTTTTTGACCACAAAATTTGCATTAAACGCCAATTTCCACATATTTATTTGAATATTTTTTAAACATATTGGTTTTTCTATCTATAAAAAATTTATATTTTAAGTCCATTCATTTTCTTTAATTGATTTTAATGTCTTTTATAATAAAATTTTCAGTGAAAATTCATGTCTTAATAATCATTCAATCTAAATAAATACAGTATTTTAAGATAACTAATTCGTTGTTTTTTCCATCATATTTCTACACAAATCATACTCCTTATGGCATAATCACCATAATTTCTTGATTTTATTTTCGGTATTTTCTGTATGAATCTAGAGCGGGTAGATCTTAATCTTCTTATTTATCTTGATGTACTATTACGTGAAAAAAATGTAACTCGTGCGGCAGAACAATTGGGTGTAACCCAACCTGCAATGAGTAACATTTTACGCAGACTACGCAATTTATTTAACGATCCGCTTCTCATTCGTTCTTCTGAAGGAATGACCCCAACAGAACGTGCATTAGAACTACAACCACGTATTCGTGATGCTTTATCTGATTTATCGATGATTTTGGAGCCTCGCACAGAGTTCCGCCCTTATACATCGAATCGTGTATTCCGCATTATGACTTCAGATTATGCAGAGGCAACACTAGTTCCCCGCCTAGTTAAAGCTTTACGTTCTGAAGCACCTAATGTTGTACTCGACTTTTTAACGCCAAGTGATGTGTCTTACAGAGATATGGAACAAGGTAAAGTCGATCTTGCTATTAATAGATTCAATGAAATTCCACAAAGCTTTCATCAGGTTTTAGTTTGGCGTGATAGTTTTTCTTGCTTGTTAAATCAAAAGCATCCTGCTGCTGCCAATTTAAACTTAAAAAGCTACTTAGATGCACAGCATATTTGGGTATCTAAAACAGGTATGGGCGTTGGCTTTGGTGTGAATCCTGAAAAACAAGCTGGCTTAGGCTGGATTGATCAAGCTTTAGAGCGTATTGGTCAAAAGCGTAAAATTTCAGTATTTACTCGCCACTACCAAATGCCTGCCCTTTTAGCTTCGAATGTAGATTTAATTGCAACATTACCTACACGTATTGCAAGCTTACAATCGAACAGTCAAAATCTATTAATTAAAGACCCTCCTTTTTATATTCCTGAGTTTGAATTAAAAATGGCATGGTGTCCTTTACTTCATCATCACCCTGCACATCGTTGGTTACGCCAACTTATTTTGTATGTTGCACGCCAAATGATTGAAGAAGAGAATCGTGAGTTTTTATTAAATAACACTCAAAATTCTACGTATTAATTCCTTTTTATTTATAAGTTCTTATTTATTAAGATTATCCTTTATGAACCTGAGTAAATATTTTTATATGAGCTCAGGTTAATTTGTGTTAAAAATATTCATAATAATGATGAGCCACAGGTGGATTCGTGAGCCTTTTTCAAAATATCCTGATAATTATTGTCCTTATTGCAGGGGCAGGTTTTTTATCTTTAACTGAAATTGCACTTGCTGGTGCAAGAAAAGTTAAACTTAAAATTCTTGCAGAATCGGGTGAAGACCGAGCGCAGAAGGTATTAGATTTACAGGAAAATTCAGCAGACTTTTTTGCAGCATCTCAAATTGGTTTAAATGCTGTTGCAATTTTAGGTGGTATTTTAGGTGAAGGTGCTTTTCGCCCCTATTTCCTTAATTTTGTGAATGGGTTCTACTCAGGTCCTTGGGCAGAAACCATTAGCTTCACATTATCTTTCACCCTAGTAACTTCATTATTTATTTTATTTGCAGACTTAATGCCAAAACGCTTGGCAATGATTGCACCTGAAAAAATTGCAATTTCTGTTATTAACCCTATTCAAGTATTTATTGTTGTATGTAAGCCATTGGCTTGGTTTATTAACAGTATTGCAAACGTGCTATTTAAAATATTTAAAGTAAACACAGTTCGTGATGACAACATCACTTTTGCAGATATCTCTGCTGTTATGGATGCAGGTGCCTTAGCAGGTGTTGTGCAGAAACAAGAACACCATTTCATTGAAAACGTATTTGAACTTGAAGAACGAAATGTTCCTTCAAGCATGACAACACGTGAAAACGTCGTATATTTCACTTTAAAAGAATCTGAAGAGAGTATTCGTCAAAAACTTGCACAATTTCCCTACTCGAAATTTTTAGTGTGTAGTGAAAATATTGATGATGTTATTGGCTATGTAGATGCTAAAGATATTTTGGTTCGCATCTTAAATAATCAATCTTTATTACAACTGAATGAAAATACTATTCGTAATGTTTTAACCATTCCAGATACTTTAACTCTTTCAGAATTGCTTGATCGCTTCCGCTCTAGCAAAGAAAAATTTGCTGTCGTTATTAATGAATATGCACTTGTTGTTGGCGTAATTACACTTTCAGACATTATGACAACGGTAATGGGTGACTGGGTTATACCAATAGAAGCAGATCAACAAATTATTAAACGTGATGAAAATTCATGGTTAATTGAAGGCAGCACGCCAATTGAAGACATTAAACATGCGCTTGAAATCGATGAAATGCCTGACGATGAAAACTATGAAACCTTAGCTGGCTACATGATGTACAGCTTACGTAAAATTCCACGTCCTGCTGACTTTGTTATTTACTCAGGTTTCAAATTTGAAGTTGTCGATGTAGACCATTTTAAAATTGATCAACTCTTAGTTACTCGATTAATTGATAGCTCAGACCTATTAAAAGAAGAATCAGAATAATCTGATTCTTCTTTTAATTTCACTACTATTCACATAATAAATATAACAAGCTAATTCCAACACTATCTTATTCAATAAATTTTTTATTTATGCATTCTTTTGCACTTATTTAGCTATAAAAACAAAGTAAAATTTGCGGTGAATTTAATCATTTTTACTCAGTAGATACATAGAATTACTCAATGTTACTAGTACTTACAAGCCTCCAGGCTACTTCTTAAACTATATTAAAAAAAATGAAAGATAAACTATTGTTTTATTTACACCATTTTCCAACAAAATAGCCATTTATTTCACATTTAATTCACTTTGTTTCTAATTAATCAGTTTTTCACTAGTATCGGTACGTTTTTAATAAAAAAACTAGATTTACAAACATAATTCAAAGGATTGAAACAATGCTGACCATTCTTGGTCTGAGCATGATTTTGTGCTTCATGTACTTAATCATGTCTAGACGCCTTACACCTCTTGTTGCACTTACATTAATTCCTGTTCTTTTTGCACTTATTGCATACGGTCTTAGTTTTTTTGTTGAAGGATTAGATCATATTCAGCTAAATGAATTAGGTGAAATGATGCTCGAAGGTGTGAAGAAACTAGCACCTACTGGTGTGATGTTACTTTTCGCAATCCTTTATTTTGCAGTGATGATTGATACAGGTTTGTTTGACCCCTCTGTAAAATGGATTTTACGCCTTGTAAAAGGTGATCCACTGAAAGTGGTCATGGGTACAATTACCTTAACACTCATTGTTTCTTTAGATGGTGATGGTTCTACAACGTATATGATCTGTGTGGCAGCAATGTTACCGCTATACAAACGTTTAGGTATGAGCCCTCTTATTATGGCGTGCTTAATGATGCTTGCGAGTGGCATTATGAACTTAACACCTTGGGGCGGCCCAACTGCACGTGCAGCAAGCGCATTGCATGTAGACCCAAGTGATGTATTTATTCCAATGATTTTGCCAATGATTTGCGCAATTTTCTGGCTCTATTTCGTCGGCTTTATGTATGGCCGTATGGAGCGTAAACGCTTAGGTATTGTTGAGTTAGACGTTAGCCACGGCGATTCTATTCAAATTTCGAATAACCCTGAAGCAAACCGCGCACATTTACGTTGGTTCAATGCTCTACTTACTCTTGCACTTATGGTGTCTTTAGTTCTTGGTATTTTACCAATGTCTATTTTATTCATGATTGCGCTCTGTATTGCACTTGTCGTGAACTATAAAGATATCGACATGCAAAAAGCACTTGTCGCAAGCCATGCAGGTAGTGCACTTAACGTTGTAGGTATTATTTTTGCCGCAGGTATTTTCACAGGTATTTTAGCTGGAACAGGCATGGTAGAAGCGATGTCTAAAGAGCTTGTTGCCATTATTCCTGAAAGTATGGGACCTTTTCTTGCCCCAATTACAGCAATTGTCAGCATGCCTTTAACATTCTTTATGTCGAATGATGCTTTCTACTACGGTGTACTTCCAATTCTTTCAGAAGCTGCTATTCATTATGGTATTAGCCCTGTAGAAATGGCACGTGCATCTATTGTAGGTCAGCCTGTGCATTTACTCTCTCCTCTTGTTCCATCAACTTACTTACTTGTTGGTTTAGCAGGCATTGAGTTTGGTGCACATCAAAAATTCACTATTAAATGGGCAATTTTAACCTGTTTAGTGATGCTTGCTGCAGCACTTCTATTTGGTGTATTCCCGCTTTATTCAACACTCGGTTAATCTCCAAAGTATAAAAAAAGCACCTTATAGGTGCTTTTTTATTGGTGTTAAACAAGTAATTTAAATTACTTGCTTAACAATGCATCTAAGACTGCTTGGTAGTGAATGTTAATATCATCTTCCAAAATTTTATAAGCATTATCGAACTGAACCATAGGCCAGCCTTCTTTCCAAAATGGGAAAATGTTATGCAAATCATGAGTTACTATTGCATCTTCACGGCTAATTGCTTGTGCAACTTGTGATAGTACTTGTGCTGTTTCCGCACCATCAATTGCTAAATAATCAATTCCACGTACCTTCAAAATACGAATACGGTCTTTTTTATAACGAATTTTTTTCGCCTGACCTTCATTTAAGCCTAAAGCCAAAGTCACAGCTTCAACAAAGCGCTCTTCAAATGCTGTATGCAATGATACAAGTGCTTGTTTATGTGCTTCTTGACGACCTGCTTTACCGCCATTACGAATAATCTCTTTTGCTTCTGTATTGAGCTCATCGTTTTTCATGGATTGTAAAATATCTACAATTTCGATATCGCTTAAAGATTCAGGAGATTGGTCAGTCATGAAATGCCTTTGGACAAATAAATATATAAAAACGTATTTTCGCATAAATCTGCGTGGAAATATATCTGAATCGGAAAGCGAATATTGAGACGCAATGTACTTATTAAGCCACTTTTTAAATAAAAAATCCCAACAATGCTTTAAAACACGTTGGGATTTTTCTAAATATCGCAATTAAGGCTATGAGATAGATTAAATCACCTCAACCACAACTTTACCTATATGCTCGCCTGTATCCATACATGCATGTGCATCTTGAATTTGGTCAAATTTGAATGTTTTATAAATCATTGGTAAGCATTCGCCTTTTGCCCAAAGTGGTGCAACATTAGCTTTTAAGCCTTCCGTAATTTCAGCTTTTTCTGCGGTATTACGCGCACGCATTGTCGAACCTGTAATGGTCAAGCGTTTCATCATAATTTGACCGAGTTTTACATCTTTGGCTTTTGCACCACCTAAGAATGCGATATAAACCAAGCGTCCATCACGACGTAATAGGTTTAAGTTTTGTGCTAAATATGGTGCACCCACAATATCTAAAATAACATCTACACCTGCGTTTTCTGTTGCTTCATTAATCACTTGCTCAAAGTCTTGAGTTTTGTAGTTAATGGCTGTAGTGATGTTTGAAATTGCTGTTACTTTTTCATCTGAACCCACTGTTGCAAAGGTTTTCATGCCCAAGGCATTACACAGCATAAGTGCCGTTGTACCTATTCCACTTGTACCACCATGAATGAGTACGGTTTCACCTGCTTTGGCTTTACCCATTTGGAATACGTTTGCCCAAACGGTATAGAAAGTTTCTGGAATTGCAGCCGCTTGTACATAGCTCACATTTTCAGGAATAGTTAAAGTTTGGCTTTCAGGTACAACGCAATATTCTGCGTATCCACCGCCATTGGTCAGTCCGCAAACTTTATCGCCCACTTTAAATTGTGTCACATTTTCACCAACGGCAAATACTTCGCCTGCAACTTCCAAACCCGGCACAGGTGTTACGCCTTTTGGCATTGGGTATAAACCCTGACGCTGTAAAATGTCTGGACGATTAATACCAAATGCATGTACTTTTACAAGCACTTCATCTGCTTTTGGGCTTGGAATTGCTACAGTTTCATAGGCAAGTTTATCGATATCGCCCGGTTCTGTAATAATGACTTGTTGCATGCTTGCTTGTGACATTTGCTTTTCCTTATTTATTTACTATTCATGTTTCTTGTGCTTATTTGAACATAGTTAATTCATGCTTAGAAGCCAATTTACACTTATGTCCAATGTAGAATCATCAAGTTATTAAATAGCATAACTGCATTGTTATTTTGGTGAATCAACAAATTTCATTAAAAAATTACGTACAATTGGCAATACAATTAAAATTAATGGAAATGCCAACAACCAAGATTTTGCCCAAGCAAATAACCAAAGTTCTAAAAAGTTATGTACCAATCCTAAATTTAGAATCATGTTGTAGCATGAAATCGCACCACTCATAATGCCAGATAAAATGAGTGGCATAAGCCATGTCAGATGTTTTGGATGAAATTTAATTTTGCTCATAATAATTTTTCAGCCTATATCTTTAATTTGCATTGCTGCTTGGTGAATTATTTTTGCAATACTTGCGACTTTATCAGGATGAATTTCATCATCTTGTAAATGCTGTCTAAGCGAAACTTTGAGTTGATCCATTGCTTCTTTTATTTGGGTTAATTCCACATTATTTTGAATTTTTATACGTGTATTAAAACGGCAAAGCGTTTTATCTATTTTTTGTTTTTGCGCTTGAAGATGCTCAATGCCTTTTGAATTGATGTGATATTGCTTGCGACCATCTTCGCTTAAATGAACTTCTGTATAACCTTGTTCTTCTAAGTAGTTAATGGTTGGGCAAATGGTACCCGTGCTTGGCTTGTAGTTTCCACCAACTAAGTTTGCAACGTCTTTGATAATGTCATAGCTGAATTTAGGCTGTTGTGAGATGAAATGAAGTACGAGCAATTTCATTTCGCCTGTTTCAAACAAGCGTTTTCTTGACTTTGAAGTACCATCAATTTCAGCAATAATTTCTGAGTTTGGCATAGCAAAGATATATCTTACAATTAAATAAGATATATCTTAATGTAACTTCTTAAAATTTAAAAGCATATACATTATATTTTTTGTAATATTTAATACTTCACTTATCATTCATTAAGCTTTATTTTAACTCGACTATCATTTTAATTTTAAAAAGAAAAATGGCTTCATCGCATAATCATGATATTTTTTTAGCCTCTTTCATTCCTTCACTTTTTATTGTTGGATGGACTTGGTTATTACATTTTCCATGGGATTGGGTTTTCTATACAGTAGCTGCTGTCGAGTTACTGATATTTCTAATTATTTGGGGTTTTGAACGACAAGCGAATGATGTAAAAGGCGCAAGCGGTTGGATGCTATTTTTTTCTGTCTTTTTACAATTTTTTATTTTAGTTGGAATAACTGTATTACGTCTGATTGTTTTGATTGCACAATTATTTTTTATTGGCTTTTTATAAATAAGTTTTTGAATTTCATCACTAGCTTAATTAAAATTCTCAAAGCTATACGAAAAAAAACCCGCCTGATGGCGGGTTTTTTTAAATCAGCTCAATCTATTATAGACGAACCAACTCAACAATCTTCTCAGCTAATTCTTCAACAGCATCTACAACAACAGTTGCATCTGTACCTTCAGCTACAGTTGTAATTACCACAACACCAGTTTCACGTAAAAGTGCAACTTGAGCAGCATCTAAACCTGCTTTAGCAATAGCAACTACACCTTGTTGAAGCAACAAGTTCTCAAGCACTTTAGCATTTTCCAACGCAGCTTCAGAAACAGTAATAGATGCAGGCTTTTGACCTAAACGAGCAGCACGTGCTTCCGCAGTTACAGGATTGGTATGTGCAGCCCATTCAACAGACTCCTCTACCATACCCGCACCAATCGTCACGTTATTTAAACGATCAATAAAGATGAACGAACCTGTATAACGACTGTCTTTATAACGATCAAATACAACAGGCGCATCAAACTCAACAGTTACGTTAGCAATAGAGTTCAGCTCTAAGCTTTCAACTTGCGCTTTTTCAAGCGTGTTCACATTTGTACGGAAGTTGATTGCAGTCACTTTAGCAGGAACAGTTTGCGTACCCACTTTTAAGTTATACAACTTACCAATTACAAGCGGTTGATCTGCCATCCAAACAACAGTTGCATTCACAGAACGTGAAATAAACGGCTCAGCTTGATCTGCACGAACTAGAACGTTACCACGTGAAATATCAATTTCATCATTTAACGTAAGCGTTACAGCTTGACCTGCAACAGCACGTTCTAAGTTGCCATCAAAAGTCACAATCTCTTTAACAGTTGAAGATTTACCTGATGGTAAAGCCACAATTGTATCACCAACAGAAACATCACCTAACGCAACAGTTCCACAGAAACCACGGAAGTCCAAGTTAGGGCGGTTTACATATTGAACTGGGAAACGGAAATCTTGCTTCGCAGATGTACGATTAATTTCAACTGTTTCCAACGTTTCCATCAACGTTTGACCTTGATACCAAGGTGTGCTCGCAGATTTGTTTACAACGTTATCGCCATTTAAAGCTGAAATTGGTGTAAAGATAATGTTTGCAGGTTTACGATCACCCAACTGATTAACGAAGTCGTTATATTCAGTCTGAATTTCATTGAAACGAGTTTCAGAGAATTCCACCAAGTCCATTTTGTTGATTGCAACAATAATGTTCTTAATGCCTAACAAGCTTGCAATAAATGTATGGCGACGAGTTTGAGTCTGAACACCATAACGCGCATCAATTAAGATAATCGCAAGGTCACAAGTAGATGCACCTGTCGCCATGTTACGCGTGTATTGTTCGTGCCCCGGTGTATCCGCAATAATGAACTTACGTTTTTCTGTAGAGAAATAACGGTAAGCCACATCAATGGTAATACCCTGTTCACGTTCAGCTTGTAAGCCGTCTACAAGTAAAGCCAAGTCAGGTGCATCACCTGTTGTACCTACTTTTTTAGAATCCCGCGTAACTGCTTGCAATTGATCTTCATAAATCAATTTTGAATCGTAAAGTAAACGACCAATTAAAGTCGATTTACCATCATCTACGTTACCGCAAGTTAAAAAACGCAATAAGTCTTTATTTTCGTGTTGTTTTAAATAACCCAAGATATCTTGGCTAATTAAATCTGATTGATGAGACATTGCTCAAACTCCACATATTCTTTTGAAATCGGTTTCTAATCTCTTTAATCCCTCTAAATCTCCCTTTGTTAAGGGAGACTTTGCTCCGCTTTTGAAGCCCCTCTTTTATAAAGAGGTGAGTAGCACTGCTACGCAAGGGAGATTCTTAGGGGGAAGATGCTTAGAAGTAACCCTCTTGTTTCTTCTTCTCCATCGAGCCTGCTTCATCATGGTCAATCATACGACCTTGACGTTCAGAACTTGTTGCCAAAAGCATTTCCTGAATAATTTCAGGCAATGTGTCAGCTTCAGACTCAACAGCACCAGTAAGTGGGTAACAACCCAAAGTACGGAAACGTACCGATTTCATTTGCGGAACTTCACCTTCTTTTAAAGGCATACGTTCATCATCAACCATAATCAGTGTGCCACTACGTTCAACTACAGGACGTTCTGCAGCTAAATAAAGCGGTACTAATGGAATGCTTTCCAAGTAAATGTATTGCCAAATATCAAGCTCAGTCCAGTTTGATAATGGGAACACACGAATACTTTCTCCTTTGTTCACTTTACCATTGTAAAGGTTCCAAAGTTCTGGACGTTGGTTTTTAGGATCCCAACGGTGTTTCGAATCACGGAATGAATAAACACGTTCTTTTGCACGTGATTTTTCTTCGTCACGGCGTGCGCCACCAAATGCAGCATCAAAACCGTATTTATCAAGTGCTTGTTTTAAGCCTTGAGTTTTCATGATGTCTGTATATTTAGAGCTACCATGGTCGAATGGGTTAATGCCAGCATCTACCCCTTCTTTGTTTTGATGCACGATCAAATCAAAGCCATGCTTTTTCGCCATGTTGTCACGGAACGCAATCATGTCCTTAAATTTCCAACCTGTATCTACATGTAGAAGTGGAAATGGAAGTTTTGCAGGATAGAATGCTTTGAGGGCTAAATGCAGCATGACTGCTGAATCTTTACCAATTGAATAGAGCATAACTGGGTTTTCAAACTCAGCAGCTACTTCACGGATAATATGAATACTCTCAGCTTCAAGCTGTTTTAGATGAGTAAGTCTTTCCTCATTTAACGACATGGACAACACCAGCTTAGAAAACGTGTACTTATGACACATATGAAATTTTATATACATTATAGTGATTTAGTTATTCATTCTATTGCTTGTTTTCTGATATTAATATGCAAATTCATCATATAAAGCTTTATTGATATTGCTTATTCAATATAATTAAGCACAGTATTAAAATCATTCAATTCAAATCTATTTTTTAGTTTTTTAAAATTTAAATTTTTAGAGAAAATAGTAAGCCTGTTATTCATAAAAACTATTACAAAACCCTTATATTTTACACCAAACATGATTAAATAAAGACATTCAAGCAAAAGACTTATATTTATGCCTTATAGCCATTTTGATATCGAAGCCCTTAAAAGCAGCTTAGAACAAGCAGCGCTTGCAGGCTATATCTATCAGCATCAACAACATATGTTAGTACTGCAAGAAGCATTAAATGACGATGGTTCTGCACTTAATAACTTTATTCAACACGAACATACAGCCGACCAATTAGGTCTGCAATTTGGTCTACGACTTTCGGAGAAGCAATGGCAGTTTGTTGTTGGTATTACACACAGCAACCAAGACCGTAGCTATGAAATTGGCGCAGGCAATTTAAAGGGAGATGAACGCGCATTTAACTTACTTTATGCCTTCTACAACTTCCCTAAAGGCTTTTACACCATCAACATGCCTTTAGCTTGTAACAGTCAACAACTTACACAAGCAATTGAACAACAACTTTTCCAGTTAGATAGTATGTCTTTCTTAAATACCGCTATTAAGACCAATCCTATGGGTCAACAAGTTGAATGGATGAAAGACTTTATTGTGCAGCAAGCATTAGACATGAAAGTTCGCATTCAAACTGCCCTACTTTAAGTATTATTTAAAGTACAAAAAACCCGCATTAAGCGGGTTTTTTAGTTTCACAACTTATGCATTTTTATGACGCATATGAGGGAATAAAATTACATCACGGATACTTGGCGCATTTGCAAATAACATGACCAAACGGTCAATACCAATACCCTGACCTGCTGTAGGCGGTAAACCATATTCTAATGCTTCAACGAAGTCTGCATCGTAATGCATTGCTTCATCATCACCCGCTTCTTTTTCGTCAACTTGCGCTTGGAAACGTTCTGCTTGGTCAATTGGGTCATTTAACTCAGAGAAACCATTTGCAAGTTCACGACCACCAATGAAAAATTCAAAACGGTCTGTAATATGCGGATTGTCATCATTACGACGTGCCAATGGAGAAGTTTCCGCTGGGTATTCTGTAATAAACGTAGGCTGACGAAGTTTAGTTTCAACCGTTTCTTCAAATACGATTGTTTGAAGCTTGCCTAAACCAAAACCTGGCTTCACTTGTTCTTTCAATGTTTCTTTCACGAAGTTCGCAAGGAATTCACGATCACCCACATTTTCAGGGGTAAATTCTGGGTTATGTTCAAGAATTGCATCAAACATTGAGATTTTCTTGAATGGACCTTTAAAGCTATACACTTCTTCGCCATAAGGAACATCTGTAGAACCCAAAATGTCGACTGCTAACTTCTCAAGCATTTTTTCAGTCAATTCCATCAAGTCTTTGTAATCTGCATAAGCTTGATAGAATTCAATCATTGTGAATTCTGGGTTATGACGTGTAGACACACCTTCGTTACGGAAGTTACGGTTAATTTCAAACACACGCTCAAAACCACCAACAACTAAACGTTTCAAGTAAAGTTCAGGCGCAATACGCAAGAATAATGGCATATCTAATGCATTATGATGCGTTTCAAATGGACGCGCAGAAGCACCACCCGGAATAACATGCATCATTGGTGTTTCAACTTCCATGAAACGTTGTTCAGTTAAGAACGCACGAATACCAGAAACTACTTTTGCACGAATTTCAAAAGTTTTACGTGTTTCTTCGTTTACGATTAAATCTAGGTAACGTTTACGATACTTCACTTCTGTATCTGTTAAACCATGGAATTTATCTGGAAGTGGACGTAATGATTTTGTTAATAATTCAAAATGTTCAATATGTACGTAAAGATCGCCTTTACCAGAACGACCTACATAACCTTTAACTGCAATAATATCGCCAAGGTCTAAACCTTTAATTGTTTCCAACACTTCAGGCGCAAGTTCTTTACGTGCAACATATAACTGAATACGACCAGTCATGTCTTGAATTACCATGAATGAACCACGGTTAAGCATTACACGACCAGCGACAGATACATAAACCTTTTCACCTGCTTCAATATCTTCTTTAGATACATTTGCAAATTGATCTTGTAAGTCTTGTGCGTAATGTTCACGTTTAAACGTATTTGGCCAAGGGCTAACACCCGTTTCTTTTGCTTGTTCTTGGATTTGCTTTAACTTGGCATGACGCTGTGCAATTAAATCGTTTTCGGAAATAGTTTGTTCAGAAGTCGATTGAGCGTTATTTTGCGTCATCTCTGCCTCGTAATTTAGATAAGAAATAGAAGTGGCATAGAATAGCAGATTTAGAGCATAATGCGCAGAGAGAAATACTGTTCATGTATAAAAATCTACGATGTAATACAAAATTATAAGAATTAACGCTATTTTTTATATTTTTAAAATAGTTAAAGCCTTTTCTTTTAACACAATAACATTGTTTAAAACTTAGACTAAAGCCTTAAAACCACTCAAAAAATAGACCAAAATCTAAGATGCACATTATCTTATTTAAATTAAAATTAGACTTAACCATTTGTTGAAAAATCACGTTTTAACATTTTTACTTTGTGAATAAATAATAATGACGACTTACACTTCAACAGTTTTGTTTTTTCATGGTTTGGACTCTTCAAGAGATTCAACAAAATTTCACGCGATTGATGCGCCTAAAAAATATTGTATTAACGTTGATTATCGAAATTTAAACTTTGAAACAGTCGCTCAGTTTTATCACGATATTATTGAGAAAATTAATCCACACATTATTGTGGGTCATAGCTTAGGTGGGTATTGGGCTTTATTAATGTCCTTTAAACATCAAATTCCATGCGTTATTGCTAACCCTAATTTAACACCGAATTTCCGTGACGACTATCCTCCTATTTCTGATAAAATTTTAGATCATGACATTCAGCAAATGGCATATTTAGAATTAGGTGATGAAATTTTAGATATGCACGGGACAAAAGAATTTTTAGAAAATTATATGCAAATTCAAAGCATTGAAGGCGGACATCACCGCTTAGAACATCCTGAAAGAATTAATGATTTAATTTTAGAAATAGAAAAGTCTTTTTAAGCAAATTTATTGCAATATTCAAAATAAAAAAGCCACAATTTATGTGGCTTTTTTAGTATCTAATAAAGCTTATGCAGCTACAGATTCAGGCTTAGATTTATCATCTAAAACAGTCCAAATATCTAAACCCAAATCAGCATGTAAATCTGGTAAGTCTAGGAAAATACTTGCACCAAGAACATTGTGATTACATTTTTCAGCAAGTTGTTTTACTGCTTTTAAAGTACCGCCAGTTGCAAGCACGTCATCTACAATAATAACTTTTTGGCTTTCAATTTCAGCCGACATTTCTAAACGGTCTAAACCGTATTCTAGGCTGTAACCCACACCAACAACAGGAGGTGGCAACTTACCTGCTTTACGAACCAAAATAAGCCCTTTGCCTGTACGCTGTGCAAGTAAGCTTGCTAAAACAAAGCCGCGCGCTTCTACAGCAATAAAGCTTTCAACTTCTTCAAGTTGTTTTGCAGGAATACTCGCAATAAGTGCATCAGTCAAAAGACCAATGTTATTCATAAATAATGGTGTTAGATCGTAGAAGCAGATACCTGGTTTTGGGAAATCTTGAACCGTACGAATGTGTGACCACAGAACTGTAGACTGATTACTCATGGGAGAAATTTAATAAATAGGAGAATAGTTGAATTTTACAGCTTATTTTTAGCAAGGGCTAGCAAATCAGGCTTGTATTAAAAATAATCAAACGAACCTTAAAACACTAAGTATTTGTATTTATTGCTTTATTTTTTATCTAAATATCAAATATAGATTCATCTAATTATAAAATACAGAATTAAATGGAAAAAGTCTGTTCAACTTAAGTCTAAACAACCTACTTTTATCTTTCTAGCATCATCAAATATTTATTCAGTTTAATTGTTCATTTGTTCTTTAAATTTCAACATTCCAATGATTTATGACAAGTTTTGTTCATTAATTACATACATTTTTGAAAATGCCCAATTAAAGAAAGATATTTACTTTACTTTCCCTATGTAACTGCGTAAAAATTTACGTATATATGTACGCTGATCGTCATATAAAAAGTATCTTGCCTTTTATAAGGATTTTCACTGATCTCGTTTTGATCGGTATTGGAGAGTCAAATGAAAAAATATCAATGCATCGTATGTGGATGGATTTATGACGAAGCAGAAGGTTGCCCTGAAGATGGCATCGTTGCAGGTACAAAATGGGAAGATATTCCAGATGACTGGACTTGCCCTGACTGTGGCGTTTCTAAAGTAGATTTTGAGATGATTGAAATCTAAGTATTTGCACGAAAGACCATCATCTGGTCTTTTTTATGCACTATTCATTTTAACGTGGAGATTGTTATGCATCCTATCGTCATCATTGGTTCAGGTATGGCGGGTTATACCGTAGCTCGTGAGTTCCGTAAATTAAATACAGAACAAGAACTTGTTATGATTTGTGCCGATGACGCAGTAAATTATGCAAAACCAACGCTTTCAAACGCATTAGTAGGCAACAAAGCACCAGAGCAAATTGCTTTAGGCGATGCAGAAAAAATGAGTGCTCAACTCAATATGCGCATTGAAAAAAATACGTGGGTGAAAAGCATAGATGCAGAAAATCACCTTTTAAGTTTAGAAAAAGATGGTGTTGAAACTACACTAACTTATGCAAAACTTGTTTTAGCAATTGGTGCAAATCCTATTCGCTTGGCTATTTCAGGCGATGCAAGTGATGATATTCATGTTGTAAATAACTTAAGTAACTACACCGCTTTTCGTAAGCAAATTGACCTCAATCACGATAAACGTGTCGTAATTTTAGGTGCAGGTTTAATTGGTTGTGAATTTGCCAATGACTTACAAAACACAGGTCATAAAGTTACTGTTATCGACTTAGCAACACAGCCACTTTGCCGTTTATTGCCTGCACATGTTGCATCTGCATTTAAACAAGGTTTAGAAGATACTGGCGTTCACTTTGTACTTGGTACAACAGTTGAAAAAATCTCTAAAGCAGAGAACAACAGCTATGTTGTGACTTTAGCTAATGGACAATCTTTTATTGCAGATGCCGTTCTTTCTGCAATTGGCCTACAACCGAATACAGCACTTGCAAAAGCAACAAATATTGCAACAGCTCGTGGCGTACTAACAAATAGCTCACTTGAAACAAATCAAGCAGATATTTTTGCCGTAGGTGACTGTGCTGAAGTAAACGGTACTTTACTTCCTTTTGTCATGCCAATTATGCAACAAGCACGTGCGCTTGCCAAAACGCTCAATGGCATACAAACAACAGTTCATTACCCTGCAATGCCTGTAGCTGTTAAAACACCTGCTGCGCCACTTACAGTTTTAGCTGTTCCAAATGACCTAGAGGTAACTTGGCAAACTGAAGAACTAGATGATGGTATGATTGCAAAAGCTTTCGATTCATCTGAAACTTTACGTGGCTTTGTATTATTAGGTGCGACAGCGGCAAAACAACGTTTAACATTAACTAAACTTGTTCCCGACTTGATTCCCGCATCTGTTTAAGGTTTAAATGACAAGGATGCCTAAAAGCATCCTTGTTAGGAAAATAAAAATGAATAGTGCCCTTAAATTTCAGGACTCCCCTTACACCTCTTTTATGTCAGAAACTAAAGTGACTTTAGCGAATGGCATAGAACTTCATGTAGAAGTAGGCGGTAAAAAAGATGATCCTGCCATTTTGCTCATTATGGGCTTAGGTGCACAATTACTATTTTGGCCTGATTTTTTTTGTAAAACACTTATTGATCAAGGCTTTCGTGTGATACGTTATGATAATCGAGATATAGGATTATCTAGTAAAATACGAAACAAAGGACCAAAACTAAATACCATAAAAATGATGGGTCGCTTTTCTGTTGGCTTACAAAATCAGGGAGCGCCTTATAGCCTATATGATATGGCTGAAGATGCTGCCTTGTTAATTGATCAACTTGGTCTAGAAAAAGCTCATGTGATTGGCGCTTCTATGGGCGGTATGATTGCACAAATTCTTGCATCAAATTATCCAGAAAAAGTACAAAGTCTTGGCTTACTCTTTACCAGTAATAATAAACCTTTTTTACCTTTACCTTACCCAAAACAACTTTTAAGTTTAATTGCCAAGCCAGAATCAGCAGATGAAAATGGTATTATTGATCATAGTATTCATGTGCTCAAAACCATTGGATCTCCGGGCTTTGTCAATCAACTGGAAGTCATTCAAACAGCGAAGAAACTATATCGTCGAAGTTATTACCCAACGGGTGTACTTCAACAGTTTTTAGCAATATTATGTACAGGATCATTGTTACATTTAAATAAACAGATTCAAAAGCCAACCCTTGTTGTTCATGGCTCTTGCGATCGCTTATTGCCTCCTGGGCATGGTAAAGCTGTTGCAAAAGCAATACCAGGTGCTAAGTTTGAATTAATTGAAGGAATGGGGCATGATGTCCCTCCGCACTTTATTCCTTATCTTAGCGGACTATTTGTACATCACTTTAAATCGAAAAATTAGGACACTATGGCTGCATTACCATCCCTAAGACAGCTGTCATATCTAGTTACACTGTCTGAAACGCTGCACTTCACAGAAGCCGCACGCCGCTCATTTGTAACCCAATCGACTTTGTCGGGCGGTATCATGGAGTTAGAGCGATTATTGGGTGGCGTACTCGTTGAACGTGATCGCCAAAACGTACGCTTAACTCCTTTGGGTGAACAAGTTGTTGCACGAGCTCGTGTTCTATTGGCCGATGCTCAAGATTTAATGCGTTTAAGTCGTGAAATGAGTGAACCACTTACTGGTGATTTACATCTTGGCGTTATTCCAACAATTGCACCATTTATTTTGGCGCAACTGTTAGATGAAGTGCATAAGCAACTGCCTAAAATTCAATTACATTTCCACGAAGCTCAAAGTGAAAAAATTGTAGAAAAGTTAGAATATGGCAATCTAGATATGGTTGTTCTTGCTCTTCCTTTCGATACTCGTAGCTTAAAAGTTTCTGAAATTACACGTGAAAATTTATGTTTGGTTTATCATAAATCTGACCAAAACGCGGCAAATGCGAAAACGCTAGATCAGCTTGATCTATCTCGCTTAATGTTGCTTGAAGAAGGTCATTGTTTACGTGATCATGCATTAAGCGCTTGCCCAATTGGCGAACGTAAAAATGATCATCGTTTAAAAGCAAGCTCTCTTCCTACGCTTGTAGAAATGATTTCTGCGAACCTTGGCTTTACTTTACTTCCTGAAATTGCCATTCACACCAATATGGTGAAAGCAAATCCAGATTTAATAGTGAAATCAATTGATGCTGCACCTAGCCGTACATTGGCTTTGGTTACACGTAAAAGCACACCACTTCAAAGTGAATTTGATGTTCTTTTACAAATTCTGCAAAAAATCACACAAAACTTGCAGTAATTTATTTAGCTTATTAAAAAAAGGAGTCATATTGACTCCTTTTTTTATTTTACACTTTAAAGATTATTTAATCTCAGCAAGTAATAAACGCTGTGAATTGTGTAATTCCTTACCTGCTTCAACGCTCGCACGTAACCAAGCTCCATCACTTTGCAGTAACCAAGCTTGTTGATTATCTTTTAAATACGTCAGTAAACCTTGTTGATAAATACGTTTTTTCAATGCTGGATCTACAATTGGGAAACACGCTTCAACACGATTAAATAAGTTACGATCCATCCAATCTGCACTTGAACAATAAATACGTGCATCACCATTATTACTGAAATAATAAACACGTGTATGTTCTAAGAAACGCCCCACAATTGAACGCACACGAATATTCTCAGACAAACCTGGTAAACCAGGACGCAAGCAACAAATTGAACGAATAATCAGATCAATTTGCACACCTGCTTGAGAAGCTTCGTACAATTTATTGATAAGCTGAACTTCAGTTAAAGCATTCACTTTGACAATAATTTGCGCAGGTTTTCCTGCTTTTGCATTGGCAATTTCATCATCAATGAAATTGAGCAATTGAGCATGAAGCGTAAATGGCGCATGTAAAAGCTTTTTCAGCTTCGCCATTTTGCCCATTCCTGTTAATTCTTGGAATACACGATGTACATCCTCACACAGCTCTTTATCTGTTGTAAGTAAGCCGTAGTCTGTATAAATACGAGCATTTCCTGCGTGATAATTTCCTGTGCCTAAATGCACATAGCGCACAAGTTTATTGTTTTCACGGCGTATAACCAAAATCATTTTGGCATGTGTTTTATAGCCCACAATGCCATATACAACAACAGCGCCCGCTTCTTGCAATACATTAGCTACTTCAATATTTGATTCTTCATCAAAACGTGCACGAAGCTCAATAACGGCTGTAACTTCTTTACCATTGCGTGCTGCTTCTGCAAGCACCTGAACAATTTCAGAGTCTGGACCACTACGGTATAAGGTTTGCTTAATTGCTAAAACCTGTGGATCACGTGCAGCTTCACGTAATAAGTTAATAACAGGAGCAAAAGATTCAAATGGATGATGAAGCAAAATATCTTGCTTTTGCATTGCACTAAAAATGTTTTCAGATTTTTTTAGTACTTTAGGAATAATTGGCGTGTGTGAATCGTAACGTAAATGTGGACGCTTAAAGTTTGTAAGCAAGCGTGCAAGATTTACAGGTCCATGTACTTTATAAAGTTGAGATTCGTGTAAATCAAATTCATCTAATAAATATTCATAAATATTTTTTGGGCAGTTTTGCGTCACTTCTAAACGAACTGCACGACCAAAACGACGTGAATTTAACTCACCTTTTAAAGCTTTTGCTAAATCTTCAACATCTTCATTTAATG
Organism: Acinetobacter faecalis; assembly: GCF_034187745.1. Taxonomy (NCBI): domain Bacteria; kingdom Pseudomonadati; phylum Pseudomonadota; class Gammaproteobacteria; order Moraxellales; family Moraxellaceae; genus Acinetobacter; species Acinetobacter faecalis. The sequence continues at coordinate 269,035 of NZ_JAXHPF010000001.1, read as the reverse complement.
CTAAATCTGCATTACGTGTTACGCGGAATTGGTAACAACCCGTTGCTGTCATACCTGGGAACAAGTCTGAAACATGTTCATGGATAATTGCAGACAGCATAACATGATGCTCTTTACCATCTGTTAATTCATCTGGTAAGCGTACAACGCGTGGCAATGAGCGTGGTGCAGGAACAACGGCTAAATCGATTTGACGACCAAATGCGTCTTTACCTTCCAAAGTAACAATAAAATTAAGTGACTTGTTCACTAACCGTGGAAATGGATGTGCAGGGTCTAAGCTAATTGGCGTTAATACAGGAGCAACTTGTTCTTGGAAGTATTTTTTAACCCATGCAGATTGTGCAGGTGTTAATTCGCCACGGCGTAAGAAGCAAATATCTTCTTCACGTAATTTAGGCAAAATTTCTTCATTTAAAATACGATATTGACGTTCAATCGCTTCATGCGTCGTTTTAGAAATTTTTTCTAAAACCTGCTTAGGCGTTAAACCATCTGGGCTATGACTTTCATTACCTAAATCAAGTTCTTCCATCATTCCCGCAACACGAATTTCAAAAAATTCATCTAAATTGCGAGAAAAAATAAGCAAGAAATTCATACGTTCAAGCAATGGATGAAGTGGATCTACTGCTTGCTCCAATACACGTAAATGAAAATCTAAAATTGATAATTCACGGTTAATATAACGGTCGTTATATGCGTATTCAATTTGTGTTGGAGTTTCATTAACAGCTGTATTCATAAATCACCATCATTTTTTTAAGTATGCCCATACCTATAAGTATGCTTCAAAATTGTGACAATTTCATAAAAAAAGCCCAATTAATGTGGACTTTTTATTAACTGCTTATAACATGTGCACCTTATGGAATTTGACTATAGTGCATATACTTTTGAATCATACGCTTACGATATTTCAACTTGCTGTCGTGCCGTCTATCTTGAAAATACTTAGGATTAGGTAAAATCGCTGCCAAGAAAATGGCTTGCTCACGGCTTAAGCTTTTTGAGGATTTTCCAAAATAATATTGTGTTGCAGCTTCAATTCCGTAAATATTTTCACCAAATTCCACGGAGTTTAAATACACTTCTAAAATACGTTCTTTCGACCACATTCGCTCCATCATCCAAGTAATAACGGCTTCTTGCCCTTTTCGAATGAAAGATCGTTTGTTATATAAAAATAGATTTTTTGCCAATTGCTGTGAAATAGTTGAACCGCCTGCAACTAGTTTTCCTTTGTCTTTATTGCGCTCTAAAGCAACTCGCATTCCATCCCAGTCAAAACCATTATGGCTCATGAATTTACCATCTTCTGCAGCAACAACAGCATGCTTTAAATAGTCGCTAATTTGGTCATAATCACGCCATTCATGTTTAATCGGCGTCGACATATCAGAAAAATAATCTATACGCATAAACATTGTTGTATTTACAGGATTCGTACGCCACCAAGCCAGACTTGCAAAAATCCATAATTGGATAATGAGTACAAGGCTAATCAGTAGCATCAATATACGCAGAATAAAGGCTTTCACTTTAGAGTCGTACCCCTGTCGAATTTTTTCGTGTTATCTTAGAACTTATAAGCTTTTCTAAAAAGCTTATTTTCATTGTTATCATAATTAATCATATCTCAAAAATCATATGTCCAATCAAAATCCACCAATTATTCACACAAAAGTTGAAATCCATCTGTGGTGGCTTACTGCCGTCATTATTGCCATTAATGTTGCTTTGTTTTCATGGCAAGTGATTACAGGTATGGATGTTTCAAATCCAAGTTCTGCTGATGCAATTCGGTGGGGTGCAGATTATGCACCATTAACTTTTTTAGCAGAACCATTTCGTTTATTTAGTAGTATGTTTTTCCACTTTGGGCTAATTCACCTCATGCTCAATATGTGGGCTTTATATATTTTTGGCAGTGTGGTTGAGCAGCTTTTTGGGCGTTGGTATTTTTTAGGATTGTACATTTTAGCAGGGCTTTCAGGCAGTTTATTAAGTGGATATATCTCTATTCAAGACAGCTATACCCTACTTAGTTCTAATGCAATGATTCCTGAACTACTGCCTCGTGTAGGCGCTGGTGCTTCAGGTGCTGTAATGGGCTTAGGTGCATCTTTAACGCTTTTAGCAATATTACCGCCATTAGCACGTCAAAAATTTATTCTAGATAAAAAGACCCTCATTATTGTGATGGCAATTAACTTAAGTATGGGCTTTATGATTTCAGGTATTAATAATGCCGCTCATATTGGTGGAATGTTGATGGGCTTATTGCTTACTTCTATTTGGTACTTTGGACAGAAATTTAATAAAAGTAAGCTATTCACATGGTTTGGCATTGTTCTAGGTAGCGTTCTTTGTTATTTCAGCTACCAATACTGCTTAGCTCAAGTAGAATACATTTCACCACTTTGGCAAGCATTACTTGAGCATTTAACGAATTAAATGCTCCAAGCTAAAACATAAAATGAAGATGAATCTCTTATTGATTCATCTCTCTTAAACTTTGTAATGGTGGAATTTCAGATAAATAACTTAATCTGTAACGTCCGATCAGCGCACAAAGCAACGTCATACTTAAAGGTAAAATCAACCAAATTTCCCAATGCATTTGCATCATTAAATCCATTTTATAACTAGCAATTGCACTAATTACTTCAGCAAATAAACACGCAACAATACCTGCAACCAAGCCCATAAATCCAATTTCAAAGGTCATCATTTGCTTAAGTTTTTGCTTAGAACCACCAAAAGAACGTAATAATGCAACTTCACGTTTTCGTTCTTCCATCAGTAAGTTCAAACATGCAATCAACACTAAAATTCCCGAAACACTCACCAATATCGCAAGTAAACTTATAATTTGAACCAACACGCTCACAATGCGTTTTACTTCATCCAATATAAGGCTGATATCAATAAACACCGTATTGGAAAATTGCTGAATTGTTTCAATTAATTTGGGCTTATCTTGCTCAGGAACATAGAAACTTCCTAAATAACTTCCTGCATTTTCATCCATAGTTTGTGGTGAAAATATAAAGAAAAAATTAGGACTAAAACTTTCCCACTCAACGGTTCGTAGGTTAATCACCTTGGCTTCTAATAAGCCATCAGGCAAGCTAAATGTGAGTTTATCGCCAATATGAATACCTAACTCTTTTGCGGTTTTAGCTTCTACAGAAACTTCATTTTTAGCCGTAAATTTTGCACTTCCCTCTACAATTATATTGTCTGTAGGGTATTGCTCTGATTGCGTTAAATTAAGTTCACGGCGCAAAGAGTTGTTTTGCTTAACTAATTCTTGAGCAAAAGGTTGATCATTTTTAGCAACTAATCTGCCACGAATATTTGGATATAAAGGCGTACTTTTCCATTGATTTTCATCTAACTGTTTTTTTAGTTCAGGCATATCAAATGGTGGTAAACCATATACAAATTGGTTGGGTGTTCCTTCTGGCAATTGTTGCTGCCAACGATCTAACAAATCTGTTCTTAACACAGCTAAAACTGTAATTAAACTTAACCCTAAAGCTAAAGCAGTAATTTGAAATGCAGATTGATATGGTACACGCACATAAGCCGAAACTTTCCATTTCAAGCTTTGAATAAATTTAAGAACCGCCCAAATACATGCATATAAAACAGCGCACAATACAATAATTGCGCCAATTACCCACAGCGTTAATACTAAATTTTCAGTTAAAACTACGCTAAAAATAACTAAACCTAATGTGCCTGTGAGTAACATCCAAAGCATAGATTTCACAGATTTTTCTTGTTGACGAATCACACGAATAGGCGGTGTATTTAATAATTGCATAAGACTAGGAACAACAAATCCTAAAAGTACAACTGCACTTGTCAGCATAGCTATTGGTAAAGGTCCTAACAACATATCAAGTGCTGAAAATTGCAATTCAATATGTGGGATAAGCTGTAGCATAAGCTGTAATAAAACATAGCCAAGTGCCAACCCAACAACGCATCCAACCACAATAGAAATAGCCAAAACAACAGCAAGCAAACTTAAATACGCAGTTAAAATTTGTTTTTTTGTGGAGCCAATACAACGAAGTAAAGCAATATGATATTGATTTTGCTGCACATAACGCTGACTTGTAAGCGCAATTGCAATACCACACAATAAAATTGTTAAAATATTAGCAAGTTGTAAGAAGGTATCTAAATTTGCAATTGGTTTCATCAAGCGAGTATTACCTTCACTTGCATTACAGAGCCTTAAACTATTTTGCTCATCCGCATTTGCATTATCGGCAGTTGTGTCATTTTTATTTGGCTTTACAATTGCTTTAAAAGTTTGCTCAAACTTTTTAGTATTTTTTGCATCGCCAGAAAGTAACAAGCGATGCTCAATTCGACTTCCTGTTTGAATGGCATTGGTTTTTGCTATATCTGCTTGTGAAATAATGACAGTTGGCGAAAATGCAGAAAAACCAAGCTCTTGATTCGAATCATGTTCAATTTCAGCACCCACTTTAAATTGCCCATCTGCAATATTAAGTGTGTCTCCACCTTTTACTTTCAGTAAATCCATTGCTCGTGAACTTAGCCAAACCTCACCTGACTTTATTTTCTCAGATGCATTTTCTTTGACTTTTAACTCACCACGTAAAGGAAAGGCATCATCTATTGCCTTTACATTCACCATCACAAATTGATCATTGGTAAATGCCATAGAACCAAAAACTGTCGCATTAGACTGCTGTAAATTCAGTTTTTTCGCTTCTTCACGCCATTTATTTTCTATAGGATAATTATCGGTAATGACCAAATCTGCTGCGAGCATTTCGGCCGCCTGTAAAGCAACAGCATCTTGAATTTGTTCATTACTAAACTTTAAAGCTGTAGTTGCGCTTATTGCTAAAATTAAAGCAATAATAAGCAGATAGATTCCTGAACTTTTAAAACTTTGAATAAATAAAGGTCGAAAAAGAGCATTCATTTTTATGCTTCCTGAGTTCGATCTACAAGCTGACCATTCAATAATTCATAATGTTTTTGGCATTGTTCTGCAAGCTGAACATCATGTGTAACCAAAACCAAAGTTGTTCCAATTTCTTTATTTAATTCAAAAAGTAATTGTTCAATTTCTTTTGCAGTTTCACCATCTAAATTGCCTGTTGGCTCATCTGCAAAAATAATTTTTGGATCACTAATTAATGCTCGAGCAATTGCAACACGCTGCTGTTCACCACCCGATAAAACTTTAGGTGTTTGTGTTGCTTGACGCTCTAAGCCTACTCTTTTTAATAGTGCTAATGCTTTGTTTTCAGCGTGACTATAGTTAAAGTCAGGTTTTAATCTTAAAGGTAACATCACATTTTCAAGCGCTGTTAAATGAGGTAATAGCTGAAAAGATTGAAAAACAAAACCAATATTTTTTAAACGAACTAAAGCACGTTGCTCTTCATTTAAGGTCTGAATTTGCTCACCACATACAATAAGCTGACCTGAACTTGCCTGATCCAAAGTAGCTAAAATACCCAATAGTGTTGACTTACCAGAACCTGAACGCCCTGTAATTGCAACTTGCTCACCTTGTTTTATTTCTAAATTAAGATTTTCAAAAATACTTAACTCTTTATGTGCAAGTTGTATCTTCTGACTCAATTGTTGTGCAGAAATAATTGCTTGTGGCATGATGGAATTATTCTTGGTGAAATCGGTCATATTGTCCCTGTATGCAAAGTCGCAATTCTAAAAATCGTGTATTGGCGTATATCTGTTTGGTGTGCTTCAGCATCTTGCCCATGTATGTTTCAGCAAAAACGATTATGATCGTTGGAGATAGTTTGAGTGCTGGTTATGGTGTTCAAGTTGAACAAGGCTGGGTTAATTTACTCAAAAAACGTCTTGAGCAACAATATCCCAAAAAACATAAAGTGGTCAATGCAAGTGTTAGCGGTGAAACAACTAGCGGTGCTTTAGCAAGATTACCTAAATTATTAACAACACATAAACCCAATATTGTTGTAATTGAACTGGGTGGAAATGATGGTTTACGTGGACAACCACCGCAGCTCATTCAAAAGAATTTGGCACAACTTGTAAACTTAAGCCAAAAATCGAATGCCAAAGTCATTTTATTTGGAATGAAAATTCCACCAAATTATGGCTCTGCATATCAACAAGCATTTGAAAATTCTTATAAAGTTGTAAGTAATCAATATAAAATTAAATTAATGCCTTTCTTTTTAAAAGATGTTGCAGGTAATAAAAGCTTAATGCAAAAAGACCAAATTCATCCGAATGCTAAAGCACAACCTATTTTATTAAACAATGCATACCCATATATAAAAGGCGCCTTATAAAGCGCCTTTTATTATTACTATTTATTTATAATTTTTAGAAATCGTAGAAAGTTACTTCTCCCGTTTCTAATGAGTATTCTGCGCCTACAACTTTTAACTTGCCTTGACCAATTAAATTCTCAAGTACGGCAGAACCATGACGAAGTTGATTTACGGAAGCAAATACATTTGAACGAACGGCATGTTGTGAAAGTTTTTCTAAATCATCTTTCAATTCGGTCTGCATTAAAATTTCAACGGATGGACGAACACGATTTACAATCGACATTAAGTTTGCAGAAGATGATTGTTCTGGATTCATAAGTACATCAATTGTTGAATGAATCGCACCACAATGTGTATGACCTAAAACCACAACAATTGGACAACCAAAACTATCTGCTGCAAATTCAACGCTACCCACTTGAGATGGCGCTACGATATTACCAGCAACACGAATAACAAATAGATCCCCCAACCCCTGATCAAACACCATTTCTGCGGGTACACGAGAGTCAGAACAACCTAAAATAATTGCGAATGGCTCTTGATTTCCTGCCATTTCTGCACGTTCTTGATGTGTCAAAAGCTTAGGATGACTCGTTTCACCTTGAACGAAACGCAAATTTCCTTTTTTTAAACGATCTAAAGCTTCTGCTGCTGTTAGCATTATTTCTACCACCGACCTTTTAAGTTGTCATAGTTTAATCTCATGTTTTTTGATTGTCACTTGCAAAAAATAATAGCTGCTTATTTTTTATAAGTTTGAATGAATAAATTAAAAGTGAACTTTACATGACACTTCTCACATTTTAATTTCAGCTTTAATTGAATCTTACAAAAACAAAGGATGACAGTCGGATTAAATTATTTATAATAGAATCAAATAGATTGAATAATTTTAATGCTGTTTTATAGGCAAAACATAAATCTAATATTTTAGTACATTTGTAAGAATGCAAAATTTGGGGCTCAAAAATGGAACAAATAAATATTCAATTCTTCAAATTAAGACATGCAGTTTGTATTAGTCTGGCTGTATTTTGTTCAAATTTTTCTTATGCAGACAAATTAAAAGATACAAAAAACAACGAAGCCAATATTTTACAAAATTATTTAAAACAAGAACGATCAAAAGCAGGACTTAAAACAAAAACGCTAAAAGTGGGTGATATTGTTTGGACATATAATGAAGGTGGTGATATTTCTAAGCCTACAGTTTTACTTATTCATGGTTTAGCAGGAACTCGGGATCACTGGAACCGTGTCGCACATTACTTAACACCGCACTACCATGTCATTGCTCCAGATTTACCTACAAATGGCGACACAACATTTCCCAAAAGTTTTGATATGTCTATTCCGAACATTACCTCAGAACTTAGAAACTTTGCACAAAGCATTCATATAGATAAAGACCTCCATATTGCAGGTCATTCACTAGGTGGTTCTGTTGCTACAGTTTATGCATCACAATATCCATTTGATACACAAAGCCTTTTTTTACTTAGTAGTGCAGGAATCTATAAACAGGCAAATACTCGTTATGCCAAAGATCCGAAAACGCTTAAAAATTTACTTGTTTATAAACAAGGTGATTTTGAACAAGTCATTCATAAATTAATGACCAAACCACCTAAAGTTCCTTCCGAGCTTAAAGAAGCACAAGAACAAATTTTAATTTCCAGATCAGCAAAAACAAATCAAGCAATTGACCAAATTGTTAAACTTAACCGAATTTACACGCCCGATACTTTTGCACAGCTAACACGTAATGTTGAAGCCCCTACTCTCATTATGTGGGGCAAGCAAGATCAAATTATTAATTATGAAGTTGCTAGCGAATTACATCAACTTTTAAAACGCTCAGAAAAACCAATTATTTTAAATAATGTCGGACATATGCCAATTATTGAAGCTGAAAAGCTAGTTGCTCAACATTATTTACCATTCCTTTCAAAGACACAGGACCTAAAGAATCCACTTGCTGATAAACTAATATCTTTCAACTAGGCTTTTAGAATTTTTATGCAAAAAAACCCAATGATTGAGCAACTCATAGAAGCTCATCTCGAATTTTTAGAACATGAATTTTCTCAAGCTAAAACAATTGAAGATGAGTTTTTGCATTTTCACCATTGGTTTAGAAAACAAAAACTTCAAGATATTTGGACATTTGAACAAATTAATCAGCTCATTCAAACACAAGTTTTAGCAACGCCTGCAAGCGCATTTTTAATTGAACAAATTGCTGAACATATTCGCTTTGCTTTGGTACACCCTATTAATGAAACAACTAAAATTGCAGATGCTATTCCTGTTTTAACAGTAGATAAAATTGCACAATATGTTGCAAGTAAAAGTGGTCACAGAGAGCGCCTAATCAAAACCGTTGTAAACAACCAAGCCTTTTCTGCAATGGTGACACAGCTTATTCAACATTCTATTCAAGATTATTTAGATAATTCTGCAATGGTGAAAAGCGTTCCTGGTGTTTCAAGCTTTATGAAAATTGGAAAATCTGTATTAGAAACAGTGACCGATTCCAATTTAGAAAACACCATAAATAACTATTTGCAAAAGAATATTCAAAAGTTCAGCCAAATGAGTGAACAGGTTTTAAATAATCATTTTGATGACAATAAACTTTACCATTTCCAAGCAAATTTATGGCATAAAATTAAAGACAAGCCTTTATCTGTTTTAAAAAACTATATTGAAACGCAAGATTTACCAAAAACTGTAGAAATGGGACATGAAATTTGGGATTTCATTCGCCAAACAAACTATTTAAAACAGCAAGTTCATGATGGTATTTATGCATGGTATGTACGCAATCAAGAACGCTCTTTAGATTTATTATTACGTGATTTAAATATTGATGAAGCCTTAGTTCAAAATGAATTGCAAAATTTATTAGCGCCCATTATTCAAAAAATGGTTTCTACTGAACATTTAAAAACTCGCGCTCGCTTTTATTTGGAAAAATTTTATTATTCTGAGCAAGCTCAAAAAATTCTAACGAAATAAAAAAAGCCTCCTATTGGAGGCTTTTTAGTATTTGTAGTCTATAAATTAGAACTTATAAGTTAACCCTAAATTATAACGACGACCATCTAATACATAATTATATGTATCGGTATCAATTTTCTTATCGAATAAGTTATAAACGCCTGCATTTACTTGAATTTTATCTGTAGGCTTGTAGTTTAAACCAACATCTACCATTGTATAAGCAGGTTTGCCTTTAGCCATAGAAGTACGACTTAAATAATCAGACGTTTCACTACGATAATTCACACGAGTCCAAGTACCTACTGTATCTGTTGCTTGCCAATCTACAGTGGTATTAAACATATGCTTTGGCATTTCATTCAGTGGCTTGCCTTTATTTACACCACTTTTTTGCTCTGTGTCTGTAAATGTATAATTCGCATTTAACTTAACAGAATCATTTATTTGCCAGCCAAATGTCGTTTCAACACCACGCATATTGGCTTTATCTACGTTTTCACGCAGGCTTACAAAATCAAAATTCTCACCTAACCAAGGGCAACCTGCCGAACCTGAATCACCATTACATACACGAATTTCTGTAATTTTATCTTTAAATTCACTATTAAATACAGTAATTCCTGCATTTAAATTCGCGTTATTATCCCAATTTGCCGATACTTCATAGTTAATACTTTTCTCAGGTTTCAAATCTGGATTACCAACAATTACACCATTACTTTGACCACCACCAGTTACTTGCCCCCACTCTGCAACTGTTGCACGTAAAGCCGGCGTTTTATAACCTGTAGACACACCACCTTTCACAATCCACTCATCATTTAAAGTCCAAACGCCATAAACTTTAGGACTTAAATGATCTCCAAATTTCTCATCTTTATCTAAACGAAGTGATGTTGTTAAAACAAATGGATCTGCAATTCTCCAGTTATCTTCTGCAAATAAAGCCCAGCTATAACGATCTAATTTTGAAAGAACTTTTCCATTTACTTCTAATTGATTACCTTCATCATTTAGCTCTTCTTTTAAATACATTCCCCCAAAACTAATATCATGTGAACCTAATTGGAACTGATTATTGGTATTGAACGTTGTGTTTGTTGCTTTCATTTGTCTTGAAGGATTTTCATTTTCTTCACGCTGAATATAGGAATTTGTTTTAACAGCCCCCACTTCACCTCTATGTGAAATACTGTATTCGGTACGATAGTAATCTGTTAATGAATCTGTTGGATATTCACCTTTTTTATTTGGTTTATTTTCGATGGTTTTTCCAACACTACCATTACGATTTTGAATAGAACGCTTAAAGTCAAAATCAATTGCATGTTTATCATTTGGCGTTAAGGTTAATGTTGCGCCACCTGCACGCATTTTTTGTTCTTTATAACCTCCAATAATATTATCTTCTTCACGCTTCGAATACGTAGCGTTGGCTTTTAAAGATAATAAATCTTTAATTAATGGTCCTGAAACATAAGCATTCGTTTGATGAATATTTCCGGAGTCTGAATTTTCTTGTAATGTTGTATCTACTTTTACAGCACCAGACCATTCTGTCGCAGATTTTTTAGTAATGATGTTAATTACACCGCCCATTGCATCTGAACCATAAAGTCCAGACATTGGACCACGAATTACCTCAATTCGCTCAATAGATTCAATACCTGGCAACCAACCCTGCTCAATGCCAGAATTATCACTATTTGGACGGACTGAACGTGTATTTACTTTTTTACCATCAATCATAATGACCGTATAAGCACTGCCCATACCACGAATACTAATATCACTTGAACTACCGCCACCTGTTACAACTACGCCAGGTACATCTTTAAGTGCATCAGTTACATCACGATATGCTTTTTTATTGATATCTTCTTGTGATAATACTGAAATAGTTGCAGCTGCTTTTTTAATATTCTGCTCAAACCCACTTGCGGACACAACTATCGTTTCTAATTTTGCAGTTTCAGTATTTACAGCACTTTTTTCATTATTCTTTTCTGCATAAACTACACCTGTAAGACTACTTAATATCAAACTTGCTAATATTGTTTTACTAAAATTGTGTTGCATTAGACCCACCAACTGTTAAGAAATATTAAAAAGTTGGTGGATTTTATAGCTCTATGTAAAATTAACGCAAATCATTATCATTACGACTAACATTAAATTAACAGGACTCTCTAATACAGTTACAAGATTTACATCCTGAATATATTTTCAAATATAAAAAAAACCGCCGGAGCGGTTTTGTAAATAACTTAAATATTCTTTATTTATATCCTTTTAAACATTAACCACACAGTATTTCGATAATCTTAAATGCATATTACTATCTTGCATAAAATTATTAAAACTTGTTATTTTTAAATTATTTACCGCCCCCATATCATTCTTAAAAGGATGTATAAACCCTTCATTCATCAATAAAAATATTGTTTCTATTAAAAAATATAAGTTGTTTTGAAATGGGACTAATTTAGATAAGTCACTAAGACTACAATGGTTATGCTTTAGCAGATCTAATAATGGATAAACAACATTATCATGCGCTTGAATATTCCCTATAGGGGTTTTAAACACAATTTTTTGATGTTTATCATAATCACGAATTACTTTAAATGTTATTGAGTTTAAAATATTTAACTGTTTTTCAGTTGTTACCCTTTTAGGATTTTTCTGAAAAATATCGGATCTTTGCTTAGAGTTTCTTGCAATATCTTTTAGATACTCCTTCAATGCAGGATCTTTTGTATCTTTTAAGATTTGATGCAATTTTGAAGGAATACTAATATTTTCAATGTTATCGCAAGGATTTGCACTGCCAATAAATGCCATTTTAGTTACATCAAATACACGCTCATGAACATCAACACTATAAAATGGCTGCCAATGATTTGTTAAAAACTCATGTGCTAAATATTCATCATTTTGCTCAAGCGTTTTTTGTATTTGTTGAATTTTTGGATAATCAATAAAGGCCCCCGCATCTCGTAATTGAGTAAAGAGCTCTTTACCTTTGTAAATGCCATCTAAAGAACTCATGCCATTTTTTTGATCAACCAAATTTAATAATTTTTGAATAGGTTGTAATTCAGTTGAACCTGGATAACACATGTAATGTAAATAAAAGACACCTAAATCATTAAGGTACTTAGATGCAATTTCTAAAATATTTTGCTGTTGTGTTGAAGACACCCAAGAGAATGTCCCATGATTCACAATAAAATCATATTTTTGGATATTCGTTGCTAAGAATGTTTCAAAATCTGTTTCAATAAATTCTATATTTTTTAAGTCTAGAAGCTGTACCAGTTTTTTAGCCGATTGGATATGCTCTTGATTAAAATCAATTCCCACAAATTTGCCTTGGGGATAATGTAATGCTGCAATAATTAAATTAATTCCTTTTGCACAACCAAGCTCTAAATAAGAAAAAGATTTATCTAATTCAACCGTTTTTAGCCCCATGACATCAAAGATAGTTTTTAACCAAATTGGTTGCATTTCTTTATAAAAATATACGGGATATGTCGTATCTAAAATATAACCATCTTGCTTATTCATGCTAAACCTAAAGACGTTTTTAATGCAAAGTGAACAAATAAATTGAGGGCTTTAAGCCCTCAATTCACACTATTTAGAATTTAAAATTGATTGCGAAGCTATAACGACGACCATCTAGTACCCATGCATTGCCATCATCCTGCACATTTTTATTTGCTACGTTATATATACCAGCGGCAAATTCAAGTTGGTCATCATATTTATACAAACCACCAACATCCACAAAGGTGTATGATTTCGTTTCTGTTGTTGTCACTAAATTTGTTCTTGCATTATAGCTATGTGATTCAGTATCACCTCTATAGTTTAATTGAGTCCACACTGAGAACTGATCATTGATATCCCAATCCAAACCTGCATTAAACATATGCTTCGGAATAGCGTTAAGCGAATAACCTTTCAAATCACCCGATTTTTGCTCACTGTCTGTATATGTATATGATTGCTTAAATTTTAAGTAATCCGTGATGCTGTAATCCGTAGTGAACTCAATTCCTTTTAAAACCACTTCATCAACGTTGTATTGGAATCTATAACCTGTAGAAATATAAGGTAAGTCAGGATATTCATCGTACCAACTACTACCTTCTTGTTGACTTAATGGATCTCGAGCCGTATTAGTTAATTTGTCTTTAAAGTCTGTTTTGAAAAACATTAGGTTGGTTTGCAAACCTAAATCATCATCAGTAAATGCAAAACCACCTTCATATGTTACGCTTTTTTCAGGTTTCAAATCAGGATTACCAATAATAGCTCCCCCCATTGAACCTAAAGTAAAATCTGAAGCTGCCGAACGTAATGATGGAGCTTTATATCCCGAAATTACACCACCCTTAACAATAACTTTATCCGTTGCATTGTAAACAGCATAAAGCTTTGGACTAAAATGACCACTAAAAAACTCGTTATAGTCGTAACGCCCACTTAAAGTTAAGGCTAAATTACTGGTCGGTTTCCAAGTATCCTCTGCAAAAACAGCCCATTGATAACGATCCATTTCTGTCACAGTTCCTGCTTTTAATGGATTCGCATTTGTAGATGCATCTGTTAAAGTTTCTTTTTTATAGTTAGCACCAACAGTTAAATTATTATTTTCAAAGAAATACGATCCTTGAGTATTAAGCGTAAGAGTCTCAAACTCAATACCACCTGGATTCGGTACTACAATATCTTTATTTTGCGAATCCTTACCAACAGTAACGTTTCGCCCCGTACTTGTCGTATTATCATCTTTATTGTATTGAATATAAGAATCTAGTTGTAATTGGTCATATTTTCCAGCATGAGTTAAGCTATAAATATCTCGCACAAGCTTCGTATAAGTTGATGCTGTAGTAGTTGGGTAGCTTTTTCCTGAAGTATGAGTTCGTTCTTGTGACGTGTTTGAATATTCAGCTATAAGCGTATTATTTTCATTTGGTGTGAAAATAAACTTTGTTCCCAAATCTTTTTTCTTAAATTCAGGATCACTTTCACCCGCTTCTGCTGTATTTACTTGTAAATCACTTTCATTAATATTTTGAAACCCTACTGTCACTTGTAAAGATAATAACTTATCAATCAATGGTGTATTGAGATATAAACTTGTATTAAATTCACCATTATTAACTTCATTTGAACTATCAGGATGCACATATTCAGTTCGAATACCACCCGTCATTTTATCCTGATGCTTCTTGGTAATGATATTAATTACACCTCCCATTGCATCTGAACCATATAACGATGATGCCGCACCACGAATCACTTCAATACGTTCAATTGCTTCTACTGGAGGCAAAAAATTAACCGAAGCTCCCGATATTCCACCATTTGTTGTTAATTGACCGCCATCATTCATAGGCTTTCCATCAACTAAATATAATGTGTATGAAGGTGACATACCACGAATAGAAACAGACTGATTACTCCCCCCTCCCTGTACAAAAATCCCTGGAACGTTTTTCAACACATCTGTCACATTGCTATATGATTTTTTCTCGATTTCTTCAGCCGTGATCACAGAGATCGAAGCTGGAGCTTCCGCAACATTTTGTTCATAACCACTTGCAGTCACAACAATTTTTTCTAATTGCGTTGTATTTGTTTTTTCTGTTACTTGCTCACTAGCAGCTACAGTTGTATTTAATGCAAATAAAACTGATACAGCTAAAGTATTTTTAAGAAATTTTTGCGTCATTTGAAATCAACTCATATGCAATTGAGGAGAGAATATGTAACTTTTCGTAACGCATTGTAGTGAATTTAAATCTAAATGCAACTCTTATTAATAATGATTATTATTTATTTTATGTTTTAATTAAAAAATACCCTCCAACTTTGGAGGTTATTTTTTAATATTTATGAATTACTTAAAGTAAGCACCATCGGCTTGTGTATGATCTGTTTGATCTACAACACGTCCTAACTCAGGAATATGCTGTTTTAATGTTGTTTCAACACCTTGCTTTAATGTCACGTCAATTGCTGAACAACCTTGGCAACCACCGCCAAATTTAAGAACTGCTGTTAAACCATGCTCTTCATCTTCTACAACTTCAACCAATGCACAGTTACCACCATGCCCTGCTAAGCCAGGATTAATTTCAGATTGTAAAATATAAGTAATACGCTCTTCCATTGAAGCATCTGGACCTACACGCGGAACCTTAGAGTTTGGTGCACGGAATGTAAGCTGGCCACCAAAACGGTCTTTATTGTAATCAATTACCGCATCTAATAAATATGGAATAGATGGCGCATCTACATATGCAGGAAAATCTGGGTAATCTTGTTTGTAATCTGTAGGAAGCACTTCTTCAGGAGCACTATAAGCCATACAACATTCAGCACGTGGCGTACCAGGATTTTCCACAAACACACGCACACCAATACCTGGCGTATTTTGTTTTGCTAATAAATCCGCTAAATACTCTTGAGCAGTCGGAGTAATTAATAAGTTTGGAATTTCTTCTGCAACTGCAGTGCTGGTGTTATCAGTCGACATATCAATATTTCCTCAAGCTGAAGTCGCTATTCTAACTGAAGATGCGGGGTAATTTTTAAAATTCAACTAAATTTGTCGGATTAATTATAAAAGTTCAAAATTTTAATGAATTTAATGGCATTATGGGCAATCGAAGAATAATTTCTGATTAGCTTTAACTATGTTCGAATTACCTTTTAACCATACTGTTACGATCATTATTATTACGGTGATCATCTCATTCTTGGCATTTTCCAATCAAAACTTAATGAATCGTCTTATTTTTTGGCCACCTGCTATGCAAAAAGGTCAATATGATCGATTTATTACGCATGGTTTTGTTCATGCAGATGGAATGCACTTACTTTTCAATATGTTCACTTTATTCTTCTTTGGAAGCATTATTGAAACTTTTTATCGTCAGTATTTATTCGATTTAGGCTTTGTACTATTTTATTTGGGTGGATTAATTGCCGCCATTATTCCAAGTTATTTACAACATAAAAATGATCATAGATGGGCAAGTCTTGGGGCTTCAGGTGCCGTTTCTGCTGTTTTATTTGCTTATATTTTATTTGAACCGTGGAAACTTATTTTTGTATTTTTCATTCCTGTTCCTGCCATTATTTTTGCTGTGTTATATGTTGTATATAGCATTTGGTCAGGTAAAAAAGGAAACAGTAACATTAACCACAGCGCACATTTATGGGGTGCAGCTTACGGTGTCATCATCACAATTATTATTGAACCACGCTTAATTCCACATTTTCTAAATAAGCTTTCAAATTTACCGTTCTAAGCTTAATTCATTTATAGGTATTCAAACTTAAAAGCAAAGGGATGATTCTTTCGTCTCTTTGCTTTTAAGTTTTGTCTTGCATATTTTGATGACAGAGTTCTTCACCATGTTCAAAATGCCAGTTTTGCTGATATGCAGATACAAATTTTTCAATGAAAGTTGGAGAGCGATCAATAACTGACTTTTCTTTAAAATACCCACTCTCAATCGCCCAGTCATAACAACTTTGATCGACTGGATATTCCATTAAAATACCGCTTAAATAGTTACTTTTAATCCAATCAGATGCTAAATCGAAAGATGTGAATACTGCCGATGGAAGTCCCATAGATTTGGAGGTAAATAAATAAATAGGTGACATTTACGTGAACTCTAAAAACCCAGTAGATTAATTATTACTCACTATACACTCAAAGCAATGTGACAATTGTCACATTTTACATAAATACATACTTTCTGTACGTGATTATAACCAAACCAATTTAAGTTCATTATTTATACATACCAAATTAAGTATTCCTTTGTATTCCATGCTGTTAAACCTCATAAAATAAACTCCATCATTACAATTATCACATGAATTTATTATTTCAGTTTGTACACCAAAAAGCATGACTTTAACTCACGTCATCTATATAACTTGAAACATAATCCTATTATTTTGGAAGTAAATGCCAACGGTCTAGCAAAGCTACAGCGATATTGTATACATCTGTATATTTACATCATTAATATCGAGATATTTTGCAATGTCGTCCCCTATCCTAGATGGTCTTCAATTTCCTATTCAAGAACAAAACAATAAGCCGAGTACATCAAAAACTGGGCGTGAAATTATTGCTGAAGCACTTTCAACAGTAAATCCAAGTCTTGCTCAACAAGCTATTAAAGAAAAAAATTGGCGTAAAACTTATCCTCAATATTTCAAGGCACTTGTAGAATCTGGTATTAAAACAATAAATGACCCGATTAAAATTGCTGAACTTGGCTTAAATAAAGCCCATCAATCATTTGAATTTTACCGTGATGGTCAGAAGCATTGCTTTGCTAACATTATGCAATTTGCAAATCATTCACTTCATACATTTGCTGTGAAAGGTGAAAATACTTCTGCTCCTGAATGGTATGTACCTTATCAAGGACAAAAGCTCCAAGGTGATGCGTTACTGTCTCAAATTCAAACTTGGGAAAATAACGGCATTGTAGAGCCAAGCCATGCAAATGCTTTACGTGAAGCCATTGCTCATCCTGAATGGTTCGATTTATCTGATCGAACAATGGTATTGTTTGGCGCTGCATCTGAAGCAGGCCCTTTAACTTGGTTATCTAAATGGAAAGCCAATATTGTTGCTGTAGATTTACCAAGTGAACGTGTTTGGGACAAAATTTTAAATACGGTTAAAAGCGGTAATGCAACGCTTTATGCTCCATCACAAGAAAACCTTGATGCAAATACAGATATTTCCGTATTAAAAACAAAACTTGGCGCGAATTTATTAACGCAAACACCTGAAATTGCACAATGGTTACTTGAAAAACCAAATGATTTAGACCTAGCTGCGATTGCATATTTAGATGGTGAAAAGCATGTACGTGTATCTATGGCAATGGATGCAATTATGCAATTTGTGAGTACGCATAAAGCCAATACAAGCTTAATGTTTATGTGTACCCCAACCGATGTTTATGCAATTCCAAAAGAAATTGTAGATGCATCTTCTGCAAAGTTTAATGATCGCTCACAGCTTCAAAAAACACTTTCTAAAGCCATATCATCTTTAAGCTTTAAACATTTGTTTAAAGAAAATTCAACAGAACTTTATAGCTCTGAAAATGGTAAGCAATATGGTATTGCAGACTGTTTAGTCATTGAACAAGGTCCTAACTATGCTTTAGCAAAACGCATTCAACAATGGCGTGCAACTTTAGCAAGACATATGGGACAACGTGTCAGTATTAATATTGCACCATCCACAACTACACATTCTGTAACTAAAAATCCGCTTTTAAAAGCAGCCTTTAACGGTGCAAGCTTATTTGATGTGGAAGCATTTAAACCTGAAACAACAAATGCAATTATGGCAGCGTTATGGATTCACGACTTACGTAATCCTAAATCTGTAGCAAACCCTGAAGTGAAATTAGAACATCCATTAGAACTAATGATGGAAGGTGCTAACCATGGCGGACTTTGGCGTGTTGCTTATTTAGCACGTACAGCATTACCTTTAGCAGCGCTTTATGGTTTTGCAGAAGCTAAACTTCCTAAAGCACTTAAGAAAAATCTAAACAAGTAATCTGCGTTTAATTATTTTAGATTTAAGTTTCTATTATAAAACTGCTAAAAATTACCCAATAAAAAAGCTGCCTTTTGGCAGCTTTTTTAAATTCATTAAACTTAGAATACTTTTAACAATAACCAGAACAACGCACCTGATAAACAGATTGTTGCAGGTAAAGTGAAGATCCAAGCTGAAAGAATAGTACGAACCATTTGGAAGTTCAGACCAGATTTGTTGGCAACCATCGTACCTGCTACAGCAGAGTTAAGTACGTGAGTTGTTGATACTGGCATACCAAAACCATCAGCAGCAGCAATTGTCGTCATTGCAACAAGCTCGGCAGACATACCTTGACCATAAGTCATATGTTGCTTACCAATACGCTCACCAACAGTTACAACAATACGCTTCCAACCCACCATAGTTCCTAAACCAAGAGCAAGTGCTACAGCAACTTTTACCCAAGTAGGAATATATTGTAGGAATGAATCCATATTGTCACGGTACTGATCAACTACTTTCGCTTGAGATTCATTCATTGCAGGTAAAGCTTCTGCTTTATCTAAACGTTTGAATGTTGTTGCACTCAAGTACATATCGTTACGAAGTGCAGAAACTTCAGTTTCTGGAACATCTTTTAAAGAACCGTATTGACCAACACGATCACCCAAATGATCTGTAATACTTGCCAATGCAGGTACAACAGCAGGTGTTAACTCTTTAGTTTGAATGTATGTAGTTAATACTTCACGCGCTTTTTCATCTGTAATATCTGCATGATTTGCATAAATTACTTCAGCAGCTTGTGTAGATAAATCACTGAAAGATTGAATATGTTGTTGATCTAAATTCTTGTTTAAAGAATATGCCAAAGGTACACAACCAATCAAAATCAGCATGATTAAACCCATACCTTTTTGACCATCATTTGAACCGTGCGCGAAACTTACACCTGTACAAGTGAAAATTAAAAGTGCACGAATTAATGGTGGTGGTGGCTTATTGCCTTCAGGTGGTTGGAATAATTCTAATTGTTTTTTAAAGATTTTTTTAACCAACAAGAACAACACAGCTGCAAATGCAAAACCAATTAATGGAGAAAATAAAAGTGCTTTACCTACTTTTAATACTTGCTCCATATCTACGCCAGATGCGCCACTGCTTGAATTTAGAATGTAGTTCATAATACCTACACCTAAAATAGAACCAATAAGCGTATGCGAGCTAGATGCAGGAATACCAAAATACCAAGTACCTAAGTTCCAAGTAATAGCTGCAATTAACATGGCAAAAACCATTGCAAAACCTGCACCAGAACCGACATTCATAATCAGTTCTACAGGAAGTAAAGCAATAATACCGTAAGCAACTGCACCACTTGCAACCATTACACCAAGAAAGTTACAGAAACCACACCACATTACCGCAACAGGTGCAGACAATGCATTGGTATAAATAACAGTTGCAACGGCATTGGCTGTGTCATGGAAACCATTCACAAACTCAAAACCTAAAGCAATAAATAATGCTGTTGCAAGCAAGATTACTGAATAAAGGCTTAATGCAGGTACATGAGATAAATCAGCCACCAATTGGAAGCCAATATAAATAAGCGTAGAAATAATGACTGTTAAAAACACCGGCATAAAATACTTCGGTGTTGGTACATGAACATTAGTCGACGAAATTTTCGCCGATTGTTGTACTGAATCTGAAACTGGAGATTGATTAGAATTCATGCAAGCAAGTAAAGAGGATAAGAATATCCCCTTATTGTTCAATTTAATTATGACAATTATATGACAGACCATTGTCATATAAAGTCAGTTTTTATACTTTTTTGTTGTAGTCCATCTTGTAAAATCATACAAGATAAAATATTTAATACATATAAATCAAAGTCTTAATAAAACTCCCCAATTTTTAAAACAACAATCAGCTATGTTTCATTTAATTGTAATATTTCGCATGATTGATCAAAAAAGTAGCAAAACTCTTATTTTTAATAATATGCACTATATTTATGACAGAATAATGAAGGATTTATGACAAATAAAAAGAAACCCTTAGTCTCTTTTTATTTTTACAGATTTTTATTTATTTTTTATTCCAATTATATCTAAACTTACGCGACGATCAGGTTGCAAACATGCTTTTAACGCTTCTCGTCCTTTTATATCAGTACAATTGGTAGTTACAGGTTGAAGCTTCCCTTTGCTTGAAATATTGAAATCAGTTTGTATCCCTTTGCTTAACAAATAGCTACGGATTGTTTCAGCGCGCTCCATTCCAAGTTTTAAATTATACTGTTCCGATCCTAAACGATCAGTATGCCCTGTAATATTAATTTGTTTCACAATACCATAATGACTTTTTAATTTAGCAATTAGTGTATCAAGCTCTAATTTACCTTTTGGCAACAAATCATTAATTCTAGCCTTATCGAATTTAAATAATGCATCTGCTGAAAGTTGAATTGTTTCAGTTTCATACACAACAGGTGCTGGCTCCGCAACCACTTCAAGTGGAGGACACCAACGATGGCTTACATTTCCTGCGCATGCAGTTAAAAATAATGGTGCGAATGCGAGCACAATATATATTTTTTTCATTTTATCGCCTTTCATATCAGTTTATTCATAGAGTAAATTTAAAAGGTTAATCATCGATTACTACTTCCAAGTAAATTTCAGACCTAAAGTTCCTTTATAAGTTTCACGCTTTTCTGATGTAAATGAATGCTCATAACGCCCATCAGCATAAACATAACCATGTTGGCTTATAGGTACTTGTGCACCTACTCCAACAGATCCCCATGTATTGTTATACTTTTCACTGATAGTATCTGGACCAATATTAATATCACTTTGCTTTAGAAAGTCATGAAGTACGTTGGCTGTAAAATAAATCGTATTTGTTCTTAAACCTTTAGCTTCACTATTATGCGCTAAACGAATACCCAAACGACCGCGTAAACCATGTTGATCATTTTGATCGACTGTACGGACATCATCATTAAATGAGTCTAAACCTAAATATTGATAGACTAATTGAGCTTGTGGTTCAATCATCCAACCTGATTCATTCTCTTTGTGTTCTGTTAATGCATATGGACGTCCGACTTCAGCCGAAAGGACTGCACCAAAACCATTTTGTTTTACTTCAGCTAAGCCATCAGAATTATATGTATTACGTAAATGAGAAACTTGACCTACTAAATCTATATATGAACCATTTTTATCATAGTGGGTATTGTATAAACCAAGACTAAACGCATCAGATTTTCCACTTCCTGTAAATTTATTATCTATAACTTTGCCATCAATCGCTCTGTAACGATCTTCAAAATTCAAATCGCTCCGTCCATATGAAATGTACGCACCTGTATGATTACGAGATTGTTTTTCTACATTTTCATGAATAATAAAATCGTGACCAAATTGCATTAAATATTGTTCACCATTTAAATTAAAACGGTTTTTTCCTTCCAAATCTAAATGACTACCAACTATACGCCCCCAACTTTGTCCTTTATTGTCTTTCACACATGTTCCACACTCATCCCAAGAAAGCGTCTGATTTTCACCTCGACGTTCGTGCAATGTTCCTAGTGTTGTATAACCCAATTCCATATTCGCAATCGGCATTTGAGTATAATTAGGTGTTTCAGGGTTATATATGTCGACATTTCTTTCTAAAGCTTTTGCTGTCCAGTAGTATTCATCACTGGTTCCTTGCGTACGTTTTACAAGTTGAACCTGTGAAATACCCGTTGTTCTTGCAGACCCTGTAAATGCATTTGCACCAGATTTTTCTACATAAATTACAGGTATGGTATTTATAATTTGATTGATTTGAACAACATCACCATCAATTGTATTTAATACACCATTTGGATTGACTGGTATTACACGCGTTGAACCTTGTGCGGTGCCTGTAATAGTTAATACATCAGAAAATGAGTTTGTGCCGACATCATCACCTGTGGCATTCCACAATGTATTCATTTTAATAGTTGCATTGCCGCTAGCGATGTAATTGCCATCAATTTTCAGTTTATCTCCAACTTTCCCATTGTCTAGATTAACTACACCATTATTTGAAGTAAAACTGTCCGCCTTAATAGTAAAATCAGAGATTCCCCAGTTTGCATTATTTACATCAAAACCATTTATAATTGAGTTATTAAGTACTAATATTGAAAGCTCAGATTGTGTAGCAGTACCTTTTTTAGCAAGTTGCCATACTGCACCATCGTTTAATGTCAAATCAATTGAAGAAGTGCTCCCCATTTCTGTAAGCCCCTGGATTTCACCCTCGCTCACAATCATATCTATATTTGAAGAGTTACCCACTTGTAACAAAGCGCCTTGCTTAGATGCAACTAAATGGGTTTTATCACCAGTAAAATTAAATTTAACATCTGCTTGATTATTATCAACTCTTAGCAACGATGCCGCTAAAGTGTCATTTGAAAGTGCAAAATCAGCATTATTAATATTTGCAGAAATTTCTGTAGTTGAATTTTGAACAGAGTTCGTTAAAAAGTCATTTCCTACACGAAGTGCTGAATCTTGAGAGCGGACTTTAAATTCTTTTGTTTTACTTGCTTCTAATTTTGAATCACCATAGGCTAAAACAATTGCTTCACCTTTTGCATCAGACTGATCAATGTTTACATTAGAGTTGTCACCAAAATTGAGTTGACCTGCACCCCAGCCATCTCGATTCACAAGAAAAGGACGAAAAGATCTATCTTTTTTCCCAATATGCAAAGCATTACCACCGCCATGCAAAGTAATATTGGTATTACCTAATAACTCTACAAGTGGCATCGCTCGTGTTGCTGAGTCCTGACCTGAAACATAGACACCATTGCCATATGCGGCAGTAATATCTGCCACATAGTTTCCTTTAATAACAATATGAGCTGTAGGACCAACGCCAGTCCTATTGGAAGCTCTACCGTCATTGTTTTGAATTGCTTTAATTCCTGTTACGGGTCTCTCGTCTGTTAAATCGGTTTTAACCGCAGTGAAAGAATAATTATTTTTAATTTCAATGTAATTAGTTTTATCGTTACCAGATGCCACCGCTACATCATTATATGCCTGACCAGCCATCAGACCATTAATATCGCCATTATTTGCATTCGAGAAAGTCAAATCTACATTATTAAAATAAACACTCCCACCAAAGGCTGCTCCTAATCCTGTAATAGAATATGTCCCTGCATTAACACCATCTGCAACAACAGCTAAGTTATTCCCTGTTAAAGTATTGTAGCGAATTTGTCCAGAATCATAACCGCTAGTCCCGAGAAGTATTCCTGTAGCCTCATATTTTAAATTTGTGACTTTTATATCTTGATTTTCAAGTACAAAATTTTTGCCATATTCAATGTTAGATGTAATGTGAATGTTCTTTTTATTAAGTACACCATAATCTCCATTTGGAGTATTTGCATTTAATATAGTTGAACAAGCAAATCCATTATCAGGTACGGTTGTAGTTCCACAAGTTGCAGTAAATCCAACATTTGGTGCTAAGATTAATCCGACACCCATTAAAATAGATGCCTTACTTGATGATTTTGTTTTTTTTCCAAACTCAGAACACACTACCCAAACATTAAGACCACTCGACCAAACTAATTTATATATTTTATTCATTTTAAAACACTCTTATAGGTATTATGTTACACAATTCACATATTAACTGCGGTTTATTTTTTAAACAATAGTATTTTTTTTAACCAAGTGTGACTCAGTAGTATTTTTTTAAATATATATATATAAGTTATTAATTTTTATTAATATTAAGCATCACTGAATAATTCCAATAAAAAGTTAATTTTCAATCGGTTTATCGAATTAATAATTAAGTATTTTCATATATAAATTATTTAGATCATCTATATATGTGTTTCTGAAAGAAAGTGGCGAGAAAATAACAGGCTAATCTGTTAAGATTATTACCGTTTTTTAATTCCTTCTGAGAACGTTTGAATGTCCACACTTGCCACCCTGAAAGAGCTTCTTAGCAAAAGAATTTTAATTATCGATGGTGCGATGGGTACCATGATCCAACGCCATAAATTAGAAGAAGCAGATTATCGTGGTGAACGTTTTGCAGATTGGGCATATGACCTAAAAGGCAACAATGACTTACTTGTATTAACGCAACCACAAATTATTCAAGGTATTCACGAAGCATACCTTGAAGCGGGTGCGGACATTATTGAAACCAATACCTTTAACGGTACACGTGTTTCAATGTCTGACTATCACATGGAAGATTTAGTTCCAGAAATTAACCGTGAAGCTGCACGTCTTGCTAAAGATGCATGTGCTAAATATTCTACTCCTGAAAAACCACGTTTTGTGGCAGGTGTAATTGGTCCAACTTCACGTACCACTTCTATTTCACCAAACGTAAATGATCCTGCATTTCGTAACATTACCTTCGATGCTTTAAAAGTTGACTACATAGAATCGACTAAGGCACTCATTGAAGGTGGTGTAGATATCATCTTAATTGAAACTGTTTTTGATACCTTAAATGCTAAAGCTGCAATTTTTGCGGTAAAAGAAGTATTTAAAGAGTTGGGTTACGAACTTCCAATTATGATTTCAGGCACAATTACAGATGCCTCAGGTCGTACATTAACAGGTCAAACAGCAGAAGCTTTCTGGAACTCTATGCGTCACGCAGAGCCAGTTTCTATTGGCTTTAACTGTGCCCTTGGTGCAGATGCAATGCGCCCTCACGTAAAAACATTATCTGACGTAGCAGACACATTTGTTTCAGCGCATCCAAATGCAGGCTTACCAAATGCTTTTGGTGGATACGATGAAACACCTGAAGAAACTGCTGCATTTATCAAAGAATTTGCTGAAAGTGGTTTAATTAATATTACAGGTGGTTGCTGTGGTACAACGCCTGATCACATTCGTGCAATTGCCAAAGCAGTTGAAGGCATTACACCTCGTCAAATTCCTGAAATTGAGCCTGCATGCCGTTTAAGTGGTTTAGAACCATTTAACATTACTAAAGATTCTTTATTCGTAAACGTAGGTGAACGTACCAACGTAACGGGTTCTAAGAAATTCCTTCGCTTAATTAAAGAAGAAAATTTTGCTGAAGCTTTAGATGTTGCACGCCAACAAGTTGAAGCTGGTGCTCAAGTCATCGACATCAACATGGATGAAGGCATGCTCGATTCACAAGGTGCGATGGTGCACTTCTTGAATCTTGTTGCATCTGAACCTGATATTTCACGCGTGCCAATCATGATTGACTCATCTAAATGGGAAATTATTGAAGCAGGCTTGAAATGCGTACAAGGTAAAGCGGTTGTAAACTCAATTTCGTTAAAAGAAGGTTATGACGAATTTGTAGAACGTGCGCGCCTATGCCGTCAGTATGGTGCTGCTATTATTGTGATGGCATTTGACGAAAATGGTCAGGCGGATACTGCAGAGCGTAAAAAAGAAATCTGTAAGCGTTCATACGATGTTTTAGTAAACGAAGTGGGCTTCCCTGCTGAAGATATTATTTTTGACCCGAACGTATTTGCGGTTGCAACAGGTATCGAAGAACACAATAACTACGGCGTAGACTTCATTGAAGCGACAGGTTGGATTAAACAAAACCTACCACACGCCATGATTTCAGGCGGTGTTTCTAACGTTTCGTTCTCATTCCGTGGTAACGAACCTGTACGTGAAGCTATTCACTCTGTATTCCTTTACCATGCCATTCAACAAGGCATGACAATGGGTATTGTAAATGCTGGTCAAATGGCAATTTATGATGACATTGATGCAGACTTAAAAGCTGCGGTTGAAGATGTTGTACTTAACCAAAATCAAGGTGAAAGCGGTCAAGAAGCAACTGAAAAATTACTTGCTGTTGCTGAAAAATATCGTGGTCAAGCGGGCGCACAAAAAGCAGAAGAAAACCTTGAATGGCGTAATGAACCTGTAGAAAAGCGTCTTGAATATGCTTTAGTAAAAGGTATTACAACTTACATTGACCAAGATACTGAAGAAGCACGTCTAAAATCGACTCGCCCATTGGATGTGATTGAAGGTCCATTGATGGCAGGTATGAACGTGGTTGGCGACTTATTTGGCGCAGGTAAAATGTTCTTACCACAGGTTGTAAAATCTGCACGTGTAATGAAGCAAGCTGTTGCTTGGTTAAACCCATTCATTGAAGCTGAAAAAACTCAAGCAGAAGCAAAAGGTAAAATCTTACTTGCAACGGTGAAAGGCGACGTTCACGACATTGGTAAAAACATTGTTGGCGTAGTACTCGGCTGTAACGGTTATGACATTGTTGACCTTGGCGTAATGGTACCTTGCGAGAAAATCTTACAAACTGCAATTGATGAGAAAGTCGATATTATTGGTTTGTCAGGTTTGATTACACCGTCATTGGATGAAATGGTTTTTGTTGCCAAAGAAATGCAACGTAAAGGCTTTAACATTCCACTGATGATTGGTGGTGCAACAACTTCAAAAGCACATACTGCTGTGAAAATTTCACCGCAATATCAAAATGATGGTGTTTACTACACTGCCGATGCTTCTCGTGCGGTTGGTGTTGCAACACAATTATTATCTGCTGAAATGAAGCCAAAATTAGCTGAAGATTATGCTGCGGATTATGAAAAAATTCGTGTGCGTTTAGCAAATAAACAGCCAAAAGCTGCAAAATTGTCCTATGCAGAATCTATTGAAAATGGTTTCAAAATTGACTTTGAAAAGAATGTACCAGTTAAGCCAAACTTCATTGGTTCTGAAACATTCACCAATTATCCTTTAGAAACTTTGGTTGAATATTTTGACTGGACACCATTCTTTATTTCTTGGAGTTTGGCAGGGAAATTCCCTAAAATTCTTGAAGATGAAGTAGTTGGCGAAGCTGCACGTGATTTGTATGAACAAGCACAAATCATGCTAAAAGACATTATTGAAAATAAGCGTTTTGATGCTCGTGCAACGTTCAGCATTTACCCTGCAAACCGTACAGCAGCGGATACTGTTGCTGTAACAGATGAATCTGGCAATGTTACGCATACATTTGAGCATATTCGTCAACAGTCTGACAAAGTAACAGGTAAAGCGAATTATTCTTTAGCGGACTTTATTGCGCCTAAAGATGTAGCTCAAGATTATTTAGGCGGTTTCACTGTATCTATTTTTGGTGCAGAAGAAATGTCGCAAGAATATAAAGCTAAAGGCGATGACTATAACGCTATTTTGGTTCAAGCTTTGGGTGACCGTTTTGCAGAAGCATTTGCAGAGCATTTACATCAACGTATTCGTAAGGAATTCTGGGGTTACCAAGCTTCTGAAACTTTAAACAATGATGACTTGATTAAAGAGAAGTATGTAGGTATTCGTCCTGCACCTGGCTACCCTGCTTGTCCTGAACATTCTGAAAAAGCGTCTTTATTTGATTGGTTAGGTTCTACTGAAAAAATGGGTACGTTCTTAACGTCTAGCTTTGCAATGTGGCCACCTTCATCTGTGAGCGGTTTCTATTATGCAAACCCTGAAACTGAGTACTTTAACGTGGGTAAAATCTCTGGCGATCAGTTGGAAGATTATGCGAAGCGCAAAGGTTGGACGTTGGATGAAGCGAAGCGTTGGTTAGCGCCGAATTTGGATGATTCCGTTCAATAATTTGAATTAATAAAAGCCCTCAATATGAGGGCTTTTATTTTTTTAATCCCCCTAAATCCCCCTTTTGAAAAGGGGGACTTTCGCGTATCAAATTGATACGTGATAGCTCCTCCCTTTAAAAAAAGGGAGGTTGGGAGGGATTAAATTGATATAAACAAAATGAATATTTAAAATGCTTAAATCTATGAAAAATTGAAGATTGAAAAATGGCAATAATAAAAAGCTTAGATCTAGGAAGCTTAGAAAGCATCTGTAAAACTTTAGGTGAAACTAATAATGGTCTTTCAGGAACAGAAATCACCAAGTATTTAGCTGAATGTAATATCAAAGACCTTCAACTGAACTCAACAAAATGGAAACGTTTATATGATGCTCTATACTCAAAACAAACTGAAGATCGCTGTTCCAATAATGTCTTAGCTTTTATTAAATATGTTATGCGTCCTTCACGTCATATCCATAGAAAAGAATGGTTTGAAAATATACGAACTGAATTGAATTATGTTTTGTCATTTGAAGGTTTTGAACTCACTGAAAGTGGCGAACTCAAGCAAGCAAACAAAGTTCAAACTTTTGATGAAGCCGAAGCACGCGCACAAAATTTAAGAAAAACTTTATTGGATAGAAAAATACATCCTGATGTCTTAGCATTTTGTAGAGCAGAACTACTCGTAGATAATTATTTTCATGCAGTTTTTGAAGCAACTAAAAGTATTGCTGAAAAAATTAGAGTCAAAACAAAACTTTCAAGTGATGGGGCTGAATTAGTAGATCAAGCTTTTTCGTATAAAAATAAGGTTCCTTATTTAGCCTTAAATAGTTTAACTACACAAAGTCATCAGAGTGAACAAAACGGTTTTATGCATTTACTTAAAGGGATATTTGGAACATTTAGAAATACTACAGCTCATGCTCCTAAAATCACATGGAATATAGATGAACAAGATGCTTTAGATATTTTATCAACGGTATCGTTAATTCATAGAAAATTAGACAAAGTCGTTGAAGCTAAAAAAATGTATGAAGGACAAATATAATCCCTCCTAACCTCCCTTTAAAAAGGGAGGAACTACACAAATCTACAACCGCACTTAAATTCGTGGGAAGTCCCTCTTTCTCAAAGAGGGATTTAGGGAGATTTCTGAAGACAATACTGATAAACCACTTCCACCACATCATCAATCTGCCCCATCACTTGCCCATTATCAAATCTCAACACCTTTAATCCGAGTTGAGCCAAAGCTTCATCTCGAACTCGATCTGCCTCTAAACCATCTTCCGTAAAATGCTGACTACCATCGCACTCAATCACCAAATTAACAGCAGGACAGTAAAAATCCACTATGAAATTCAAAATCGGCTTTTGCCGATAAAACTGCAAACCTAAAATTTGCTTATTACGAAGCCGTGACCAAAGTAACTTTTCAGCATCGGTCATGTTATTACGTAAATCACGCGAAGCTTGTTTTAAATTTTTATTATAAGGTTTCATTATTATTCACAAATTTTAAAAATCAGAAATTAAGCTCTCTTAAGTTAAACAAAATATTAAAATAAATTAATTAGTAACCAATTGATCTTGCTTATTTTTCACTTGAGTCCACTGGTGCCATCCCCAAGCCGCTAAACCTACAAAAGATGCATATAAAGTCGCAGTTAAATACAAATCTTTATAAATAAACATGCCTGTATAAACAATATCAACAAACACCCAAAGCACCCAAGTTGCAATATGCTTTCGGCTTGTCCAATAGGTTCCAAGTAAACTAAATGCCGCAAGTTGAGAATCTAATAAAGGTAAGGCTGCATCGGTAAAATAATGCAAACTTAAACCAAAAATGAATCCACCTATTACGGTAATAAACACATGAAACACTATTTTCTGCTTAGAAATTGGCTCAACTTTAATAACATGATCTTCTTTTTTTGTTTTCGACCAATTATAAAAACCGTATACACCTAAAAAGACGAAAACAATTTGTAAAATAGTTTCGCCATACAATTTATATTCAAAGAATAAATAACCATACAAAATATAAGCAATGAGGTTCACGCCCCAACACCAAATATTACGGCGAATAGTAAGTACTACGCCTATCACACTC
This sequence comes from Acinetobacter faecalis, assembly GCF_034187745.1. Lineage (NCBI taxonomy): Bacteria > Pseudomonadati > Pseudomonadota > Gammaproteobacteria > Moraxellales > Moraxellaceae > Acinetobacter > Acinetobacter faecalis. Next base: position 238,275 of record NZ_JAXHPF010000001.1, on the reverse strand, counting down.
ACAATGACAGCAAATATTTCTAAAGGAGACATAAATTAATCGATTCCATTCTGTTGCCACATTATGAAATCATTTACGTGAATCTCAAGTCTTCTCATGTAATTTTATAAAGAAAACAGAATTTAAATTTGACGTGATAAAAGCAAAGAACAAACAGCATATTCACATAATATTTATTCAGAAATACGGTAGCTATATTGATGCTCTAAACCATCTCTATCTACATGAGTAATAAATACACCATAACGCCCCACGTAATATTCTAAGGACTGATGATAAAATCCCCAATAAATTGACCATTCTTCTAAATCTAAATTGCGTAAACTTGTTTGCGTTTGAATGGGCATTTTATTTAGCATATATTCTTGTATATTTACAGCTTGTTCTTTTTTCATTTCATGCGTTTCAGATGCTAAAAAAATTGCAGCAACATCATCAAAAAGTTGTTGTTCATATTCGTCTACCACTTCTACAATTTCTTCAGATGTATGTGTAGATGCTTTGGTCATAGAAACTTTGACACTATTTAATTTTGCAAAATACTTTGATTTAAAAGCATCATTGATTTTAATTTTACGGACAATTTGGCTACATGCAAAAACAGCAATAATAAAAACAATAAATATTAGAAACTTAACCATAAGCGCACCCACGATAAATTCACGGTTTACACCCTTTTTAATGTACATGATTTATTCAAAAAAATAAAAAACATGCTTAATTAATTAGACGCAATTCAATTTATTTTTATTTAATCAGTCATTTTCATCATTATTTATTCCCCTTTTATACTTCTAACAATACGAAGGAATAAATGAAAAAGAGAGTTCGAGCTTTATATTGAATAAGGCAACTTTTATTGCCTTATTCAATAAATAGAAATTAATCGCGAGTTTTTACATCAAACAATTCAATTTCAAAAATTAAATTTGAGTTTGCAGGAATTACTTTACCCATTTTACGTTCGCCATAAGCCAAATGTGATGGAACAATAAGTTTACGTTTACCGCCAACTTTCATCCCCATAATGCCCTGATCCCAACCTTTAATTACACGACCTGTGCCAATCACAGTTTCAAAGTAGTTACCACGGTCAATTGAAGAATCGAACTTTGTACCATCTTCCAACCAACCTGTGTAATGCGTTGTAATTAAAGCGCCTTTAACCGCTTCTTTGCCTTCACCCACTTTTAAATCAATGATTTCTAATTCTGCTGACACAGTTATTCACCTTAAAACAAATATTTCAACTTATAGTATAAACGGGATTGAACCTAAAATATGAAGTTTTACATCTTCTCTACGCTGCAATATTTGCTTAATTTTTTCGTAAGTTTTTCATCTTTATGATTATTTTTTGTATAAAAAAGAAGATGCTAACTTAAGCTAACATCTTCTTTGAAATTCTTTATAAATAAAGCAATTTATTGCAATTGAGTCCACTCAATAACAGCTTGAGCATTGTCACCAATTAACGTCCACTCACCATCCATTACGTTTAATTGCAACTGCATAGTACGTGCACATAATGCTTGAATAGCTTCTGTTGTTGCTGTTGAAAGCTGCCAAACTTCCACATTTTTCAATGTTTTCAATTTGCTATTACGTTTGTACCATTCATCTACAGATGAACCGTATGTAACCACTGCAACTTGCTTACAACGTGCGCTGGCTTTTTTGACTTTATCTTCATCTGGGCTGCCTACTTCAATCCATTTTGTAAGCTGACCTGTTAAGTCTTTTTCCCACAATGCAGGCTCATCTGTTTCAAATAAATCTTTGGTAAATTCTAAAGCTTCATCTGCATAGCGCGCATACGCCAAAATACGAACCATTAAACGCTCAATGGTTTCAGATGGATGCAATGCCATTGTCAATTGATAATCACCATATTGATGAACATCCATATTGGCAATATTCAAATCTGCTTTATAAATCGTTGCTTTCAGCGCCATGAAACTTTCCTCAAATTTGCGCCTAGCATATAAGATTTCAACTTTTTTTGCAGAGAAGATTTATTCGCTTAAATCAATTCGACATTGAAAAAGCTGTTCTTCAAAACTCAACCATTCACGTTCATTTTGATAAATAATTTCGATCCGATTATCAATGCCTTCTTGCGCAGTTTGATAGTTAAATTGATTTGGATTGAAATTAAATGATTTCCAACCTTCATTGGTATGAAAAACAGCTTTTATACGCAACCAATCTTTTTGTTCACATAATAAATCAAGCACATCATAAAAATTAAATGTCCAAATTTTAGGAAGTTTCCACCCTGCAACGCTATAACCTTGTGCGCTTTCTACATAATGATATGGCAATTGCTTAATCACAGGCTGTTCATTTGCAGTTAAGTTTTTTTGTATTTTTAATAAAGGCTGAATTAAACGCTTTTTGCCTGTATATATTTGATCTACTTCAATAATAGACAAGTTTCCTTGCGAAGTTAAAATCCATTTTTGTTGATAAGCTTCATATTCCTTTTTCAATGTTTCTAAAGCGAAAATATCACCCTCGGTCATTTTATCTTGATGTGAAATCACCACAACTTGAGCTGCTTTTAATTGATCTTGATATAAATTTTGCTGTGACCAATCTGAATCATGTAAACGTGAACCATCAATAACTGTAACTAAACTACGCATACTTAAATGTTGTAACCAATGCGGTTCTGTTAACTGTTCCAACAATTGTGCTGGATGCCCCAAGCCTGTAGGCTCAATAAAAAGACGATCAATTTTATTTTCTGAAATTAACCGAGATAACGCAATTTGCATCGGCAATTGACTGCTACAACACAAACATCCACCTAATAATTCTTGAATTGCAAAACCATTCGACTGTGGCATAAGCTGTTGATCAATTCCAATTTGACCAAACTCATTCATTAATACAGCCCAAATTTCATGTTCAGGTTTTTGGCTTAAAAGATACTGCAATACCGTTGTTTTCCCCGCCCCAAGGAAACCCGAAATAATATGTGTTGGAATAGCTTTTGTTGGCGCAATCAATTTCAAAAGAAACTTACCGTTAAATAAAACATCTGTTCATGCTACCAAGAAAAAGTCAGAGTTCAATCATCAAATCTATTTTCTAAACAATACAAACAATAATTTTTCATCAATATTTTTTATCTTTCTTTATTCTGCATTCAAAACGAATAGTTTGTACTATTTACTTTAAAACTTAGATTACTTTTCAATCAATAAAATATATTTATATACAACTTATGCTTTATTTTTAGCCGCTTTTTCACAGAAAAAAAACAAATTAAAGGCTTATGTATTTACTCAGTTAATAGAGCTGTTTCTCTTTGTTACTTTTATTGCTCAAAATAACATCAGCAATTAGCATAAACGCACTCAATATCTATGTGATGGTAGATGTTGATTTAAATATTTATATTAATTAAGGTTGCCAAAAATGAAACTTTCACAAATTTTACTTGCTACAACTATTGCTGCTGCCGCTGCGACTTCTTTTGCTGCTTCAACTGAACAAACTCCTACTCAAAATGCTGAAGCTGTAGTTGCTCAAGAACAAGGTACAGATGCTTCTGCACCTGTTGCGGCTTCTGAAGTAGCAACTTCTGAAACAGTTGCTCAATAATTATTTGAGTTTCTAAATATTGTTAAGTAATTTTCCATTTTTTAAGTTACTTAAATGTATTCAAATAGCTGAATAGCCTGACTATTCAGCTATTTTTTATATCAATATATATTTATCATAGAAAAAAATGATCATTTGATTATATTACCCAATCCCAAATTCAATATATTAATATAATTATCAATAATTTATAAATATTAATATTTCTTGCCCCATAAACCATACCTAAGTTTTACACTATCGACTAGCTTGTTCATTCCATACAAATACTTGTTAATAGCATCCAATCATTGGATTCGTGATGGAATGTAAATTCACTATGGCACATAAAACAAATTACAGCACAGAAGTTGCTATTTTGGGTGCAGGCCCTGTTGGTCTAACTATTGCCAATTATTTGAGTAAACAAGGCGTTCAAGTTACTGTTATTGAACAACTTGATCAACTCATTGACTACCCACGTGCAATTGGTATTGATGATGAATCTTTAAGAACCATTCAATCTTTAGGTTTGGTTGACCAAGTACTTCCTCATACAACACCAAATCATGCCATGCGTTTCCTCACGCCTAAAGGTCATTGCTTTGCAGATATTCAGCCTTTAACACGTGAATTTGGTTTCTCACGTCGTAATGCATTTATTCAACCTCAAGTGGATAACGTATTACTTAATGGCTTAAAACAATACGAAAAAACTGAAGTTTTATTTTCACGCAACTTAACTGAGTTTACTCAAGATGCTGAAGGCGTGACTTTAAATATTCAAACTCAAGATCAGCAAACTGAAACAATCCGTGCGAAATACTTAATTGCATGTGATGGCGGTAACTCGATTGTACGTCGTACTTTAGATATTGGTTTTGACGGTAAGACTGCACCAAACCAATGGATTGTAATTGACATCGAAAACGATCCTCTTGCAACACCACACATTTACTTATGTTGCGACCCTGTTCGTCCATACGTATCTGCTGCATTACCACACGGCATTCGTCGTTTTGAATTTATGGTTATGCCAGGTGAAACTCAGGAAGAATTAAGCAAACCTGAAAACATTGCCAAATTACTTTCTAAAGTATTACCAGATGCAGAAAATATTGAAGTTATTCGTCAACGTGTTTACACGCACAATGCACGTATTGCAGATAAATTCCGTGTAGATCGTATTTTACTTGCGGGTGATGCTGCACACATTATGCCTGTATGGCAAGGTCAAGGTTACAACAGTGGTATGCGTGATGCCTTTAACCTTGCTTGGAAAGTTGCGCTTGTTATTCAAGGTAAAGCGAAGCCTGAATTATTGGACAGCTACCAAATTGAACGTAAAGATCATGCAAAGGCGATGATTGACCTTTCTGTAATGGCAGGTCATGTACTTGCGCCACCTAAAAAATGGCATGGTGTTGTACGTGATGGTATTGCCTACGCATTGAACTACATTAAACCAATTAAGCAATACTTATTGGAAATGCGCTTTAAACCAATGCCTCAATACAACGATGGTGCTTTACTCCCACAAGCGAAGAAAAACTCTCCTGTAGGTAAAATGTTTATTCAGCCTGAAGTTAAATTAGCGTCTGGCCAAACTGTATTGCTTGATGAAGTGATTGGTAATGACTTTGCTATTGTGGCTTGGGGTGTAGATCCGAAATGGGGTCTTTCTGAAGCGACAATGAAAAAGTGGCAAGAACTTGGCGTGAAATTTATTCAAGTAATTCCTGCTGTTCAATTTGGCAATGAAAAGCGTCAACAGTTTGAAAATGTAATCACAATTGGTGACATGGGTACAGATATTCGTACTTGGTTTGGCAAAACTGAAGAATCTGTAGCTATTTTACGTCCTGACCGTTTCGTAGCTGCTCTTGCAATTCCACAAACGCTTGAACGTACAAGCCAAGCATTATTCTCTAAAATGCATGTAAGCTAAGTTAGGCTTCAGCATTAAAAAACCACGCAAATGCGTGGTTTTTTATTGAATGGAATTCTGTGCTTATTCATTTTCCATTTCGCATAATCTCCATTATGTTAAATTAGGGTATTATTCCACCTTATTGAAAATATTACTTGAAACGGATTTTCCTCCGACAGGAATCAAAAATATTAAACCAAAATCGGTTGTTTTCTCTGTAATCACTAAGTTTCCATTCTTGTCTAAGAAAGTTAGAGCTGTGTAATACATCCAAGATTGACCTAAATCAGCAACACTGTGATTTGATTTTTTTAATATTTCATATTTATTATTAAAATAAAGTGTTTTTGACTCTCTGCTTTTATCTAAATTTTCTTGGGAATATGGCAATAATTTAAGTTTGTGTTCATCAATTACTTTTTTATTTTCATCTAACATTTCAGCGATTAACTCTTGAGAACTAAATTTAGGAGTAATTCTTATGTATTTTCCATTTTTCTCATAAAGATAAAAATATCGACCTAAATCCTTAATCGGAAACTTGTCTTTTTCAGAATTATAAGATGAAGTTACAGCGAATACATAAGATTTACCTTCTGTAAACCTTTGCTGATTTTTAGATAACTCATTACTACGTGAGTCTATAGAAACACAACTGGATATTATTAATCCAATAAAAATTATAAATATAATGTTCTTCATATTTTGTAATTTCCCTAAAATTAACATAATACACGTTATACGAAATAGTTTATTTTATTCATTCAAAATTCATACCTATAACAAAACTAAAAGCCCAATCGCTACAGACTGGGCTTTTTATAAAATATTTAATCAAACAACACTGCTAAAACTTAATTAAAGCCTAAATGAAACTGATCTTTCAGCACTTTTAAAATCAAATCAATTGCAGCATTTTTTTGCCCTTTCGGATAATTCGCATAAAGCTCAATCATTGGCAAAGGTTCAATGGTATTTTTAACTACAATTTTATCGCCCAAAAGTGGAATGACATAAGCAGGAACTAAACTCCAACCCACGCCCATACCAACTAAATTCACGTTCAATAAAATATTAGTAGAATGCTGAACCACATTTACATTCAATTTAGACTTCTTAAAAAAGTCCTGAATAATTTTGTATAATTGAGGCGAAGATCCTTCATCACTAATCACAAAATTCTGCTGATTAAAACTCTTAATACTTACACTTTTTTGCGCTGCAAATGGTGAATCTTTAGGAACAATTAAAGCCAAAGGCTCTCTAAATATTTCTACAAACTCAATATCATCAGACTCATCAACATAACGTGTAAAGGCAATATCCAAATCACCTTTTTTAAGTGCTTTGAATTGATCTGCATCGGTCTGACTATGGAATTGAATATTCAAGTCAGGAAACTGTGCTCGAATATTTGGCATAATGTAAGGAAACACCTTCATTTCCGCCACAGGCACAAAACCAATATTGAGTTCCAAATCTTTCTTTTTCGCAACTTTACGCGCATCTTGAATAGCTTGTTCTGCATGCTCAAGTGAAAGTAAAGCCTGTTTTAAGAACGCTTGCCCTTCCGCTGTCAGCTCGACTTTTCTATTTGTACGTACTAATAACTGCACACCAACTTCATGCTCTAAATCTTTAATTTGCTGACTTAATGAAGGCTGTACAGTACACATACGCTTTGCAGCTTTAGTAAAGTTAAGCTCTTCAGCAATGGCAACAAAATAACGTAAATGCCTTAACTCCATGAATATCTCCTATGCACTTTTCTTTTGACTTAGTGCAGGTGCAACAGTAGCTTTATAAACTAATAGCGTTAAAACAATAATTACGCTGCATAGTAAGAATGTATTTTGAAAACCCATCCAAGAAATAAAAATACCCATAATGATTGAACCTACAGCAAGTCCAATATCGAATAACGTAAAGAATGTGGAAATTGCATGCCCCATTCTATTTTTAGGTACAGTTTGAATGGCTACTGTTTGCAAGCAAGGAAATAGCGTTCCATAACCAATACCAATGAATACCGCAGATAACCAAAGCGTCCATTGATTATTCACAAAGCTCACAAGCACCATACCAATGGCAAAGAAAATAAAGGATGGATACATCACAGCACTTGGACCTTTACGATCAAACATCTTGCCAACAAAAGGTCGTACTACAATCATAGAAACAGCAAATACAATGAAGAAAATACTTGCGTATTCAAAGAGATTTTTACTTTCGCTATAAGCTGTAATAAAACTTAAAATGCTTGAATAGGTTAAAGCGGTAAGTAACGCTACCAAACCAACAGGAATAACTTTCGTTTCAATAATGTCATGCAATGTAAGCTTGGTATTTTTCTCTTCTATTTGTTTAACTTCAGGCTGTTGCTCTGGAATTTTTAGCATTAAACAAAAAATAAAACCCACAGCCATTAATACAGAAAGTAATGCGAATAATGTATTGAAGCTGGCAAATTGAATAACCGTTAAAGCAATTAATGGTCCAATCACAACGCCCAAATTCGTAGACATTACAAAATATCCCATCCCCTCACCTTTACGATGTTCAGGAATAAAATCATTTGCAACAGGAACTGTAACCGTTGTTAAAATACTGAACCAAAAGCCATGTAGAAAACGCATAAGCAACAAAGTCCACATGCTATCAATCCAAAGATAACTCAATGCAAATAAAACAAAGAAAAGCTCTGAACCTCTAAATGTCAGTTTTTTCCCCAATTTTTGACTGATTAATCCTGAAAATGGTCGAATAGCAATAGATGAAACTAAAAACAGCGTGAGTGCTAAACCTGCTTGTTCAATGGTTCCACCCAAATCTTTCATAATATAAATGGGTAAAACAGCAAGTAATGCAAAGTAATAAGTAAAGAGAAATAAATTATTGAAAAGACAAAGAATAAATGACTTATTCCATAAACGTTGCTGAGTAATTTCGTTCATTTTAAAAGGTCCTTTACTCGGCAGAATTTTTAATCAAAATTGGGTTTAAAATAAAATCCACTAATTTTGAGATATAAACTTCATCTGGAATTTTATTAAAAAAGATAATTTGATAATGCAAAGGCGCATACAAACTATCGAGCATAATATCAAAAGGATAATCTGCAATAATCTCTTTGCGCTCTATAGAGTTTTGAAGAAGTTTTTTAACAAGCTCACGGCGTGGTAACAAATATTGTTGGAAAAATTTCCCTGCCGATTCACGATGTTCTGCCATAACAACCAATAAAGCACGCCCAACGCCTTGGCTTAATGCATGACTCAATTTCAGTAACTGTTGCTGTAAATTGAATTTTAAAGATTGATTAAAATCCAAATCAAATACCGACTCTGTTTTATAAGCAAAAGCTGAAAATACGACATCCGATTTATGCTTCCACCAACGGTAAATTGTTGATTTACCTACGCCCGCTCTGATAGCAATATCTTCAATGGTGAGTTTTGTATATTCCATTTCTTCTAGCGCTTCTATGACAGCATTTAAAATTTCATGCTGTTTCCGCGAACATTTCTCTTCCACACACCACCCAAACAAAACGATACGTATCGTTTCAATTTACAGGATTTATTCAATAAATTCCACCCAACTAAAGTGCATATTTTAATTTTTTGCAAAAAAAAGACCCCTTCAAGGGGTCTTTTTAAAGCGTAAAGCTTACTTAGATTTTTTATAAATACTGCAAGAAGGATGATGACTTTCTTGTAAACGAGCAACTTTACGATGCTCCGCAGATTCAAAACGGCAACGTTTCCAATCATTATCTAAATTTAATGCTGGAATATGTTTTGGTTTACCATTTTCATCAACAGCAACCATTGTGAAATAGCAGCTATTTGTATGGCGCACAGTACGCTTTTGAATATTTTGAGCTTCTACACGAATACCAATTTCCATAGAAGTACGACCAACATGGTTCACACTTGCAAGGAAAGTTACCATTTCACCTACATGAATAGGCTCTTTAAATGTTACTTTATCTACAGAAAGCGTAACAACATAACTACCTGAATAACGACTTGCACAAGCATAAGCTACTTGGTCAAGTAATTTTAGAATTGTTCCACCATGAACATTACCTGAAAAGTTTGCCATGTCTGGTGTCATTAAGACTGACATTGTAAGTTCAGACTGGTCATCTAATATTGGGGCAATTTGATCTAATGGGGACATTACGTTCTCTAGACTCATTCAAAGACAAAAAGATATGTGAATTATATTATATCGCTTTTTTCTATTATTTTTACCCTTAACGGTCTAAAAATATCATCATTATTTTTTATATTTATTAACCATTTCTTTTTAAAATATAGTGCAATGATAATATAAAAATCACAAACCTTTGTTTTTTATATCCTTATTAACCAACCATACTTAAAAGCTTTAATATTCAACTATTTATGTATTACAAAAATAAACAATCTAAAAATAATAATAATATAGGTAAATCCATCTACCTAGCTTATTTAAAAGTAAAAATTCACTTCGATTCTTGTGCAACTAATCTCAACATTTCTTGTGCAATATTTCCGTATTTAATAATATTTGTGCCGTCTAACTTTGCTTCTATTTCAAATGAGCCATCTACATTTTTGTTAATCACCTCAAATACAATATTTTCTACTGTTGCCATCATTACGTTTGAACCTATGTGTATGTCATTCATATACAACCCCTGTGTTAATGTTTGAAATTTTAGAAAACTAAATATTCCTTTATAGCTAAATTATAATAAAATAAGACCAAACGATAAACCTAAATTCTTGAATTAACTAATAGATTTATATTTACAAAAAATACACTAATATAAAAATAATCTTAATAATTTAAAATAAAATTGGTTTTTCAGTATGTTATTTAATCTGATATTTTTTTATTTTATTTATTAATATAAAAAAAGACCTAATAAAAGTAGGTCTTTTTTTTATAAAAATCACTCTTTCACAATTAAGCGATTAGAACGCTTTAAAAGCGGATAATTATCAATTATTTTTCTTAATTCCGGCAAAATTTTTTGTGTTGCATTCTGCCCTGCCAGCATTGTAATTTCACGTCCACTTACATCAAAAATATGCACTTTCTCTCGTAAATCTGGCTGAATCACAATATCTGCACCTTTCAATTCTTCCTGTGCTAAATGCTTTTGCATAATATTAATATTCTGATTAAACAGCCCCCAAATATTCGAAGTTTCTGTATGGACAGGTTGTGCCAGAATATCCACCGCAATCACAATATCTGCGCCTAGTTTTTTCGCCACATCTACAGGTACTGGACTAACTAAACCACCATCTACGTATTCGTCATCACCAATTTTTGTTGGTATAAACATACTTGGAATAGCAACAGAAGCACGTACTGCTTGCCCAGTATTACCATAATTAAATACAACCTTTTTGCCTTCTTTTAGTTCTGTCGCAATCACATACATGGGGATTTTTAAGGACTGTAAAGGTGTGTTATTGACTTCTTTATTGATGAAATCTTCGACTTTTTTACCTTCAAAAAAACCTTTTTTATCGAGAGTAACATCTCGTACATCATTGGCTTTTAAATTTAAGGCAATTTCTCGTAACTCACTTGAATTTTTACCACTTGCATAAAGCGAACCAACAATACTTCCCGCACTTGTTCCCACAATAAAATCTGGATGAATATGATTTTTTTCTAAAATTTCAATTGCACCAATATGTGCATAACCACGTGCTCCACCACTTCCTAAGACTAAAGCGATAATTGGTTTTTTCGCATCTTTTTTTAAGTTTTTGAAATTTATTTGGTTTGATACTTCACGAGCATCATCTAAAGTATGAGGCGCAATTGCTGCTGTCTTATTCTTGTTTTGTTGAACTTTGGGAATGCTTTGACAGCCTGTTAGAAATATTATTACACACCCAAATATAAGATTTACTTTCAACATTATTCCATTAAACGTATAAATTGACCGCGCATAATATACAAATAATTTATGGATAAATTGAAGATTTCTAGCTTAACTTTCGTTAACTTTTATAAAATTCAATTTCATAATGTTTCAAATATAAAAAAGCCTCTTATCAAAGAGGCTTTTAAAAATGACAAATTACCAAATATCTGAGTTTACTTTGTCTTTAAATTTAGGATGATCATCCATTTTAAACACAGGCTCTACAATTCCATTTTTCAACTGCGCTTTATAATCTTTAAGCAACATCATAAAGAATGGCGTGAGCAAGACAATTGCAAATAAGTTGATGACTGCCATGCTTCCCATGAATAAATCGGCCATATTCCAAATTAACGGAACACTTGTAATTGCACCAAAATAAACCATAACCAATACAAACACACGGAAAATAAACATCACTTGCTTATTGTTATTAATAAACTGAATGTTTCCTTCTGCGTAAGCATAGTTACCAATAATCGATGAGAACGCGAACATGAATAAAATGATCGCTAAGAAATCTCCGCCCCAAACACCAATCTGACTTTCTAAAGCCATTTGAGTTAAAGTCACACCCTCAAAGCCCGCATCATGATATAAACCTGAAACTAAAATAATAATAGCGGTACAAGTACATACCACAAATGTATCTACAAATACGCCAAGCATTTGTACAAGACCTTGGTTTACAGGATGCTTCACATCTGATGCTGCCGCAGCATTAGGCGCAGAACCCATACCTGCTTCGTTTGAGAATAAACCGCGTTTAATCCCTTGCATCATTGCCATAGAAACCATAGCACCAAAGAAACCACCAGCCGCTGCATCAAATTCAAATGCTTTGCTAAATATTAAATGGAAAATGTCTGGCAAAATACTGTAGTTTGCGAAAGCAATATAAAGTGCCACAGCTAAGTACAAAATAGCCATGAATGGCACAAAACTTTCAGCGACTTTAGCAATACGTTTAATACCACCAAAAATAACCATTGCTGTAAGTACAACAAGTGCTATGCCAACCCACGATACTTCTAAGTTTAAACCACCTAAATTAATAATAGGGTTTGCTTTATCCCAACCCCACGCATGTGAAGTTGCACCTACAATTGCATTGGCTTGTACAGCATTAAACACAAAACCATAAGTAAAAATGAGTGATATTGCAAAAACAACACCCAGCCATTTTTGTTTTAAACCTTGGGTAATGTAATAAGCAGGTCCACCACGGAACTGTTTATTTTCTTTATCTCTAATTTTAAATAGCTGAGCAAGTGATGATTCAACAAATGCAGAGCTCATCCCTAACAATGCAGTGAACCACATCCAAAAGACAGCACCAGGTCCACCAATCGCAATTGCAATGGCTACACCCGCTACATTACCTACACCAACTCGACTTGCTAAGCCTGTAACGAACGCCTGAAAAGGTGTAATACCATGATCATCATCACCTTCTTTACGGCTACGCTTCATTACTTTTAAGCTGTGAAAAAGCATGCGAATTTGTACACCACCTGTAATGAGTGTGTAAAAACCACCAACAGCCAAAAGAAATATAACCAAGAAATCCCAAAGGGGCGTATTAAGCGTATTGATTAAGGCTAATAAGCGTTCGTTTAAATGCTCATCCATATGCAATCCTACAAGCTTGAAATTAGAAAATTTGTTATTAAAGTTAGAATATAGTTTTTAAAAACATGAATTCACACTTTAAATGTGAACGCATTATGCATTTTATGAATAATTATTTAATTATATTTTACAATTTGCTAATAAATAAAAGAAAAAATAAACAAAAAAACAGGAGCATTAAGCTCCTGTTTTACATTTAAACATGAACGTTTAAATTAGAAATCGTATTTAGCCATAAAGCCAATATGGTTTTCTTTACCAGTCTGATTATCTACAGTATCACGCTTACCGTAAACATATTCAGCACCAAATGTAATTGGTTTAACAGGGCTATACATAACATTTAACCAAGCTTGTTGAAGCTTTTCATTATTGCTTGCTGTATCTTTATCAAAGAAGACAGCACCATAGCCTAAAGTACTACGTAACTTTGGATTAAACTTATAAGTAGCACCAACTGTTACCGCATCAAATTCAGCCAAATCAATATCATTTCCATCTGCTACATATGCAGTATTACTAGATGTATAGCCTAAATAGAAATTATCACCTTTTACATGCGAGTAATCTACATTTAAAGATAATGCATCAACTGGTTTAAAGTTAGCACCAACTGCTAAGCCCCATCCAAATTCTTTTTTATCATCATATTCTTTAGGATCAGCTTGAGTACTTGTTGCATCTACATTACGAGCACGTACTTCTTGTACTAAAGCACGAGCATTTACAACACCTTTATCAAACTTATAATCAACTTTAGCCGTAGCTGCAGGTAAACGGTTAGCATCCGCACCTTTTTCTAAAGCTACAGCATAAGATGCATTTGCATTAATCTTATCTGAATAACGTACCATTGGCGTACGTTTTGTACCTATACCAAGTGGTGAGCTAAAATCGATCATTTCTGGAACTGTTGCACCAGACAAGAAGTTAGAGGTTGTTTGACCCACTAACCAATTGTTATACGTTAAATATGCATGACGGATACGTAAAGCATCATTTGTACCAGCAAAGTCAACTTCGATTTTACCACCAACATCAGCGCCCTCTACAGGTGCTTTAAAATCTAAACCTAAACGTGTAGTTTTAGCAGTTGCATAAAAACGATCACTGTTAGGATTTTTAACATATTTAGGATTAGCAGTAGTACCTACGTTAGTACCACCTAAGTCAGCTTTATCAATGCTACTGAAAATACCATCTGCACCATCAATTTTGTATTGAGCATCGGCACGTACAAAACCATAAATATTTACATTTGCCCCAGCTTTAGACTTCAAACCCGCCAAAGTAGATTGTGGTGCAGCTTTAACTTGCTCAATTTGAGAAGCTTGCTGTAATTGAACTTGTTGTTGTTGTTGAATCAGTGTTTTTAAGGTTTCAACTTCTTGACGAAGTTGTTGAATTTGCTTTTGCTCTGCTGATGCTGCATTTGCAACCGTGCTTAACATTAAAACAGATACAGTTGCTGCTAAGCTTTTTGCTACAAACTTAGTAGTAAGCAATTGACTCATGAAATTCTCCAAAATTAAAAATTTGCGTCCGTGACTTTGTCTTTTTAAGGTTATTTATATTCCATAATAACCATAAAACTCAAAAGCTCTATAGATGATACATCTGTAACAGAAGCTTAAAGTGTAATCATTACAACATGTGTAATTTAGTTATTAATTCAATCCATGAAAAATACATTTATCGAATTATGGATTTAATGTAACAAGTTCTTACCAAGATTAAAATCAATTTTACTGAATAACTTATGAATAATTATTCAAAAAACTTATTACAATTCATATCTGTTTGTTTTTCATACTTTTAATAAGATAATTTTCACACTATTTACTTTTCCCTTATATACCTATGTATTATATTTATTCTAAAAATAGAAAGCTTTTTAATTAATATATAATAAGTATGATTTTTTATACTTAAAACACCAAGAAAAATCACTTTATTTATTTAGTAAAAAATATAAAACATACTCAACAAAGAAAATTAAACCATATAATTTCAACAACTTAAAAATATTGTGTTTTTTTAGCTTTTATCCATACTTTTACAATATTCTTTAAAGACAAAATTAATATACACATAGTATGATTTACTACAATTATTAAGTTCTTTCATCGGTTCTCAACCTGAAATATCTATCACTAAATAAATGAAGGGATATGTTTTGAAATCTTGGCTTACGCGTCTAAAACAAGCGACTTATAACACGACGTTTATGTACAACATTCGGATGATTATTGCATTTTCAGGAACTGCGTTTTTACCCTACTTTATGGGAAATCAATTAGCGACGATCCCTTTAACACTAGGTGTTGTTGCGGCAGGAATTAGCGATATTGATGACCGCTTTTCAGCTCGGCTTCAAAACCAACTTTATACTTATTTAGGCTTTTTCATTACAGCAACATCTATTCAACTACTTTTCCCACATCCTGTTTTGTTTGCTTGTGGACTCATTATTTCTTGTATCTGTCTAATCTTATTAGGTTCTTTAGGTAGAAGATACGCCACAATTGCATATGGCTGTTTGGTTGTTTCTGTCTATTCAATGCTGGGGGTTCATCTTTTTGAGGATTGGTATATTCAGCCTGCTTTATTGGTAATAGGCGCAGCATGGTATGGATTAATTTCTACTATTAGTTTCCTACTTTTTCCTGTTCGTGAAGTACAAGATAAAATTTCACAATCATATTCATCTTTAGGTGATTTTCTTTTTGCAAAATCCAATCTTTTTGATGTAGATATGACGCCTGAAAGCTATCAACAAAGCATGATTGATTTATCATTAGAAAATGGGAAATTAGTTGGAATTTTCAACCAAGTTAAGACTGTTTTACTCACACGCTTAAAAGGTGACCGTGGGCAAAAGGATACCCGTCGTAGCTTACAATATTATTTTGTTGCTCAAGATATTCATGAACGTGCAGATTCAGCACATATTGATTATCAAAAATTAGCAAAAATTTTCGAACATAGCGATGTACTTTTCCGCTTCCAACGTATTTTGGCTTTACAGGGAAAAGCCTGTAAAGATTTAAGTCAAAGCATTATGAAGCGTGAAGTTTATAATCATAATCTTCGCTTTAAACATGCCTTTCAAAATTTAAAACATTCACTTGAAAAATTAAAAGAAGATGATGCATTCGACCAAATCTGGGTAAATGCACTTTATTCGCTATATCAAAATTTAAAATCCATTGATGCTCAACTTAAAAACCTTGAAACAGAACGTAATATTTCTCTAGATAAGTCTAAGCATATTGAAAACCAACTTAAAGACGATGACTTAAAAGGTTGGGATGACATTGTCGTGCGTATTCGACAAAACTTAACACCTGAATCTGTATTGTTCCGTCATGCTATCCGATTATCTTTGGTGCTTTTAGTTGCGTATATTTTCGTACAAGTAACAGATATTCAATATGGCTATTGGGTTCTATTAACAGCATTATTTGTTATCCAGCCTAACTTTAACGCCACAAAACGACGTTTAAGATTGCGAATAATCGGTACGCTCATTGGTATTATTATTGGCTATGCCATCTTGTATTTCATTCCTTCTATCGAAGGTCAATTACTTCTACTCATTATTAGTGGTGTATTATTCTTCGAATTACGCAGTAAGCAATACGCACAAGCGACTGCCTTTATTACCATTCTTGCATTAATTAACTTTAATTTAGATGGTTTAGGTTTTGCCGCTGCCTTCCCGCGTATGATTGATACGCTTATTGGCTGTGCTTTAGCTTGGCTTGGTGTGACTTTTATTTTTCCAGACTGGAAATTTAGACGCTTACCACGCAATATTTCACGTTCACTTAATGCACAAAGTAATTATTTAGCAGAAATTATTGAACAATATAAAACAGGCAGAAATAACGGATTAACGTATCGCGTTGTTCGACGTGCTGCGCATAATTCAGATGCAGATGTAGCATCATTAATATCTACCTTAGCAACCGAACCAGATTTTGACCAAGATCAGAAAGCACTTGCCTTTGAATTTTTATGTTTAAACCACACTTTCTTAAGTTATATCGCGGCTTTAGGTGCACATAGAGAAAAAATTGAAGATCAAGAGATTTTAGCATTGCTAGATCAAGCGCTGAATGATATTAATGGTGCATTACTTCGAGATGAAGTACCAGATTTAAGTGCTCAGAACATGCTACAAAAAATTCGTCAACGCTTAACGCTAAATACAGATGAAGACCAAAAATCTCTCATTATTTTACAGCAATTATCTTTGATGATGAGTATATTGAATCAACTTAGTCGCTTAAAGCAAAGCTTGAGTCATGATAGAGATGAACATTCAACAGAATTAGCATCTTTATAAATAGGATGAATTTGCAACAATATACTCCTGATATGTCTCAATTAATGCTACACTTTTTACAGTTCTGAATTTGTTAATTTTACTATGACCGCGAAAAATTTATACGCTTATACATTACAACCTGTGAGCTACGAAATCTCTGAAGCTGAGCAACGCCATGCTCAACTGACAATTTGGCGTAGTACCAATAAAATTGGCATGAAAGCTTGGGCTATCATGGGTGTTGTTACTTTACTTTCTATTTTGGGTATCGTTCTACTGAAAAACTATTCAACAATTTTCTGTTGGGTGGCACTTGTCAGTGTTGTGACTTACTACTTAGTTCGTCGCTTTGGCTTAGAATGGTATGTTAAACGCAAAATGAACGAATTCCCTGTTCAAGATATTGCAGGTATCCGTTTAGGTGTTCAACCTCACGGTATTGTGATGCGCCAAAAAATGGGGCTTCAAGAAGGTGTCGGTAGTGTTGCTTGGAAAGATATCTATGAATGGTACAACACACCAGAATTTCTGCTCGTTAACTTCAAAGTTAAAGATCAGCAAGGTGCATACATTTTGCCAAAACGTTTAGATTCTAAAAACTTCTCTTTTAATACAATTCGTAAGCATTTAAAAGAAACTGTTGGTGAAGCTAAAACCATTTAAGATTTAATCATCACTATAAGACCTCCCATTCATGGAGGTTTTATTTTGATCTAATTACTATTGAGAATAATTATTATTTAAATAATTCATTATCCCTTCAATATCTTCATATATAATTACAATTAATTTATTTATAACTACGCCTTTCTCATGTTTAAGAAAATATTTTTTCAATTACATTGGTTTCTTGGAATAAGTGCTGGACTCATTCTTGCCCTTATGGGAGTTACAGGTGCAATTTATTCATACGAACAACAAATTTTAAAGGCCATCAACCAAGATAGCTATGTTGTACAAGTTCCAAACTCAGAAAAACTCACACCCGCTCAAATTTTTCAGCAGTTTAGTCAAGAAAATCCAGACTCTAAAATAAATAGTATTACGGTTGCGAAAGATCCTACAGCCTCATCTACGGTTAATATTGCAAAAGAAGGTGCGCGTCGTGGCGTAAATGTCATGATTAACCCGTATACAGCAGAAACTTTACCTGCAATTAAAGGGCAAGAATTCTTTCAGTTTATACAACAATTACATCGAAATTTAACTGTTGGGCCTGTAGGTAAACAAATTACTGGTGCTTGTACACTTATTCTAATTTTCTTTGTATTGAGTGGCTTATATTTACGCTGGCCCAAAAAGCATTCATTCAAGCAATGGTTTGCAGTTAAACCCAAATTAAAGGGTCGCAATTTTATTTGGGATTTACACGCAGTTGTTGGTACTTGGGTTGTAACATTCTATCTATTACTTGCATGTACAGGCTTGTATTGGTCATACGATTGGTGGCGCAATGGCATGTTCAAAGTACTTGGTGTTGAACGCCCACAGCCTCAAATGCAAGTTAATCAGCCTCGTCCTGAAACACCTGTAGCAGGTAAAAATCCACAAAGTGCTGAAAAAAAATCACCTAAAAATAAAGATGATGGTTTAAGCCCTGAACAAATCAATATTGCATTAACTCAAACTTGGAATGGTTTTAATAGCCAAATTGGTCGTGACTACTCTACTCTTACCTTAACTATTCCAAAGAAACCAAATGGTGAAATGGAATTAAGCTTTGTAGATGCCATTCCACAACATGAACGTGCACGCAATAAAGCCACTTTTGACTATAAATCTTCAGAATTAAAAGATGTCGAAATTTATGAAGATAAAAAGTTAAATGAAAAAATCATGAGCAGCATGTTACCTGTGCATAGAGGCAGTTTCTTTGGTCCTGTGTATCAGTTCTTTGCAATGATTTCATCATTATTAATGCCATTATTCTTTGTTACAGGATGGATGCTTTACCTGAAACGTCGTAAGCAAAAGAAATTAACGCTTGCCGCACGTAATTCACAAGTTGGTTTCACCATAGATCCTAATGCAAAACCTTGGCTAATTGTATACGCATCCCAAACAGGTGTTTCAGAACAACTTGCTTGGAGTACAGCAACAAGCTTACAAGAAGCTCATCAACCTGTAACTGTGAAATCTGCACAGCAAATTACATTGCAAGATTTAAAAAATACAGAACAAATTTTATTTGTTGCCAGTACTTATGGCACAGGTGAAGCACCAGATTTAGCATCAAGTTTTGTTAAAAAAATCTTGAATTCATCTGTCGATTTAAGTCATTTGAACTATGCTGTTTTAGCATTAGGTTCAAAAGAATATGCTGATAGCTATTGTAGTTTTGGTCATGCTATTAATACATGGCTTAAAAACAATAAAGCAACAGCTCTTTTCGATGTGATTGAGGTCGATAACGCGAACAAAGATCATATTCAGCAATGGAATACTGCACTCGCTCAAGCAACGAAACTCGACTTACAAAATGTATCTATTGATAAAACTTTTGATCAATGGACACTTAAAAACCGTAAGCTATTAAATGCTCACAGTTTAGGTGCCCCTGCATTTAGTATTGAGCTTAGCCCTAATCACGATGCTATTTGGCAAGCGGGTGATATTGCTGAAATTCAACCAGGAAATAGCCCAAAACGAATTCAGCAATTTATGCTTAAACACCAAATTACTGAGAACTTGAAAGTTGATTCTTCTGGCATTCGAATTGAACAAGCATTGTTATATAAAGATTTAACACGTGAAATTGAACCATTTGCAAATTTGGATCATTTACTAGAACAACTTGTTGACTTACCAACGCGTGAATATTCAATTGCAAGCATCCCATCTCAGCAAGTTTTAAGACTCGTTGTGCGCCAACAATCGGATAATCTTGCTCAGCTTGGGCTTGGTTCAGGTTGGTTAACCGAATATTCTAAATTAAATACCACAATTAATTTACGTATTCGTACCAATGAATCGTTCCATTTAATTGATGATAATAGACCAATTATTTGTATTGGTAATGGTACGGGCATTGCAGGATTAATGAGCTTAATTCATTCACGTGTTCGTCAAAATTATTCGCAGAATTGGTTAATTTTCGGCGAACGTCAAATTCAATACGATTATTTCTTCCAAGAAACAATTGAAGCTTGGCAAAATATGGGAATGCTTCAGCGCTTAGATCTTGCATTCTCTAGAGACCAAGCTGAGAAAATTTACGTTCATCACAAGCTCACTGAAAATGCTGATGCACTTAAAAAATGGATTGCTGATGGCGCTGTCATTTATGTTTGCGGCAGTATTGATGGTATGGCCTCAGATGTAGATCGTACACTGAATGAAATTTTAGGTGAAAATACGCTAGATCAACTTCGCCAAGATGGTCGTTACAGACGCGATGTTTATTAACCTCATCTTCCATTAATAAAGTTGAAGTATTAAATAATAAAAACCCGAGTTTTAGGACTCGGGTTTTTATTTGTGTGACTTAAATATGCATTACTTATTAAGTGATTAGATTCTAGATTAATGAATTCTAATATTTCGAGGTAATGGCAAATCTAATTTTTCATAAAGATCTGGTCTAGATATATATAGTTTATATAACGTTGATTTTAAATCTAATAACATTTTTTCAGGATTAACTTGAATATTTCGACCTTCAGGCGATAAATTCAATGAAAGAATATATTTAGCTTCCTTTAAATAAGGAATAATTTTTTCTAAAAATAATTTTAATGTGACTTTTTGGATTTTGTAATTAGCCCAATCACCATGCATTAACATACTTGCTAAATTTTTATGACTCCAAATAGCAAAGCTTTGCTGACCTGTATGCGTTGCACATAACGCCCACCCTTCATTATATAAACCAAACACATAACCTTGAGTAATAATTGTGTCTAAAAAATTTAGATAATTATCTTGAATGCTAATATCGGATTTAGCTGTTGATTTAGGTTTACGGTAATATGGATTTTTCATAATAAATATTGCTATTTAATTTGAGTTTTATAATATGTGTATTTTTTATTATTTTCAAATATATGGTGGGCGCTGACGGGATCGAACCGCCGACATTCTGCTTGTAAGGCAGACGCTCTACCAACTGAGCTAAGCGCCCTGAAGAATAAAAACAACGCTGTTGTTTCTATGATGCAAGAAAAGACCTGCTTTGAATATACATTTTCCACTTCAGGGAATGAAAAATGGCGCAGCGGACGGGACTCGAACCCGCGACCCTCGGCGTGACAGGCCGATATTCTAACCAACTGAACTACCGCTGCATCGCTATACTTATTTCTAAGCATTTATCTTTTAATTAAATAAAAGATGGTGGGCGCTGACGGGATCGAACCGCCGACATTCTGCTTGTAAGGCAGACGCTCTACCAACTGAGCTAAGCGCCCTTAAAGGGTCAAACATTTTGATTTTAAGATGGCGCAGCGGACGGGACTCGAACCCGCGACCCTCGGCGTGACAGGCCGATATTCTAACCAACTGAACTACCGCTGCATCATAAAAATCTGGTGGGCGCTGACGGGATCGAACCGCCGACATTCTGCTTGTAAGGCAGACGCTCTACCAACTGAGCTAAGCGCCCTTTAAAAGTTTTATTACGTAAATGGCGCAGCGGACGGGACTCGAACCCGCGACCCTCGGCGTGACAGGCCGATATTCTAACCAACTGAACTACCGCTGCACTTACATAATATCGCTATTAAAGCACAAACAACTTATTAAGAACTTAAAATGGCGCAGCGGACGGGACTCGAACCCGCGACCCTCGGCGTGACAGGCCGATATTCTAACCAACTGAACTACCGCTGCATTAAGCATCTTAACTTTGAAAGAAGCTTGGTGGGCGCTGACGGGATCGAACCGCCGACATTCTGCTTGTAAGGCAGACGCTCTACCAACTGAGCTAAGCGCCCTTTCAAATCGACTTCATCGCTTGATGAGGTGCATTATAGAGAATCCTGACGGTGTGTCAAACGCTTTTGTAACTGTTTTCCACATTTTAAGTTCGAGTGATTAAAAAATAGGTTATTAGATTCAAAAACAAGCAAATTCTGTGTTTTTTATAGAATTTAAGATTAGTCTTTAAATACTCACCCATACTTTTTTTAATAAAAAACTAAAAATCTGTATATTTATTTCGCCTTTTTCTAAATATTCAGCAATTTTTTTTCAGAAATATAGACCAATGCCTTCTCTGAAATTAAATCGAATAGCTCAATAACATCTACATTTCGCATTCGAATACAACCATGTGACTTAGGAATACCCATAGGTTCTGTATCTGGTGTTCCATGTATATAGATATAACGCTTGAATGTGTCACAGCCCTTACCCAAATTAAAGCCTTCCTCTAAACCACTCAACCAAAGTATGCGAGATAATATCCAATCTTTTTCTGGAAATGCTTCTGCTAAATCTTGATTATAGATTTCTCCAGTTTCTTTTCGAGCAATAAAAACGGTATTTTCAGGTGTATTCTCACCTACCTTTAATGCAACTTCATGCCAGCCTCTAGGTGTTTTACCTGAATTTTCTTGTTCGCCAATACCATTCAACCCACTCGAAATCACATAAAATTTATTGTGCTTTGGCAGATATAAAATTTGTTCTTCTAAATCTACTAAAATATCAGCTTGCTCTAAAGCATATTTCATTGCTCTACCTCATCTGCTTTAACAAGTGGTTCAGGTCTTAACCATAGCCAAATTGCAACAATCAACATCGTAACATCTGTAAATATTTTAACGCCAAGTGGCGCACTCGTTAATAACATGAGTATTCCACTAATAAACATCATAATACTTGCGAACCATTTTGCCTTTCTTGGTACAGTTCCATTTGCACGCCATGCTTTTAATGTCGGCCCATATTTAGGATGATTTAATAACCAAGCATCCATTTGCGGCCAACCTTTAGATGCCGCCCAAGCTGCTAATATAAGAAAAACGGTTGTTGGCATACCTGGCAATAATGCCCCTATAAAGCCAAGTATTACGAAGATGATAACCAAACTTCGCCAAAACAACGTTCTCATAGATTTTTCCTACGTATATCATTTTTGTAGTATAAGAGGTTTTAAATGATTATCCGTTGCATTTCTGCACTTTTTAGCTTGGATTTAACATGCCCTACGCTCCAACATCATCATTCGTAGAACCTTGGCTAAAATATAAAACTCCAATTGTTCGTCAACTTGCATTTGCTCTTGCTAGTCCAAATATTTTATCTCGCATTCCTAATGAGCTAAATATTCAACATTCTTTTAATCTTCATTCAAATGAACATTGGTTAGAACTTTATAATAACTATGACAGTCGTTTAAATGCGCTTGATTTAGACAGTACAGAACTTGATGTTTTTCTAGCAAAACTTAAAAGCACGCGCTTAGGCTTACGTTTTGAAATGTTTTTTTGGTTTTGGTTACTCGATGATAAATATCATCATTACAAATTATTAGCGCACAGCATTCAAATTATTGATGGACCGAAAACAGTTGGCGAACTCGACTTCCTCATATTCAACAATAAAGAAAACCGTATTGAACATTGGGAGGTTGCGCTTAAATATTATTTAGCAGAAAAAGATTTATCACTGCCCTTTTGGTACGGCTTAAATAGAAGTGACACTTTCGCTAGAAAACTTAATCATTTTACTCAAAAGCAGTTTCAATTTAGCCATGCATTGGATTATGAAATTTCACACAAATTTGCGGTAATGAAAGGGCAATTATTTCTACCTGAACATTCAAAAAACAACTTACAACCGAATTGGATTAATACAAATAGACGTTTAGGAGTTTGGGGAACTTCTATTAAAGATTCGTCTCAAGATTTTTATAGATTAAGTCGGCAAGAATGGATTTGTCCTCATATAGAAAAAAGCAGTGAAACAGCGCTGTGGTGGACAGATGGTTTATATTTACAACCAGAAACTCAAAACTTTTATATGTATAGAAATGCAAATTTATTAAAGCTTTATTGATCGCAAAGTGAGCTACATTTGTTTACTTAAGCACCATAAAAAATCAACAATACTTTTCAGATTATTTTTTAATCTAATTAGGTAATAAAAATTTAACCTAAAGGTATGGAATACATTATGAAAAAAATCCTTGTTGCTTCAATCGCTCTTGCATTTGTTTTAACTGGTTGTAATACCGTAAAGGGTGTGGGTCAAGATGTTTCTAAAGCAGGTGATGCTGTAAGTAAAACAGCAGAAAAAACATCGCAAGAAATTCGTAATAATTAATTCGCTTTAATTATGCTGTACAGCCCTATCTTCGATAGGGTTTTTTTATGTGTAAAAATTCCACTTATGTTTCACTTTCGCCTATTATAGGAACACTTTTTTAATGTGTTTTTATTGGTATGACTCAGTCTGAAACTCTTGAGCTTAGCTTACAATTATTGCGCCAACCTTCGGTGACCCCTGTTGATCATACTTGCCAAGACATTATGGCAAAACGCTTAGAAAAAATTGGGTTCAATATTGAAAACATGCGTTTTGATGATGTTGATAATCTTTGGGCGCGTAAAGGCACAGAAGCTCCTGTATTTTGTTTTGCAGGTCATACCGATGTTGTACCTACAGGCAACTTAGATGCTTGGAATTCCGATCCATTTGCACCAGAAATCCGTGATGGGAAATTATATGGTCGTGGTAGTGCAGACATGAAAACTGCACTTGCGGCAATGGTTGTTGCATCTGAACGCTTTGTCAAAAAACATCCTAATCATAAAGGTTCTATTGCATTTTTAATTACATCAGATGAAGAAGGTCCTTCAATTAACGGCACTGTTAAAGTGATTGAAACTTTAGAAGCGCGTAATGAAAAAATGGATTGGTGTTTAGTTGGCGAGCCATCTAGTACAAATAAACTTGGCGATATTGTTAAAAATGGTCGTCGTGGTTCTTTAAATGCCAATTTAACGGTTAAAGGCAAACAAGGTCATGTTGCATATCCGCACCTTGCGGTTAACCCAATTCACAGCTTTTCTAAAGCACTTGCTGAATTATGCGAAACAGTTTGGGACAACGGAAACGAATATTTCCCTGCAACAACTTTCCAAGTTTCAAATATTAACTCTGGTACAGGCGCAACAAATGTTATTCCCGGTACATTAAATACGCTATTTAACTTCCGTTATTCAACTGAAGTAACTGCTGAAGAATTAAAAGCGCGCACATTAGAAATTTTAGATCGACATAATGTTGAATATGAAATTTCTTGGACGCTTTCAGGTTTACCATTTTTAACGCCTGTTGGTGAATTGGTAAATGCTGCAAAAAGTGCAATTTTAAATGTGACTGGCGTAGAAACAGAGCTATCTACAAGTGGTGGCACTTCAGATGGTCGTTTCATTGCTCCTACAGGCGCTCAGGTGCTTGAATTAGGTGTTTTGAATGCAACCATTCACCAAATTAACGAACATGTAAATGTCGATGATTTAGAGCCTCTTGCTGAAATTTATGAACAAATTTTAGAAAATTTATTGGCTTAATGTTTTCACAAAATATTAAATATTTTTAAGACATAAAAAAGGAACTCCGCGGAGTTCCTTTTTTATTTGTATTCAACTTAATAAGTAAATACTTATTTAATGCCAAGAGATAGCTGAATATTGGCAATATGCGGAATATGGTAGTCTTTATCGCCCATTTTCACATATTGGAAAATTGTAGTATCAGAATTTTCTCGCTCATCATCTACAATTTCAGAAATACGCAAACGTACTGTTTTAGGCATTTCATTGCACATTAATGCAAAACGCTGATCAATATCATCACCTTCAATAACCAAAGCAACGCCTAATGTTTTATCTGGATGACATACAGAATAAACAGGTAAGCTTAAATCATGCCAATCTACAGTTTTCACTTTTGTGGGACTATCGAGTGCTGAAAGTACAATGTTTTGCGGAATCAACATTGGAGATTTATTGTGACATTCAACAATATAGGCATCGATAAATCCCGTCGAAACAGTGATTAAATGATGTAATTCTTGCTGACTAATCTGATCAATCAGTGATGAACTTACTGAATTTTGACTCACTTAATCACCCCTGTTTTGCTGCCAATAAAGTTTCAATATTCGCAAGTAGCTCTGCTTCTTGGAACGGTTTACCCATGTAGTTATTCACGCCTAAACTGAATGCACGCTCACGGTGTTTTTCACCTGTACGAGATGTAATCATAATAATAGGCAAGTCTTGGTGAAGATCATGATGTCGTACATGACTTGTTACCTCAAAACCATCCATACGTGGCATCTCAATATCAAGTAACATTAAATCTGGTTTCACATTTTCAAGTTGCTCAACCGCATCTACACCATCTTTTGCTGTTACAACATCGTAACCTTGGCGCTCTAACAAACGTGTTGTTACCTTACGAACTGTTACTGAGTCATCGACAATCATTACTAAGCGACGTGCATCATTACGTTGAATATCACGTTGTTTCGTAGTTACTTGCTGACGCTTCGTTGCTTGTACCTGACGAGCAATGCCTTGGCTATCTAGAATTAGACAAACATGACCATCACCCATAATCGTTGCGCCAGCAATTGCACCTACTTTAGAGAACTGTTGTCCAATTGGTTTCACTACAATTTGGCTACGTGAACCTACAAGTTGATCGACCAATAATCCAATCGTTTGCCCCGCACTACCTTTAATTAGAATAACAGGTAATGAATGTCCAACATTATTTAAACGTGGTACAGGCTGATTACTAATAAACTCTGAGATATAACGTAATTTATAGCTCTCATTGTCAATTTTGAAATAATCATCTTTACTATTGAAGTAAGTCTCAAGTGCAGCAGGTGCAATTCGAACAATACGTTCAATTTGTGCAAGTGGTAATGCAAATTGTTGATCGCCTGCTTTCACCATTAAGGCATCACTTACCGCTACCGTTGTAGGTACACGAATACTAAATGATGTGCCTTTACCTAATGTTGAATCTACAGTGACATGACCACCAAGTGCTTTAATTCCACTTTGTACAATGTCTAGACCAACACCACGTCCTGAAATTTGCGTAACTTCTTTAGCGGTACTAAAACCAGAATGGAAGATAAACTGTAAGATTTCTTGTTTATCTAACTCTTGGTCTTCAGTAATTAAGCCCTGTTTCAATGCTTTTGCTTTAATAACGTTATGGTCAATACCTTTACCATCATCGCTAAAAGTTACAATTACATCTGTACCTTGACGGCTAATATTTAATTCAATAACACCAACTTCTGGCTTTTTAGCAGCTAATCGATCTTCTGGATTTTCAATACCATGGTCAATTGCATTACGAAGCATGTGTTCAAATGGCGTCACTAAACGCTCAAGCGTTGTACGGTCTAATTCGCCTTCCGTGTTGTGAACAACAAGTTCCGTTGGACGGTTTAGAGATGATGCTGTTTGACGCACAATACGCTGTAAACGTGGCAATAAGCGTGAGAAAGGTACCAAACGTGTACGCATCAAACTTTCTTGAATTTCAGATTGAATACGTGATTGTTGTAATAACAGACCTTCTGCACCACGAATTTTATCGGCTAAGGTATTTTTAAAATCGACCAAATCGGAAGTAGATTCGGCAAGTGATTTAGACAATTGGTTTAAAGATGAATATTGGTCCATCTCTAATGGGTCAAAGTCTTCATAGCGTGAATTTTCACTACCATGCTTCGCAAGAATTTGCGACTCAAGCTCACCTTCCATTCGACGTAACTGATCCGCTAAACGCTGAATCGCCTGTTCCATCTCATACAAAGTACCGTTGAATTGTCCCAATTCCATTTCAATACGTGAACGGTTAATTGAGTTTTCACCAGATAAATCAATCATCTTCTCGACTAAATCTGCCGAGATACGAATCATCTCATTACTGTTGTCATCTTGATTAACATCATCCCACTCACCCAGCATTGCAGGTGGTTCTGTACCATCACCTTGAATAAATTCGAAGCTTGCAGTGCTGTCAATTAAATCAACTTGTGCAATGCGTTCTGGTAATTGTGCTGTTACATCCACATATTCAATAGCCGTTAAACTTGCATTTAGACCATCGAAGTTTGTGTAATCTCGTTTAAAGATTGCTTGTTTTAACCACGCGACAGTTGTGAATAACAAGTTGTCATAAGCATTCGAGTTAAATTGATGGAATGCAAATTGCTCTAGCGTATTTTCGAGCTGATAAGAAATAACAGCAACTGGTTCTAACTCAATCATACGTGCACCGCCTTTTAAGCTATGTACGGCACGTTGTAATTGAAGTAAAACGCTACGATTACTTCTGTCATCAATCCATTGTTGAATTAAACTTTCAGTTGTTTCTAAAAGCTCTTCTGCTTCTTCAAGGAATGATTCTTCTGCAATTTCATGCAGACTTTGTTCTTCAGCATTTCTTTCAGTTTTTACTGAGTCAGTAAAATCAACATTCGAAATTTCTTGTTGAAGATTTTCAGCAGGTGCTAATTCTTCAGGCAAATCAAAAGAAAGCGTTTCGCTAGATTGGAATGATATTGTGTTTTCAATTTCATTTATTTCTACTGAAACTGCTGTTTCAGTACGATCTTGAAGTGTCTCAATTTCAATAACAGGCTGAACTTCTGCTTCAATCAATTCAGTGCTAGCGACTTCTTGACCTTGTGTAATTGCCACAATGTTCTGAAGAATATTCACTGTTTCAGTTGCAGGATAATCAATAGCATCATCACGAATTGCTTGAATACGATCTGAAACATCATCTTGAACCAAACGAATTACGCTAATTAATGCGGGCGAAGCTTCAAATTGATTATTGATTAATCGCTCATAAATACTTTCTAAGTTATGCGTGATTAAACCAATATTTTTTGCAGAAATCATATTTGCACCACCTTTTAAGGTATGCAAATAACGCATTAAATTGGTTAAAGATGTTCTATTTTCATGGTCTTTCGTCCATGTATCGACTTCCTGATCGATAGAACCTAAAAGCTCATCTGCTTCTTCAAGGAAAATATCAAGTAAGTCTAAATCGAAATCACGGTTGGTAAGCTCTGAATCAACAGCCAATCGATCTGATGCAATACGCTGTGATAACTGCGCTAAATTAAAACCTGAGCCTTGTTCTGTTACTTGAATAGGTGTTGGCGGAGTATCTAAAGTGCTAAGCTCTAGAGCTTTTTCTTCAGTAGATTCAGTAATTTCTAAAGCGGTACTTTCAGTTTCAAATTCAAGCGTATTTGATTCTTTAATTTGAGGAGAAGGTTCTTCAAGAGTTAATTCTGAAGTATCTGTATCAGCAAAACCAATAGCATCAACATTTAAATCAAGCGAAGTTTTTTGCTGCGGTTCAACAGAATCCGTTGGAAAGCTTTCAATATCTTGTTGAATAAATGCAGATAAGTTTTGAAGTGCGTTCAAGTCATCTTCGCTTAAAGTCACACGCTGACTTGATGCCAAACTATCGAATAAATAAATTAATTTTTGATGAACTATATTAAATACATCATAAGCATAATCTGAATTTAATAGCTGTGGCTTTTCTAACAACGCATCGTAAGCAGCTTTCAGCTCTTTACTGAGGTGATGAATACTTTCAGCAGCTTTAACTTGCGTACCTTCTACTAAAAGTTGTGCTTGAGCACTTAATTGACGTAAGTACTGCTGATCATTTGCTAATTGGTCAAACTCAAATTCAGCATCAAGCAAGCGATCAATATTCAAATCCATCAACTTAGTGACAATACCTTGCGTGTTTTCGCTGACTTCAGCATGTTGTCCAGCAAACTCAAATTGATTCCAATTTTCTAGAAACTCATCAAAAATTGACTGCAAGTTGTCACGTGATGCAGATTGTTTTAATTGCTCAAGATAGTTTTGAATAAACTCTGAATATTGCAACAAAGCAGACAGTTCTTGGTAAGTAACGTCTAAGCCTTCTTCTACCAGTGTTTTAAACAAATGTTCAAGTTTGGTACTTGCATCAAAAATATGGTCTAAATCGACCATAGTCGAGCTACCGCGCAAAGTATGTAATGCACGAATTAAATTGTTGTACTCTTTTTCAGTCACATTTTCACTGCTTAAAAAAGAGCGAATAACACTAAGGTGTTCTTCTGCTTCTTCCACAAAAATTTCAATTGTTTCTGCAAGCAATGTACTTTGCTCAATGTCAGCAATTGCTGATTCTGAAGTCGTTACAGATTTTTCAACCTGCTCATTCGCTTCATGTAGAAAATCAACTGCTTCAATTGTATCTTGAATAGGTTCAAACGCAGCTTCTTGTGAAACTGGCTCAACCATTTCAAAGTTTTCAATATTTAAACCGTCAACAGCTGCTTCTTGTAATTCAATCTCAAGACCTGTAGATGAGTTTTCATCTTCAAGCGTATTGGCTAATTGCAATACATCTTCTAAAGCAGGCTCTAAGCTTAGCTGTTGTTGTAAGTACTGCCCAATCAACACTAAAGGTCTTAAATCGATAGCTGTTGGTTGAACATTTCTGAATAACGGATAAAGCTTAAATTTATAAATTTTATAAACAGTCGCAACAAATTGCTCAATTTGAGTTGTTGGCTGAATTGCGCCTGCTAAAATACGGTTTAAAAGGTCTTCAACTGCCCATGCAACTTCACCAGCAGAGCGCGCGCCAACCATACGTCCAGAACCTTTTAAAGTGTGGAAATGACGACGTATTGTTTTAAGTACTTCAGTATCTGTTGAATTTGCCAACCACGATTCAAGCAACGGCTCTAACTCTTCGAAGATTTCTTCTATTTCTTCGACGAAAATTTCTAGAATTTCTTCATCTTGCTCAAGATAACTATCTTCAGGAAGCGTTGTAGATTCAACTAAATTTTTTAATATTTCTTTCATAGCTAAGGCTTCTTACGTTATCCGCACCGAAAGGCACTTAAACTGAATCTGGAATAAAGATGCACTCCTTTATGAAGGAAAATGCATCGTTACAAATTTCTGAATGGGTGTATCCATTTCTAAAAATAGATACACCGTCCCCAAGCTGTTAAGCCTTATTCAGGTAATTTAAAGTCAGTTACAGATTCACGTAATGATTCTGCCATACCTGCAAGCTCAGATACCGAACGTGCTGTATCAAATGTAGCACCTGTAGTTTGCGATGTAATTTCCTGTACAACGTTCATCGTTGTTGCAATATGACTTGCAGATGCAGACTGAAGTTTCGCAGCATCAGAAATGTTCGCAATCAGTTTTGCCAAGTTATTCGATACTGTTTGAATTTCATCTAAGGCAACACCCGCATCCTTAGATAAGTTCGCACCACGTACAACCTCTGAAGTCGTTTGTTCCATTGAAATAACGGCTTCGTTTGTATCCGTTTGAATCGTTTTAACCAGTGTTTCAATCTGTTTAGTCGCAGATGCTGAACGCTCAGCTAGACGCTGTACTTCGTCGGCAACCACGGCGAAACCACGACCGGCCTCACCCGCCATAGATGCTTGAATTGCTGCGTTTAATGCCAAGATGTTCGTTTGGTCTGCAATATCGTTAATAAGTGCAACGATGTTACCAATTTCTTGTGAAGATTCACCCAAACGCTTAATACGTTTAGACGTTTCTTGGATCTGTTCACGAATGATATCCATACCATCAATAGAACGGTTTACAACTTCCGCACCGTTAGATGCAATTTGTACAGAACGTTCCGCAACCGTAGCAGATTCTTCAGCGTTTGAAGATACTTGGTCAATTGACAGTGCCATTTCGTTAATTGCCGCAGACGCGCCTGCAATTTCTTGTGCCTGATGCTCAGATGCTTCCGCTAACTGGTTCGTAATACCCTGCGTGTTCGCAGTATATTGTGCAATTTCTTGGGAAGTTTCGTTAATACGTGATACAAGGTCACGTAATTGGTCAATTGCGAAGTTAATAGAATCGGCAATTGCCCCCGTAAAGTCTTCGGATACTGTTGCGTATGAACGTAAGTCACCGTCCGCTAAGTCGGCAATCTCATCAAGTAAACGTAAAATCGCATTTTGGTTACGGTCATACTCATCTTGTAAACGTGTTACACGTTGCTTATCTGCATCACCACGAAGAGTAAGTAATTTATAAACAACTACTAAGAATGCAATAAGTGCCAAAATTAAAACAATTGCTGGAACAACAATGTATAAACCAGAACCACTAGAAACTTGGTTTAAGTTTTTCAATAGTTCATCAGATTTTGCAAAAATTTCAGAAGATGCTTTTCGAACTTGTACAATTTGTTCTGAGTTTTTCAGTACAACAGCAGCAGCAGATTTCAATACATTTTCATAATCTGCTTGAATACTTTCAAGTGAAGCACGTAAATCTGCATTTTCAATACGTTGTACGCCAAGTTCAGCACTACCATTTAATTGTGCATTTAAGTACAAACCAAATGTCTCTGTATCTACGCTGAAGTCATCCGCTGTTTCACGTGAGTTTTCAACACCAACCAATACAGAACTAATTGAACGTAAAATACGCTCTGCAAGGAATACTTGGTTTTTAGCAATAATTACCTGAGTACTAGACAAATTTTGACGTGCCATTTGGTCAACCATCAAGTTATATTCTGCCTGAATACCAGGAATCGCTTCGCCAATTGCAATATTTGTATCATATAAAGTATTGATGAATTTTTGTTGTGAAACAATCAAATCAATATTTTTAGATACTTTTGCCCAATCATTTTCAACAGCTTGAAGTTCTGCTGAAGATGAATTACCGCTTTTTACAACATCTAAGTTACGATTGAACTCAGCCTGCAAGCTTTTTAACTTATCAATTGACTCTTTTGTACCAGAGGCAGTTGCTTCAGTCGCTTGACGAGATACTGTTTGAGATAATAAACGTAAATCACCCAAGCTTTGAGTTAAGCTATTTGAATGGGGAACTGTATAGAACAATGATAAAAGACTGAGTGTAGCAATTAAAAGAGCAGCTACAGCGGCTATAAGTAATGGTTTTGATTTATCAGTGTCACCAAATACACGTGCGTACTGATCAATTTGCGGTTGAAGTTTTTTTGCCAGTGCCGATTCTTTTTTTGGACTGACTTCACCCGTATTTTTCTTTTTAAACTTAAAGCCCATTCAGCTTTCCCCCGATTACAAATCTTGCCCTTTCAAAGAAGGTGAGATTGTTAATTTTAAAAATTTATTGATGCATTCAGATACTTAGGATTCTTTAATAATTGACTAAATAAGAAAACGTTCCACTGCTGATTATGTTGTTGAAAATAACCCTGACAGTATTCTTGTAAATTTTTATCCAAACTTGGATGTTTAGAAAAAAAGCTTTTCTTATTAAAGTGCTGAATCCCCAAAACCTGATCTACAACTAAACCGACATAATGATCATTATGGCTAATGCACATCACTTTTTGAGTGCGTGTATTTTGACTTTTTTGACCTGAAATATAATGCGCTAAGTCTGAAACTGACAACAAACGCCCACGAATATTCGAAAGTCCAACTACCCAAGGTTGAGTATTTGGCACATATGTATATTTTGGTGGATAAATAACTTCAGATACTTCCCCTAATGGAGCAACAAAATATTGCCCCATCATTTCAAAAGCAATGCCAGACCATCGGTTTACTTCGTTTTCAGTTGAAGCGTAGTTTTTATTGCCACGCTTGGACAACCGAAGTAATTCGATAAATCCATTCGCTGCCATATTTTAACCTGCGTTCAGTTGTTGTTTAATCACTTCGATCAGCTGGTTTTCATCTACTGGCTTAGTTAAATAATCACTTGCCCCCTGACGTTTACCCCAAACACGGTCAGTTGCTTGATCTTTTGTACTTACAATAACAATTGGAATATGCTTTGTTGTCGCACCACGCGAAATTTGACGTGTTGCTTGGAAACCATTTACACCTGGCATAACAACATCCATTAAAACCAAATCTGGCAATTCAGCTTGTGCAACAGTTACACCATCTGCGCCATTTGCAGCTTCTAGCACATCATAGCCATGCTTAGTTAAGATTTCTCTAAAACGAAAAGTTTCCGTTGGTGAGTCATCCACAATTAAAATACGAGCCATAGTTTTCCCCAATAACAGCCATTTATCTTATGCAGAAACGTGATTACGGATCGCGTTTAGCAATTCATCCTTGCTAAATGGTTTAGTCAAATATTCATCTGAACCCACAACACGACCTTTAGCCTGATCAAATAAGCCATCTTTACTTGACAACATAATGACAGGAGTATTTTGATAGTTTTGAGAGTTTTTGATGAGTGCACATGTTTGATAGCCATCTAAACGAGGCATCATAATATCAACAAATACAATATCCGGATTTGCATCAGCAATTTTGGACAATGCTTCAAACCCATCTACCGCAGTGACAACTTCATAACCTTCGCGTTGCAATAATGTTTCTGCAGTTCGGCGAATAGTTTTTGAATCATCAATCACCATAACTTTAAGATTTTGGTGTTTATCGTCCATTTAACTGACCCTTCTCATTTTGGATAAGCGATTTATTTGTAATTCAATACAGATTGTAGGTATTTTTAACATATCTTCACTTGAACTTTCAATGAACATATTTCTTACAAATATGCACTTTTAGCAATAATACACAAACAGCTTCACACTTTATAAGAATCAACGATTTTTTTTTGAGTGATATAAAGTTAATATAGATGAAACTATTCTAAAATCACTTCATTATTACTTTAAAATAAGTAATTTAGTCAACTTTATCTTGGGGAAAAAAGTGAACTGGAACGTGCAGAATCCTGAACTAGGAATAAGTGAATATCATCTAAGAATAAGAAAAGTTATTCTACTGATGTTACTTTGCTTATACCCAATTGTAAGTTATGCAAACAACACGACAAAAGCTACTTGGTATCGTTATTACGATAGTCGTGGAATTGCCAATATTAGCTCGACTGTCACTCCTGCGCACATTCGTCATGGCTATGAAGCACTCGACAAAAATATGCAGGTGATTAAGCGAAATAAAGCTTATAGTGTTGAAGCTGACTTAAAACAAGCTCCACAACGTGAAGCCCAAGCAAAGCGACTAGAAAACGACCAAAAACTTAAAAAAGCGTATAACAATAGTAAAGTTGCTACACAAAAACGAGATATTGCTTTAAAAGCAATTCAAAAACAAATTGACTTCCAACAAGCTCAATTAAAACAATTACAAACCGATCGTGTTCAATTTAAACGTGAAGAAATGGAATATACACGTAAAGGTAAAGCAGTCCCTGAAAACTTAAAAAAGAGTCTGTCTTATAACCTGAGCAACTTGAACTCATTAAAACAAAATATTCAATCTTTACAAGTGACTTATTTCAATACACAAACCGAATACGACAAAATTATTGCACGACTCAAAGTAATTGAATAAATTGAACTTTCACATACTCCTATAATCAGGATAAAGTCATGCACTTAAAGGCAACATTATTAACAACACATTTATCTACGTCTATTCGTATGACAACACTATGTGTATGTATTGCCTTAAGTGCTTGCAGTAAAGATACGCCTAATCAAGCTTTGCCTGAAAACAATAAAATTGAATTAATTCAAGCAGATCTTATTCAATTTAAAAATGGTAATGCTGTAGAAAAAACAGCCTTTACAGGTACAATTCGCGCAGTAAATCAAAGTAGTATTCAAGCACAAGTGACTGCAACAGCAACAACAGTGAATACTGAAGTGGGTCAAAGTGTTTCAAAAGGACAAGTACTTGTTCGCCTTAATAACCAAGATAATGCAGCACGACTTGCACAAGCCCAAGCAAATTTAAATTCTGCACAAGCACAAGCCAATCAAGCAAAAAACATGATGCAACGCAAAAAGCGTTTGTTAGATCAGGGCTTTATTTCCAAAGTAGAATTTGAACAAAGTGAACTTGATTATAAAAGCCAATTGGAAAATGCTCGCGCGCAACAAGCCAATGTCAATATCGCTCAAAAAGCCAATCAAGATGGCGTTATTACAAGTCCTATTAATGGCGTTATTACAAAACGCCAAATCGAACCTGGGCAAACCGTTGCAGCAGGACAAACCATTTTTGAGATTGTTGATATAAACGAATTAGAACTTCAGGCAAAAATTCCAAGCGATGCTCAATCTGCTTTAAAAATTGGTCAAGAAGTCGAATTTAATATTCAAGGTAATTCACAAAAGCTTTCTGCTGTTATTTCTAGAATTTCTCCAATTGCAGATTTAAACAGCCGTCAAATTGAGTTTTTTGCAAAACCAAACAGTGCTATCAACTCTTTAAGTATTGGTGCATTTGTGGATGGCAATATTTTATCTGCACAGCAAATTTCAGGACAAATTATTCCGCTTGATAGCATTGTGAATGCAACTACTCAGCCTTATGTATGGGTTGTTCGTCAAAATAAAATTGCCAAAGTGAACATTCAAATTTTAGAACAACGCTACAGCGACAATTCTGCAATTGTTTCAGGTTTACAATCCAACGATGTCATTAGCCGAATTAAATTTACAGATCAGGACATCCACAAAGACGTGATCATTAGTAAAAACTAAAAATTAGGATACTTATTTATGTGGTTAACACGAATTAGTGTGAAATATCCCGTTTTTACTATCATGATGATGTTCTGTTTGATGGTATTAGGTTTAGCTTCTTGGCAACGTATGGGAGTTGAAGAATTCCCCGATGTCGACTTCCCTTTTGTGGTGGTTTATACAAATTATCCGGGTGCTTCGCCTGAAACTGTAGAATCTGAAATTACAAAAAAAATGGAAGACCAAATCAATACGATTTCAGGTCTAAAACAAGTAACTTCTCAATCTAGCGAAGGCTTGTCTACCATTGTTGCAGAATTTAATTTAGATATTTCATCATCTGTTGCCGCGCAAGATGTTCGCGATAAAATTTCGCCTGTAACGTCACAATTTCGAGATGAAGTTCAAGACCCTATTGTAGAAAGATACGACCCAACCACTAGCCCAATTATGTCTATTGTGTTTGAGTCGAATAATATGTCGCTTCGAGATTTAAGTTCTTACTTGGATCAACGCATTATTCCTCAGCTTAAAACTGTAGCAGGCGTAGGTACAGTCAACTTATTGGGCGATGCACAACGTCAAATTCGCATTCAGGTGAATCCACAAAAACTTCAAAGCTTTGGTATTGGTATAGACCAAGTTATTAATACACTAAAAGCTGAAAATGTAGATATTCCTGGCGGTACGTTAAAACAGCCCAACTCTGAACTTGTTGTTGAAATTAAATCTAAAATTATTCATCCATTTGCATTTGGCGATTTAATTGTTGCCAATAAAAACGGCGCACCTATTTATTTAAAACAAGTTGCAACTGTTGAAGATAGCCAAGCGGAAATGGAAACAAGTGCCTTTTTAAATGGTAAATCTGCCGTTGCTGTAGATATTTTAAGAAGCTCCGATTCCAATGTGATTGATGTTGTCGATAACATGTATCAAACCCTTGATGATGTAAATGCACAATTACCTCAAGGCACAACTGCAAAAGTGGTTGTAGATACATCCAAAGGTATTCGAGGCAGTATTAAAGATGTTGCACGCACCATTATTGAAGGTGCTGTTTTAGCCATTTTAATTGTTCTGCTTTTCCTTGGCTCCTTCCGTTCTACCGTTATTACAGGTTTAACTTTACCTATTGCACTATTGGGTACACTTGCCTTTATTTGGGCATTTGGCTTCACCATTAACATGATGACCCTGCTCGCCCTATCTTTAAGTATTGGTTTACTTATTGATGATGCCATTGTGGTACGTGAAAATATTGTACGCCATGCAGACATGGGCAAAGATCATGTTAGCGCAGCCTTAGACGGCACCAAAGAAATTGGTTTAGCTGTATTGGCAACAACCTTAACGATTGTTGCAGTGTTCCTACCTGTTGCCTTTATGGGCGGTATTATTGGACGCTTCTTCTATCAGTTTGGTGTAACTGTAAGTATTGCTGTTCTTATTTCAATGTTTGTCAGTTTTACACTCGATCCAATGCTTTCAGCACACTGGGCAGAAAAGCATAACCCAAATAAAAAACCAAACCGTGTAGAACGTTTCTTTAGTTGGATTTCAGGCAAAATTGATCGGCTAAACATTCATTATGAAAAGCTTCTTAAGCTTGCTTTAAAGTTCCGCTTACTCACTTTACTCATTGCTGTCGCTTCGTTATTTGGCGCTTTAGGGTTATCTAAATTTGTAGGTACAGAGTTCGTTCCTGTTCCAGACAAAGGCGAAATTCGCATTAAATTCGAAACACCTGTAAATGCATCTTTAGAATATTCACAAGCCAAGTTACAACAGGTCGATGCCATTATTCGTCAACATCCTGAAGTAAAAGTTACTTATGGATCAATTAACAGCACAACAGATCGTGGGAAAAACCATGTCAGCATTCGTGTATCTGTTACACCTCGTTCTGAACGAACTCAAACATTATCTGACTTAAACAATGAATTCCGTGATCGCTTAAAATCTGTTGCAGGTATAACTGTCACCTCTGTTGCATCTGCCGATGAAGTTGTTTCAGGTGGTAAAAAACCTGTGATGATTTCTATTAAAGGTCCAGACTTAGACGAACTTCAAAAAATTTCCGACCGCTTTATGGCTGAAATTGCAAAAGTTGATGGCATTGTCGATTTAGAAAGCTCATTTAAAGAACCAAAACCAACTTTAAATGTGCAAATTAATCGTGTTTTGGCAAGTGATTTAGGACTTTCGGTAAATCAAATTGCTAATGTGGTTCGCCCACTTATTGCAGGTGATGATGTTACAACTTGGCAAGATGAAAATGGCGAAACTTATGATGTAAATCTGCGTCTTACGGAAGATCAACGTCGCCTTCCAAGTGACGTGCAAAACATGTATTTAAGTTCACAAAAAACCGATGCCGATAACAACACAATTCTTATTCCTTTAGCTTCTGTGGCTAAGTTTGAAGAAACCTTAGGTGCATCACAAATTAACCGTCGTGATTTATCTCGTGAAATATTAATTGAAGCAAATACATCGGGTCGTCCTACGGGAGATATTGGTGCTGACATTACTAAAATTCAGCAAGACTTTAAATTACCTGTTGGTTATAGCTTCGATACGCAAGGCTCAAATAAAGACATGGCAGAATCGGCAGGTTATGCACTGACTGCAATTACCCTATCGATTGTGTTTATTTATATTGTGTTAGGTTCGCAGTTTAATAGCTTTATTCACCCTGCTGCGATTATGGCATCTTTGCCTTTATCACTCATTGGCGTATTCCTTGCCTTGTTCTTATTCAATTCGACCATGAATTTATTTTCCATTATCGGCATTATTATGCTTATGGGCTTGGTCACTAAAAATGCCATTTTACTCATCGACTTTATTAAAAAAGCCATGGATAAAGGCACAAGCCGATACGATGCAATTATTGAAGCAGGTAAAACCCGTTTGCGTCCAATTTTAATGACCACAAGTGCAATGGTGATGGGTATGGTACCGCTTGCACTTGGTTTAGGTGAAGGTGGCGAACAAAGTGCACCTATGGCGCATGCAGTCATTGGTGGTGTGATTACCTCTACACTACTCACCTTAGTTGTTGTTCCTGTGATTTTTACCTATTTAGACGATTTTAAAAACTTTATGATGCGTCAAACCAAAAAAATCATGTCATAATTTCCCTAGACCATATTTTCCAAAATATTGGGGTGAGATACACAAATGCTCACCTCATTTTTTATTGTATACTCTTTGCTTTCACGCAAAATTTATTAGGACAGTTTCCATGCGCGCGAGTCGCTTTTTATTTGCAACGTTAAGAGAAACCCCAAATGATGCTGAAGTTATTTCACATCAGCTTATGTTACGCGCGGGGATGATTCGTAAATTGGCTTCAGGTTTATATACTTGGTTACCAATGGGCGTTCGCGTATTAAATAAAGTTGAAGCGATTGTTCGCGAAGAAATGGATCGAGCAGGTTCACTTCAAGTACTTATGCCTGTGACTCAACCTGCATCTTTATGGGAAGAATCAGGTCGTTATGTTCAATACGGTCCAGAATTATTACGCTTTAAAGACCGACATACAAACGACTTTGTACTTGGGCCTACACACGAAGAAGTCATTACAGACTTAGCGCGTAACGAATTAAAAAGTTATAAGCAACTTCCTGCAAACTTCTATCAAGTTCAAACAAAATTTCGTGACGAAATTCGTCCACGTTTTGGTGTAATGCGTTCACGTGAATTCATTATGAAAGATGCATACTCTTTCCACGTAGACCAAGCATCATTACAAGAAACTTATGATGTGATGTACGATGCTTATTGCAAAATCTTCACACGTTTAGGCTTAAACTTCCGTCCTGTTCAAGCAGATACAGGTTCTATTGGTGGTTCGGGTTCTCACGAATTCCACGTATTGGCTTCAAGTGGTGAAGACGATATCGCATTCTCTACAGAATCTGATTACGCTGCTAACGTTGAAATGGCTGAATCTGTTTTAGTTGGCGAACGTGCTGCACCTACTCAAGCATTAACAATTGTTGATACTCCAAATCAAAAAACAATTGCAGATGTATCTGCATTCTTAAATTCAGATCCTGCTCAATCTGTTAAAGCATTATTGGTTCAAGGTGTTGCAGAAGAAGGTAAAGCGACTCCTGTTGTTGCTTTATTCTTACGTGGCGACCACGAACTGAATGAAATTAAAGCAGAGAAGCATCCATTAATTGCATCACCGCTTACTTTTGCAACAGAAGAACAAATTGCAAAATTTGGCTTAACGCCAGGTTTCTGCGGTCCACAAGGTTTAGTTGAAAAAGGCTTAACCGTTATTATTGACCGTGCAGCCTCTGTTCTTTCTGACTTCGTTGCTGGTGCAAATGAAGTAGACAAACATGCAACAGGCGTAAACTGGGAACGTGATGCAAAATTCACTGAAGTTTATGACTTACGTAATGTGGTTGAAGGCGATCCATCTCCAGATGGTAAAGGTACACTTCAAATTAAACGTGGTATTGAAGTCGGTCACATCTTCCAATTGGGTCAAAAATACTCAGAAGCTTTAGGCTGTAAAGTATTGGGTGATGATGGCAAACCTTTAGTTGTAACTATGGGTTGTTACGGCATTGGTGTTACACGTGTTGTAGCATCTGCAATTGAACAAAACTTTGACGATAAAGGTATTATTTGGCCTGCTGCCATTGCACCTTTTGACGTTGCAATTGTTCCAATGAATGCACACAAATCTCCACGTACTGTAGAAGCTGCTGAAGCACTTTATGCAGAATTAACAGCTGCGGGTTACGATGTACTTCTTGATGATCGTAACGAACGTCCGGGTGTTAAATTCTCTGACATCGAATTAACAGGTATTCCACACCGCATCGTCATTGGTGAAAAAGGTTTGGATGCAGGTACATTCGAATATAAAGGTCGTACAGATGCAGAATCTACGAACTTAACGAAAGACGAGTTACTTGCAAAAGTGACTAAGTAATTTTTACAGTAAAAGTATTTCTTTTAATTTCCTTTAATTAGGGAATTAAAAGAAACTAAAAGTTCATACTAAATACAAAAAAATCCCGCTAAATAGCGGGATTTTTTTACTTTATTTAAAACATTAAGCTTTAG
The DNA here is from genome assembly GCF_034187745.1 of Acinetobacter faecalis. Taxonomy (NCBI): domain Bacteria; kingdom Pseudomonadati; phylum Pseudomonadota; class Gammaproteobacteria; order Moraxellales; family Moraxellaceae; genus Acinetobacter; species Acinetobacter faecalis. The sequence continues at coordinate 196,215 of NZ_JAXHPF010000001.1, read as the reverse complement.
GTAAAGTTACGCCTGTTTGACCTTGGTATTTACCACCACGGTCTTTATAAGATGTTTCACATACTTCGTCAGATTCGAAGAACAACATTTGAGCAACACCCTCACCTGCATAAATATAAGCTGGTAGGTTTGTAGTGTTTGAGAATTCTAAAGTCACGTGACCTTCCCACTCAGGCTCAAGTGGTGTTACGTTTACAATAATACCGCAACGAGCATATGTAGATTTACCCAAACAAACAGTCAACACATTACGTGGAATACGGAAATATTCTACTGTACGCGCCAATGCAAATGAGTTCGGTGGAATAATACAAACATCTGCTTCAATATCGACAAAGCATTTATCATCGAAATTTTTCGGATCTACAATTGCAGAATGCACGTTTGTGAATACTTTAAATTCACGCGCACAACGCACATCATACCCATAACTTGAAACACCGTATGAAATAAGCTTTTGACCATTTTCATCTAAACGGACTTGGTTTTCAGCATACGGTTCAATCATGCCGTGTTTTTCGCTCATTTCGCGAATCCAGCGATCCGATTTTATTGCCATTGAGTTCTATCCAAATAATGCTAAATAATTCACTGCGAAGTACTTTAACTGAAATCTGACTTAATGAAAATAAGCCTATGCATCTTAGTTTCAATTCAGCTGAAGGAATGCGATGAATGTCCCATCAAAGGCTTAGAATTACAGAATAACTTAATGGAATTGATAAGCTCAGCAAAACCAAAGATGCAGTTTTTTGCAAATTGCTTTGGTTTAATCAGCAAAGTTGTTTAAATAGAAAAAATCATAATCTTTCAAAATAACAGCCATAAAAAAAATTGAAATCGAACATAAAAAATACTACCAAAACACTAAAGAATAGGTTAATTTCTAAATGCTGATTTAATAAACAAAAATTCGAGATTTAAGTAAAAATAGCACCAATAAAACAGTGAGGAATAAAATGAATAAATGGATGAAAGTAACTTTAGCATCAATTGTATTTGCGGGTATTTCAGCTTGTTCAAGTGAAAAATCAACAAGCAATGACAATAAAATAGAAGCATCTGCACAGACAAATAAATTACAAACAAAATTTGTTAATATCGCAACAGGTGGTGCTTCTGGTCCATATAACGTAATTGGAACTAGTCTTGCTGAAATCTATAACAAGACCTATGGTGTGAACTCAAAAACACAGACTACAGGTGCATCTGTGGAGAACTTGAACCTACTTAAACAAAATAAAGTGGAAATGGCATTCGTAATGAGTGACAGTTTAACTGAAGCTTTAAATGGTACAGGTAGCTTCAAAGATGCCAAAATTGAAAATGTTCAGCAAATATCTGCTCTTTATCCAAATTACGTACAAATTGTCACATCCAAAAAGACAGGTATTAAAAATATTGAAGACCTCAAAGGCAAACGTATTGCAGTTGGTGCACAAAATTCAGGTGTGGAAGTAAATGCACGTACACTATTGAATGGTTTTGGCATTACCTACAATGACGTTAAAGTTGACTACCTAGGTTATGCAGAAGCAGCTGATGCGCTTAAAGGTGGAAAAATTGATGCAGCCTTCTTAACTAGTGGTATTCCAAACTCATCACTTATGGAACTGCAACAAGGCTTCGATTTACAAATCGTTGGTATAAACCCCGAAAAAGTAAAAGAAATTGCAAAAAACCAATCATATTTCTTATCTCTAAATATTCCGAAAGGCACTTATGGCAACGATGTAGATATCCCAACTGCAGCAATTATGAATGCTTTAGTAATTCGCTCAGATATTTCTGAAGAAGATGGCTATAAACTTACCAAAACTTTTTTTGATAGCTTGAGTCAATTAGCAAATTCACACCAAGCGGCAACTGAAATCAACCTAGAAAATGCTCAGTCAGGGGCTGTTATCCCCTTACATCCAGGTGCTAAACGCTACTTTACTGAATTAAATAAGAAGTAATGAAGCATTATAAAAGTGCAGTTTTTACTGCACTTTTTTCTCTTTGTCTTATTGTAACGTGGATAATACTAACCCGATCGACAGTCATTACTGAGGTTCGAACGACACTTTTCACATGTACAATAAGTTCACAAGATTTTAGCTTACAGTGGAAGCATTCCGTTGAAAAAACTCAATGGGTTGAGTATTACCAACGTCATCAAGATCACTTTATCCTTCAATATACAGATGTGATTTCTTTTGGTGCAGGTACACCATCTGATTACCCAATTATTTTTCAAAAAAATGGTGTGATAAGAATGCAAGTAGATCAAAAAATATCTGATATTCGATGGACAGTTTCTAAAAATATGCAAGGAACAATCCTTGTAAAGAATAAAATTTGGCCTATTTATCAACATCTTCCCACTTACAGCATCATTGAAATAAGCCCTCAACTTTACCCATTATGGAAGACTTGGCAATTCGGAGAATGCGTATGACACAATCAGAAAATAAAGTTGTGATTGAACAATTAGATGAAAAACAGCAGCAAGAAATTTTAGAAAAATATGATCGAGAATCAGTAACTCGCACTCCAGCAAGTAAATCAATTAAATGGTTTATTGCAGCAATCGCAATTGCATATTCGCTTTTTCATTTATTTATTACTTTCAACCCCTTACCAGAACTCATTCAACGTGCTGCACACGTAGCTATTGGTCTCGTTTTAGTCTTCTTATTATATCCTGCTCGTTTGAGTAGTTCTCGTCAAAGTATCAATTGGTTTGATTGGATTCTTGCTCTCGCATCATTTTCCACACTCATTTATATTTGGATTGAATACCAAGATATTATGACCACACGTGGTGGAATTCCTAATAGTCTTGATATCGTCTTTGCCATTATGGCAGTAATACTTGTTGTAGAAGCAGCACGGCGTGTTATGGGATGGATGCTACCAATTTTAGGCTTAATCTTTTTATCTTATCCTTTCTTTAGTCACTACAATTGGATTCCAGATCGCTTGCTTACGCGCCAATATACAATTAGTGATATTTTCGGACAAATGTATTTAAAAACTGAAGGTTTATATTCATCTGCAATTGGTGCTTCCGTTACTTTCATTTTTCTATTCATTTTATTTGGTGCATTTCTTGCTAAATCTGGAATGGGAAAATTATTTAACGATTTAGCAATGGCACTTGCAGGTCATAAACAAGGTGGACCTGCTAAAGTCGCTGTTATCTCTAGTGGTTTCATGGGAAGTATTAATGGTACAGCTGTTGCCAACGTTGTAGGTACAGGCTCATTTACAATCCCGCTTATGAAAAAAATTGGCTACCATAAAAACTTTGCTGGTGCTGTAGAGGCAAGTGCTTCTGTTGGTGGTCAAATTTTACCACCAGTTATGGGTGCAAGTGCTTTTATTATGGCTGAAACCACTGGAGTAAGTTACGGAACTATTGCGCTTGCAGCAACCTTACCTGCACTCCTGTATTATTTAGGTGTTATGGCGCAAGTTCACTATCGAGCAGGTCGAGATAACTTAAAAGGCGTACCAAAAGCCGATTTACCACGTGTAAAAGAAGTACTTAAAGAGCGTGGTCATTTACTTATTCCAATAGTCGCTTTAGTGTTTTTCTTATTCCAGTCAATTCCTGTCAGTTATGCTGCAGTCTATACCATTCTACTAACCATAGTGGTTGCAGCTTTTAGAAAAACCACACGCATGGGGATTAAGGAAATTCTCGAAGCCTTAGAAGATGGTGCAAAACAATCACTTTCTGTGATGGCTGCCTGTGCTGTAGTCGGAATTATTATTGGAGTTGTTAGCTTAACGAGCTTTGGTTCAGTAATGACTTCATCAATTATGAGCATTGGTGCAGGAAGTTTATTTCTCACGCTTTTCTTCACCATGATTGCTTCAATGATTTTAGGCATGGGACTTCCGTCTATTCCTGCCTACATTATTACGGCAACAATGGCTGCACCCGCTTTAGCTAATTTTGATATTCCAATTTTAGTTGCACACATGTTTGTCTTCTATTTCGGATTATTTGCCAATATTACACCACCTGTTGCTCTTGCCGCCTTTGCAGGTGCAGGTATTGCAGGTGGTGATCCAATGCGAACAGGCTTCCAAGCACTCAAACTTTCGCTTGCAGGTTTTATTATACCGTTCTTATTTGTTTACAACCCTGCCATGCTAATGATTGATACAACCAATGTTGCTGTAAATGCTCGTGAATTTGCACTTCCTGCTTGGACTACCGTAATTAGTATTATTATAACTTCTGTTGTTGGAATTTTAGCCTTAGGTGCAGCAGTTGAAGGTTATTTTAAAACTGAACTTAATTTCTTCTGGCGAATCTTCTTAGGTATTGGTGCTTTAGGCATGATCATTCCTGAAACAATCACCGATATTATTGGCATTATTTTAGTCGTTATTGCACTTTCCATTAATATACTAAAGGCGAAAAAGGAAAGTAAGCCTAGTTTAGCATCCTAGATTTCAAAAAAGAGGGCTATTGCCCTCTTTTTTAAAACTAAACAAATCTTATTTATTTGTTTCAGCAGATGCAGTTACTTGCTCTTGATCCGTAGAAGCTGTTTTGTCTTTCGCTTGAACAAACTCCGCAGGAAAATCGACATTATTAATAATTGCTGCAGAAACATTGAAAGAAATAGCACTTAAAGAGAAAATAGCAGCTGCTAAAATTTTAGTAAAATTCATAATACAAAACCATTCTGTTGTTGCAGGGAGAACTCTATTTTAGAAATTAAAATTAGAGTAAATAATCACAAAATAAGGTGTTTTTTAACCGCTTATCGGATTATGAATAAATCACATAATTTTTCAGCAATAAAAAAGCCCATCATCAGATGAGCTTTTTATGAGTATAAATCTTAAAAAATACGGCTTTGATCTTTTTCTACTTTTGGTAGTTTCTCTGCAATCTTTTTCGCAATTTCCATATAGTTTTCTGCCGCGGCATCACCTGCAATAACAGAAGGTTTACCTGCATCTGCATTTTCACGAATAGATGCATTTAAAGGTAAACGACCAAGTAATGGAATTTGATATTGCTCAGAAAGTTTGTCGCCACCACCTGTACCAAAAATTTGTTCTTCATGACCACAGCTCGAGCAAATATGTGTCGACATATTTTCAATAACGCCCATCACAGGAATTTGAACACGATTGAACAACTCAATTCCTTTTGTAGCATCTAGCAATGCTACGTTTTGCGGAGTCGTTACAATAACTGCGCCTGTAACAGGAATACGCTGTGCCAATGTTAATTGAATATCGCCTGTACCTGGTGGCATATCAATCACAAGTACATCTAAATCTGGCCATAATGTTTGATTAAACAACTGCATAAGTGCGCCTGTTGCTTTAGGCCCACGCCATGCGACAGGAGTGTTGTTATCCCCTGTTAAATGCCCAATTGAAAGTACCGCCATGCCATACGCTTCAATTGGAACAAATTGTTCAGCTTCAATCATGGGTGTACGACCTGCATTTCCTAACATTGTAGGAATACTTGGACCGTAAATATCGGCATCTAACACACCAACTTTTAAGCCTAGTTTTTGTAGTGCAAGCGCAAGGTTTACAGTTGTTGTAGATTTACCCACACCGCCTTTACCCGAAGACACCAAAATCACGTTTTGAATACGTGGATGTTTTGGCACATCACGTTGTTGCGGTGCAGCTTTTTGAATAGGTGGATTATTTGGATCTTCTTCTGCTTTTGTAGAACCAGATGCATCAACAACAGGTGGTAAGTTAGATTTTGCCGTTTCAGCTTTTGGTGTAGAACAGCTTTCACCTTCTTTGTGGTCATGACCACAACCACCTGTTTTTTGCTGAATAACGTGCATGTTCAATTCTGTAATGCCACATTTTTCCAAAGCATCCGCTAAATCATCATGAATTTTTTGTAAATCGTCGGCTTCAGCAGGTACAGTATTTATAGAAATTTGTAGGATATTTCCTTCTACATTGACCTGAGTAATTCGATCTTTTAATAAATTTGTCGAATTTGGTAAAACATAATTTTGAAGCACATTTTGGATTTCTTCTTCATTCACCCCTTTTGCAGGTGAAAAGACAGATTTAAGTGAAGAAAGCCACGACATACAATTACTCCAAGTCTGGATATACAGCAGAATGCCATAGTTTAACCATTATTTAGTCGAAGGTTAAGCAAAGTTCACCACTGTTTATTAAATTCTTACCAAATTAGTTGGTTTTATTAGTTCTATTATGTTGTCTATACAATTTAAAAAGCGCCAAGTATGCAAATGCTTGGCGCTTTTACTTTATAACATTTGAATATTAAGAAGAATTAGCCTTTAAACTTATTTAAAATATCTGATGCTTTTTTCTGAAGCTCATCTAATTTTTCAGTTGCTTGAACTTTTAAATCATCAAATTTTTCGGAAGCATCATGTTTTAACTCTTGCGCTTTTAACTTCGCTTCATCAAGTTTTTGACTTGCTTCAGTTTTTAAATGATCTAACTTATCTTTCAAATCGCCTTGATGTTCATTGGCATTATTTTTCAAATCATTTAATGCCTTTTCGCCTTCAAGTTTTGCTTCCTTTGCAGAATGCTTAACATCATCTACAAGCTTTTCGCCTTCTAGCTGAACTTCTTTCGCTTTCAGTTTTACATCTTCACCAAGTTCAGCCGCTTTATTCTTTAAATCATCTAAATTATTTGTATTCGACATCACATTACCCTCGTTGTTATTAAATTGGTTTAATCATTATTTATACAGATAAATCTGTGAAAAACATTCAAATTTATGAAAACGTAACAAACTAAATACATAAAATTTCGTATAGTAAAAGCAATTCATATTTTTCAAGAACACGAATTAACATGTTGAATCAATTATTAAAAGAGAAAATTATTAAAATCTGTAATGAGAAAATAGAAAAGAAGGGAGAAAATGTCGGCTTATCTTTTTATGCTTTTTTTGCCAATAAAAATGATGATCCTGAAACTTTAATGTACGTTGCAACATGGTGGATTCAAACACATCAGCTTGATCATTTTGAAAAAGCGATAAAAATAAAGCAGCTTATTTCACAAGAAACATAAACTGCTTTATTTAAATTGGCATAATTTTTTAAGCGCGAACTGTGCTCATAAAACTTACAGCAGAGAACAACCAAATAAACAAAATAAAGCTTCGTTCTTGGTTAAAATGTTCTACATCCGTACCGTGTAAAATATTATGGCGCGTTGCTGTTACTACAGAACTGCTATCCATTTTATAGGCATTAATTTCAGCAAAATAACGGTTTAACTCGCATGCAATTTTAGACTTATGCCACAAGCTTTTAATTTCATTACCTTTTAAGCCGGGTACAATTTTGTAGACATCGACAAACTTTGTACCGTTTTGCTTTAAGAAACCTGTTTGCAAAAGTACTTCCGTTAAAATACCTTCCAATTGTGAATATAAAACAGGAATGCATCCTGCGTAAAAACCAAGTTTATACAGCTTTAATGCTTCTAAAATTACCAGTCTACGCTGTGCTTTAGTTTCTCCAATTTCAAGCGCATCAAATGCTTTTAACATTTCAGTTTGAAAATGTTCGCCATTAATTACATCTAATAATTTAAATTCGGCTGCATTTTCAAAGTTTTGGTTTTCACGCCAAAAGTACAATAAATTTAAAGCATCATTGGCAACTTTTTCACCTAAAGGCTGATCGAGTTGTTCTGCCAAAACATTAAAATATTCTTCATTTTCCACTAAGCCATTTAAAGTCTGAATCAGAAAAGCATGTTCATCTGCTGAAATAGCTTCTAAATATTGTTCTGCCTCTTTTAAAATCTGACTACCCAACTGTTTGTTTCGCTGTTCATTTTGCGGAATACGCGTTACAGGTTGGTCGAAATCAAAATCATCATCGATCATGGGTATATCACTCTTAGGGCATTACTTTAATAGGCTATTATCGCTGTTATTGCCTTTGCAATATATAAATATTTACTTTATGAAAAGATTTCACTGAAACCTTTGTGCATATATGCAATATCTCATGTAAAATTACGCCCATTGCATAAAATACGAATGAGAGAGTTATATCCGTGCGTAATATTTTAGTTACTAACGCCCTTCCTTACGCCAATGGTCCAATCCATATGGGTCACTTACTCGGTTATATCCAAGCAGATATTTGGGTTCGTGCCATGCGTGCAATGGGTCATAACGTGACTTATGTATGTGCGGATGATGCTCACGGTACAGCAATTATGCTACGTGCTGAAGCAAATGGCATTTCACCAGAAGCGCAAATTGCCAATGTTCAAAAAGAACATATGCGTGATTTTGATGGCTTTGGTGTTCATTTTGACCATTATGACTCTACAAATAGCGATGAAAACAAAACTCGCTCTGAAGAAATTTATATTAAAAACCGTGAAGCAGGCAATATTGCTGTGCGTCCTGTTTCTCAGTTATTCGACCCTGAAAAAGGCATGTTCTTGTCAGATCGCTTCATTAAAGGCACATGCCCAAAATGTAAAGCGGAAGATCAATACGGCGATTCATGCGAAGTTTGCGGTACAACATATAACGCAACTGAACTACTCAATCCAAAATCAACTTTAAGCGGTGCAGCACCTGTAGAAAAATCTTCAGATCATTACTTCTTTAAACTTCCAAACTTTGCAGAATACTTGCAAAAATGGACACGTGATGAAGGTCGTTTACCTGTTTCAATTGCGAACAAGTTAGATGAATGGTTCGAAAATGGCTTAAACGATTGGGATATTTCACGTGATGCGCCATATTTTGGTTTTGAAATTCCAGATGCGCCAAACAAATATTTCTACGTTTGGGTAGATGCGCCAATTGGTTATATGTCTAGTTTTGAAAACTACATTAAAACTAAACGTCCTGAATTAAGCTTTGACGATTATTGGAAAAAAGATTCTAAAAATGAGGTGTATCACTTCATTGGTAAAGATATTGTTTATTTCCACGCTTTGTTCTGGCCTGCAATGCTTGAAGGTGCAAACTACCGTACGCCAACAGGCTTATTCGTAAATGGTTTCTTGACTGTAAATGGTCAAAAAATGTCTAAATCTCGTGGTACGTTTATTAAAGCTGAAACGTATTTAGAGCATTTAAACCCTGAATATTTACGTTACTACTTCGCCTCTAAACTTTCTGACAAGGTTGAAGATTCTGACTTAAACCTTGATGATTTCGTTCAAAAAGTGAATTCTGACTTGGTTGGTAAAGTGGTGAACATCGCAAGTCGTTGTGCGAAATTCATCAACACGAAATTTGATAACAAACTTTCTGCGACTTGTGCAGAACCTGAGTTGGTTCAAAGCTTTATTGATGCGGGTGATTCAATTGCGAAAGCATATGAAGATCGTGAATTCTCGGCTGCTATTCGTGAAATTATGGGTCTTGCTGACAAAGCCAACCAATATATTGATGAGAAAAAGCCTTGGGCACTTGCGAAAATTGAAGGTGAAGAACAACAAGTTCATGATGTGTGTTCTGTAGGTATTAACCTGTTCCGTCAATTAGCGGTTTACCTTGCACCTGTACTTCCAACATTGGCAGATCAAGTTCAAGCGTTCTTACAGTTAGACAGCTTCAACTTCGAATCTCGTAAGCAAGTATTGGTTACACATGAAATTGCATTGTTCCAACCTTTAATGCAACGTGTTGACCCTAAAGCTGTGGCTGCAATGGTCGATGCCTCTAAAGATTCTTTAGCTGCCCCTGCGGAAGCACCAAAAGCTGAAAAGAAAAAAGAAAAGAAAGTTGCTGAGAAAAAGCCTGAGCCTAAAGTTGGTGAGGCTGAAATTATTGGCATTGAAGACTTTATGAAAGTTGACCTACGTGTGGCTGAAGTTTTAGAAGCTGCAACAGTTGAAGGTTCTGACAAGCTCCTTCAATTGACGTTAAATGTGGGTGAAGTTGAGCCACGTAACGTATTCAGTGGTATTCGTGAGTTCTACCAACCTGAAGATTTAAAAGGTAAATTGGTGGTGATGGTTGCTAACCTTGCACCACGTAAAATGCGCTTTGGTATTTCAAACGGTATGGTTTTAGCTGCGGGTAATGGTGAAGGTGTTTGGGTGATTTCACCTGAATCTGGTGCTAAAGCTGGTGATAAAGTGTCTTAATTGTTGGATTAAGATTAGAAAAAGCCTCTACGCTGTAGGGGCTTTTTCTATTGGTTTATTACCTCTCCCTAGCCCTCTCCTAAAAGGAGAGGGAAATTCCTTTTGAACTCCAAAGCGGTATTCAATCAATTGCCCCGACAAAAGTAACAATTGATATTTATTCTTCTTGGATTTTTTCCCACTGATGCATGCAGTAACTACAATATCCTTCATTCCAAGTAACTTCCTCTGGACATAAACTAGCTGAACATCGTTCACATTCATGGTTAGCACTTTCCTCGCAGCATAAACAAACCCCCTCTTCCATAGAATACGTTTCTTCACCACACTCTGGACATACTGTATAAGGATCAGAACCACCATCTTTATAATGGTGATAACCATAGTTCCTTTCACAATCAATTGAAACTGCTGAATTAATTACTTGTTCGAATGAGAGTTCAACATTACAAGCCACACATTCATAGTTGGTATATTTAGCTGACATTTGTGTTTCGATAGGCTTTAACAAATCTGAACCACAATTTGAACATACTGCATCTTTTATTAAAATTTCTTGTTTTGCTGAAAAATAAGTATTTTGATCCAGTGTGTGTAAGCATTCTAGTTTTTCTTTATCATAAACATTTTTGACATCAAGTAATTTTTGCCAATAATCCTGTCCTAATAGTTTAGATGGTTCCTCATTCAAATACGCTCGAACAAAATCATTAATAATATTAAAACCATGAGTTAATATTGCTTGTATCGCTTTAGGATTTTCGTTACTAAAATAATGCTCTACATTGTTTCTATACTCTTGTATTTTTTCTAAACTCTCCCATTCCACCTCTATTTCAAATTCATTAAATTTATTAACTATACCTTTGAAGTTTATTGTGTTATTTCCAACTCCGATAAAGCTTTCATTTCCATCTTTATCAATTATTTTCTTATGTTTAACTTTAATATATAAATCATTAGAGCCTATTGGACTTAAATCCGCTAAATGACTCTTAAATAGCAATAAGATCCCCGAGAATAGATTTCGTGTACATGAAACCAATCTTTTAGGATTTTCATCGATTAATTCATAGTCATCAATCCCCAAGTGAATAGAATCAATTGCGTTTTGCAAAATAGTCATTTTTTAATCCTTTATAATTATCTTAAACAATTTATCTATTCACTTCATTTAAGACAAGTGATAAACCGAAATATCTCCTTAAACCAATAACAAATACATAAAAACCTCAAAATTTCTATTCCTCAAACTTTCTCCAAGCACCAAAAATATCACTACATAAGCAATTGAATTAACAACCATTCCAATACAAAAACAAGTCGCGGGCTACTACCACCATCAAATCGGCAATACCAAAATCACTGACCTACTTGATGGTACAAATAACCTTAATTTATTACTTAACAAATAATAAAAAACCCCTATAGATAGAGGCTTTTTATTGCAAATCAAAAATGAACTATTCAACTGCAATCATTACTTTCATCGCATTTTCATCTGCGCATGCTTAAACACATCATAGATTTTTTAAAACTCATCAAATTTAAAATCATGCGTTAAGAATCATTATCTAGAACTATGCTGAAGCGCCCTCGGTCCATACATCAAACCTTTATTCCGCTCATCAACACGAAATAATTTTGAACTTACAGACTTAGACACATCGTAACCTGCATCCCCCACCTGATTCGAAATTTGATCAATCAAAGCAGATACAAGCAAACCCGTTAAAGTATCAGAATCATTACTACGCTCACTGCTTTCTTTACCCTGCCAAAGCAAAGCACCTGTATTTAAACTCACAAGCTTGGCTTCAACCTCAACAGTCACAGTTGTATCAATCACTTTATACTGAGAACCATACTTTTTCACTTTCAAATACAAAGCAGCATCTGCACCAAAAATTTCTTTGAGCTTTTTCAAAGGAATATTTTGCGCGTCAAAACCATTGGTCACACCATTTTCTTTCAGCATGGTGTCTACAACAGTCACCGGAAAAACATAGTATCCTGCTTCTGCAAGTGGAGGCGTTACCGTAGACCAAAAACTATTGGTTGCACGTGTATCAGGCGATTCGTTTACAGGTGGCAATACCAAAATTGAAGCAGGTACATTCGCCATATAAACCGATCTATCTACCACTTGATCTGCTACAGCATAGCTAGAAAATAAAGCGCAACTTAAAACAATACTTGTGAAAAAACTAAACTTTTTCATTTTTTCACTCCACTTGAATTTGTAGCGCCCATACGTTGTAACAAACGGTTCATCAACACTGTAGATTCAGGATAAACCTGTTTTTCAAGCTGAAAATACATTGCAGCACGTTGTGAATTTTGAACATCTAAATTCAATAATCCCAAATGACCATACAACCCAGGTGGCACTGCTCTATTTTCTGCTTTAGATTTTTCAATATCTTTTTCAAGACGTGCTATTTGCTCTAAAGGCGATACTTTCGATCTTTCACTCATATAATTATAAGTTTGTTGAGGAAATTCTCCCCAACGATACAAAGATGTTTCTCCACCGCCACATCCAACCAAAACAAGGCTAAGTGCAATAAGAGCTAAAACTGTTTTTTTCATCAGTTAAAACCTATTAGCGAGTAGACCATTTGCCCGATTGAACATCTAAAACAAGATTATTTACGGCTTCACGTATCGCTAAATCGAGCACTTTACCGTTTAAAGTAGAATCGTAAGATGCGTTTGAGCCAAAGCCTAAAATTTCACGTTCACTTAACGCATATTGGCCTGCACCTTGTACAGAATGAATAATTTCAGCAGTGCGTACATCCACCACATTTAAGTTCACTTTTGCATAGGCAATTTGTGTTTTTCCACGACCTAAAATACCAAATAACTGATGATCACCAACTTCTTTACGACCAAATTCAGAAACATCACCTGTTAATACATAGCGTGCGCCTTTAATGGCTTGGTTAGATTTTGAATAACCTGCTTCTTGTTGTAATTCAGATAAATTGTCGCGGTTTAAAACAGAGAAATAACCTGTTTGCTGTAAATGTGTTTCTAAAATTGTTTTTGCTTGACCACCTAAACGGTCAACATTGTCTGAAAAAATACCGCGCATATAACTTGAACGGTTGTCGAATTTACCAATAGAAACAGGTGTTTTAACGCCCGTATAACGTGCAGCAGTAGTTGCCGATGTTACCTGCGGTGCTTGAATTGTTTTTGAAGTTTCAACCGTTGAACATGCTGTAAGAGATAGACAACCTAAAGCGGTTAAAAGTAATGTTTTTTGAATCATCTTATTTGTCCTTTAAGGCTACAATTTTTGCGTAGTTTAAAGGACAAACTTTTTTATATTGTTTATTTTGTGTACTAAGTCACAATTTTACTTCATACCAAAAATCAGCTTTATACCTAAAATTGTCATGACTCCACCTGCAATACGGTCAAATATTTTCTTAAATTTTAAATAGACTTTACGTGGTTTTTCTGCCGAAAGTGCCATAGCAACAAGCGAATACCAACCTGCGTCAATAAAGAAGCAAAGAATAGGTAAAACAAAATAGTAATATGTTGGAATTTCTTTTGGTAACAATGCAGTAAATACACTGGCTAAAATAATTGCAATTTTAGGATTACTTAATTGAACCACTAAACCCGATCTATACGCTTGTGAAAATGACATTCTTGTAGCAGGATCATTATTCATACTAATAGGTTCTTTCGCATGGCGAATAATTTTATAAGCAAGCCAAAGCAAATATATACCACCACATATTTTTAAAATTAAATATGCAGATGGCACAGCCAATAAAATAGCTTGTAAACCTAATACAGCCAATAAACCAAATAATGCTGCACCCGTACCTGTACCTAAAGCCGTGAATAAACCATGTTTACGTGAAACAGCAATTGAATTTTTTGCGACATAAATAAATGCAGGACCAGGACTCACCGCACCTAACACTAAGGCAAAAGCAATCGAGCATAGAATTAAGAATGATTCCACAAAACACCTTGGAAATATGTGCAAAAAATTTGTGCAAGTTTACGCTTTCACGTAGAAATTTGCTTTAAAAATTTAATAAGTGCATAAGGTTATTTCTGCTTTTCTTGTGTATTTTCTAACTTATCAACTTTATAGTCTTTGTCATGTGCAGGAACACCACCAATAATCATGGTTCGTGATTCTATTTTGTGCTGCTGTGCCGTTTGTTGCGTATCACAAGCCACAATATTCAATAAGCCAAATGTTATTAAAACTAGGGTTGTATATTTCATATCAAATCCCTCTTCCTTATTCTCACTTTTAGCATAGCATTTGCGCTTAAAATTTAAACATTTTATTTTTATATTGAAGTTCTTTAAAACAAATAGATTCCTCTAGCATTTTATTTATCGTTAAAATTAGCCTTATATACATTAAAATATTTAAAATTTATGTTTGATAAAATTGCCGAAAATATCCCTGAACAACACATTTCAATGCACGGCGTTTCTATAACTATTAAACGTTTAGATTTAGTTCATCCTGCAATTTCAGGCAATAAATTCTTTAAGCTCAAATACAACTTTATAGAAGCAAAAAACTTAGGCTATTCAGGTGTATTAACCTTTGGCGGTGCATTTTCAAATCACATTGCTGCAACTGCATTTGCAGCACACCAGTTTGATTTTAAAAGTGTTGGAATTATTCGTGGTGAAGAACTCGCAAATAAATCTTTAAATCATACGTTAAAGACCGCACAAGAATTTGGCATGCAACTAAAATTCATTTCTCGTGAACAATATCGCTTAAAAGATTCATCTGAATTTTTAGCTAACTTAAAACAACAATATCCGAATTATTATATTATTCCTGAAGGTGGAACCAATGATCTTGCGATTCAAGGCTGCAAGGAAATTTTAACTGAACCGAACAAACACAACTTTGACTTAATTTGCTGTGCTGTAGGAACAGGCGGTACGATTACAGGCATTATTGAAGCGAGTTCAGAGCATCAAAAAATACTTGGATTTTCTGCGTTAAAAGGCAATTTTTTAACACAAGAAGTTCAAACAAAAACTCAAAAGAATAATTGGCAAATTACCGATGAATTTTGTTGTGGTGGTTATGCCAAAACCACACCTGAACTTTTAGCGTTTATGCAAAATTTTGAAACAGAATTTGGTATTGAATTGGAACAGGTTTATACCGCAAAAATGTTGTTTGGACTTTCCCAAATGATTCAACAAAAGCGTATTGAGCCATCTACAAGAATTTTGGCAATTCATACAGGTGGCTTACAAGGTCGGCTTAAATCAGAATAAGTCTGAAAGTCAGCGTAAAATTGTCTATAATGCCCTGCTTTTATCTCCTGTGAGTTTGTCATGTCTACAAATCAGTATGATGTCTTAGTTTTAGGTGCAGGTGCATCTGGTTTAATGACAGCTTATATGGCGGCTCAACGTGGGCGTAAAGTTGTGGTGGTTGAAAAAGCCAATAAAGTAGGTAAAAAAATTTTAATGTCTGGTGGCGGTAAATGTAACTTTACTAATCTATATGTAGAGCCATCTAACTTCATTTCTCATAATCCACATTTTGTTATTTCTGCTTTATCTCGATATACCAATTGGGATTTTATTGGCATGGTTTGCGAATATGGTATTGAGTATGAAGAACGCAAACATGGGCAATTATTCACCCAAAATGGTGCAAAAGAAATTTTGTCTATGCTCTTGGCAGAATGTGACAAAACAGGTTTAGTCGATATAAAAACAAACTGTGAAGTGAAAGCTGTAAATGCAATAGATGATCAAGGTTTTCAGGTTGCAACCAATATTGGTTATTTCCAAGCAGAATCTGTTGTGGTTGCTTCTGGTGGATTATCTATTCCAACTTTAGGCGGTTCTGCAATTGGTTATGAAATTGCTAAACAATTTGGTCACCATGTTTACCCTACTCGTGCAGGACTTGTTCCATTTACTTTCACAGATGGATTTAAAGAAGTGACCACTCGCCTGAGTGGTAATGCGGTAGAAGCAACACTTTCAAATGACTTAAATAGCTTTACAGAAGCTTTACTATTCACGCATCGTGGTTTAAGCGGTCCAAGTTCACTACAACTTTCTAATTATTGGGATGCAGGTCAAAGCTTCAAAATTGACTTTTTACCTTCTGTAGATTTAAAAGATTTCTTCAAAGCAAAAAAACAAAGTCAGCCAAAAGTTTTATTACGTACTTTGCTTTCTGAATACTTCCCAAAAAGTGTAGTTGCAGAATTACAGCAACTTATTTGGGCGGAACAAGCAGAAATATCTATTGCAAATATTAGTGATGAAAAACTCGAGCACATTGCTTCACGTTTACATGCATTTGAAGTTAAACCATCAGGAACTGAAGGTTATAGAACAGCAGAAGTCACTTTAGGTGGTGTAGATACAACCGAAGTTTCATCGAAAACAATGGAAAGTAAAAAACAAAAAGGCTTGTATTTTGTAGGTGAAATTTTAGATGTGACAGGACATTTAGGTGGTTTTAACTTCCAATGGGCATGGTCTTCTGCGCATGCCGCATCGGAATATGTTTAAGTAAAAGTTATTCTAAATAGTCTGTTTTAAATAAAGAAGTTTTACTCTCTTGTACACGTTCAATTGTGCGATCCATTTTCTCTACCGCTTTTGCAATATGTAAAGGCGGCATTGAAGTATTTAAAGTTTTCATTACTGTATTCATCATTTTTAAAATCCCCATTTTAAAATTCCTTATTATGTCAAAATTTATATATTCAATAAAAATACTACATAAACATTAAGATTTTATTAAATTGCTATAATTTACAATAAACAAAATATACCAATATTTTAATTATCTTGATGTTACTCTGAATCTTTAGGTGTAGTGTCATGCTTTGCTTTCGGCTTATTTTTTGCAAAAACAAACTTATATGCACTAACAAGAAGCCCGGCTGTTAAGCCAGCGATCACTAAAGGTGCAACATTTTTACTGTTTTTTTTGTTTGTCATATTCACTCCTTGAATATTTAAAATATTAATTTTTACATCAACTTCTTACTTCTATTTTTTACTTTTTGTACGATATTTAGACTGCCATAGTTTTTATCTATTTTACAATTTTTATTTGATAAATTTTGTACACAAAGCTTCTAGAATTTTTAGTTAAACTAGATATGTGCCTGTTACCTTTAAATTTGAGCTATACTGTGCGCCCAATTTATGCACTTTAAGAGTTATATGGCGTATCGTCAGCAAAGTGTAACGCTTGATCTAGACACTGACGTCACACATCAATGTTCATTGCACTACACTCGTGACCAACACTTAATTGGTATTATCGAGTTTAATAAACCATCTTATATTCTAAAATGGGGCGATTTGGAATATTTCCGTCGTCGTACAGAAGAGCTTTCTGTTATGCCATTTCCAGAATGTATTAATGCAATGGTCATCGACATTCGAAATATTGTGGCATTTCTAGATAACGAAGTCCCTATTATTCCATGGCGCTTGCTTGAAGAAGAATGTCCTATTCGTCTTGTTGTTCCACATGACCGTTTGGAACATTACATGGGAATTTTTGAGCCAACATGGTTAACATCAGATGTTGAAACAGCAATTCAAGAACTCCGTGAGTTTATGGATATGTTTGTTCACTAATGTATATTAAATAAAAAAACCTCCAATTCGGAGGTTTTTTTGTTTCCATAACTCCTCCCTTTCTTAAAGGGAGGTTGGGAGGGATTCGATTCTGAATAATATAGCCAATAGAATCCACCCCAAACCCCTCCTTTTAAAAAGGAGGGGCTTCAAAACTATTACCAATAATTCTCAACGGCAATATTCCCTTCACCACGACGGTTCATGGTCAATCCGCGCGCTTTTAACGCTTCTTTGGTGTCTTCAACCATTTCAGGATTACCACACAGCATAATATGCGTTGTTTCAGGATTAAACTCTAAACCAACTGCCTTTTCTAATTCGCCATTTTCAATAAGTATAGGTAAACGATCATGTAAAGGCGCTTCTGGGTCACGCGTAATAATTGGTGTGAACCTAAAACCTGTATGCCCTTCACCAAATGTTTCAGCAATTTCTTGAATACGATCTGCATAAGCAAGTTCTGAAGCTGTACGTACGCTATAAACCAAATTAATATTTTTATAATTTTTCCATGTTTCAAAATCTTGAAGCATTGAAATAAATGGTGCTAAACCCGTACCTGTACCTAATAACCATAAGTCTTGTGGCAATGGTAATTGATAACGTGCAAGGGTTAAGTATCCATAAGGAATCTTTTCTAAATAAAGCTCATCGCCTACTTTTAAGTGCTGTAAGTTCGATGTAAATGCGCCATCTGGTACGACAATAGAAAAAAACTCTAATGTTTCATCAAATGGTGAAGAAACCACTGAATATGCACGTACAACAAGCTCATCTCCCACTTTTAAACCAATACGAGCAAATTGACCTGCTGTAAATTTAAAGTGCGATGGACGTGTCATGGTGAAACTAAAGAGTGTATTGGTCCAACGATGTACAGATAAAACTTTTTCTAGACTAAATTTTTCAAATGACATGATTTGTACGTGGCATGAAAGACTGCGCTCATGTTAGCATGGCATTATAATTTGTGAATAACTTTAAATGTTAAGGCTCAACCCATGCGCATGACATTACGCCAATTGGCTGTTTTTGTAGCAGTCGCTCAGGAAGGTACAGTCACTAAAGCTAGTGATGCAGTAAAGCTCACTCAAAGTGCTGCAAGTATGGCTTTAGCAGACCTAGAAGATGGCTTAGGTGCTCCTCTGTTTGACCGCTTAGGTAAACGACTGCAACTTAATGACTTAGGTCGTTTTTTGCTTCCCCAAGCCCTCGAAATTTTAGGTCGATGTGATGCTTTTGAACAAGCAGCGAAAGGCGAGCTTCAAAGTATCGATTTAAGACTGGGTGCAACACTGACTATTAGTGATTATTTGATGCCTGATCTTATGGCGAATTTCTTAAAAGTTCAGCCCCAAGCTCACCTACAACTTCAAGTAGGCAATACGCGTCAAATGATTGAAGCTGTTAATCAATTCCAGCTTGATTTAGCGCTCATTGAAGGCTCATGTCATTTACCTCAACTGCAATGTATTCATTGGCGTGATGATGAATTAGCTGTATGTTGCTCACCAGATCATCCTTTAGCAAAATTAAATCGTGCATTAACGATTAATGATTTTAAAGATGTGCAATGGATTTTACGTGAGGAAGGTTCAGGTACACGTGAAGTATTCGACAATGCCATTTTAAAAGACCTACCCGATGCAAACATTCGTTTAACCTTAGGCCATAACGAGGCAATTTTAAAAATTGTTGCAGGCGGTTTGGGAATGTCTTGTATTTCTAAACTTGCAATTGAGCCTTTACTTGAAAAAGAGCAGCTTGTTATTTTAGAAACACCATTTTGGCAATTGGCTCGACCATTATACATGCTCGTCCATCGTCAAAAATACCAAGGCCCTGGTCTAAAAGCATTTATGAAATATTGCGACGAATAATCTAAAAAATTAAATAAAAAAGTGCCTTCATGGCACTTTTTTATTATCTAATAAATAACTAAAACTGAAAAATTCATAGACTATCGCCCAAACTGTCTTTCACACGGCACACCGTCATTATTGCCATCCATTTTCACATTTGGACAGTGTCTTAAAAAGTATACGGCTTCTTCATAAGAACGCATCTGTGAACAATGTGTTCGACCATCACAACTAAATGACTGATTCTTTTCTACAGCCTTTTGCCTTTCTATATAAACAGATTGAACTCTGCGCTCTTCTTTTTCAGGTAATGGAACAACATCTGGTAAATGACTTAAACCTTCTTTTATTTTTTCTGTTGCTTGTAGCTGCTCTTCTTTCAACTGTTCAACTTTAGTTTGTTGATTAAGCTGATAAGTTTGATATTTTTCGTAAACTTTGTAACCCAATACAACAATAATAACTAAACCAATTATAGTAATGATTTTCCCTAAATAGCCTTTAGATTCTCTAGGCTCTCTAGATTTATATTGATGATATTCTTCATGCATCACATCAATAGCATCTAATTCTGAATCGCTATAATCTGCACGCACAATATAAACAGCTTTGCGTTTACCAAATTCTTCCGCAATACGAAATTTTAATGATTCACCAATTTGTGGCTCAACTTGTCTATTTGGAAAATCTTTAATATGAAAAAATAAATCTCTATCATCATTTTCTATTTCAATAAAACCAAATCCTCTATCTTGATGGTAACTCTTAACTTTCCCCTCAGAAAACATAAATATCCCCTATTTTTATAGTTTATTATTCTAATAAAAAAAGAGGCATATCGCCTCTTTTAAAATTCATTATTTTATAAATTTACTTAAATAACATCAGTATTATTTACGGAAGTTTGATAATAGCGATGTTGTAATCGACTTATTATGTGTTGCGATCTTTGTTTTTTTCGCTTTTGCAGACTTATCTTCAACACGTGCAATTTTTACAGCTTTAAATTTATCGCCATTTTCAACAGCAATAAATTGTACACGCTCGTTACGCTTAGGTTCGCCTTCGGCAGCAGGAAAATCTGAAATATGGAAAAAGATATCTCCTTCAGCCGTACCAATAAAGCCGAAACCTTTAGCAGAATCGTACTGTTTAATTTTACCCTGATGAACTTCATCTTTCATATTCATTACCCTATTCTTAAAACCAATCTATGCATTATATAAAAAAGAGGCTGTAGAAGCCCCTTTTTTAATTCATCTTAAAATTAATCTTTTTGTACAGAACCAAAGATTTTGTCGCCTGCATCACCAAGACCAGGAACAATATAACCTTGTTCGTTTAAGCCATCATCAATTGAAGCTGTAAACATTACTACATCTGGATGTGCTTCTTCTACGCGCTTAATACCTTCTGGTGCCGCAACAAGAACCATAACACGAATATCTTTACAGCCACTTGCTTTCAATACATCAATTGCTGCTACTAAAGATGAACCTGTTGCAAGCATTGGATCAATGATCATTGCAATACGGTTTTCTACATCTGGTACTAATTTTTTATAATAGGTACGAGCTTCTAAAGTTTTTTCATCACGCTCTAAACCAAGTACTGAAACTTTTGCACTTGGAATTAGGTTTAAGAAACCATCTAACATGCCAATACCTGCACGTAAAATTGGCACAACTGTAATTTTTTTACCCGCAATACGCTGAGTTGTCACTGGACCAGCCCAACCATCAATTTCATGATTGCACATTGGTAAATCTTTAGTCGCTTCATAAGTAAGTAACATTGTTACTTCTTGAGCAAGCTCACGGAAGTTTTTAGTACTAATTTCAGCACGACGAAGTAAACCAAGTTTATGTCGAATTAATGGATGTTGAATTTCATGGATAGCCACGGGAGAACACCTAAAAGGGTAAATAAATTTTCACCATTATAAATGTATTTTGCCTTTTGAAAAAATAAAAAAGCCCCCAATTTGGAGGCTTTTTTAAATTACGTCGATCTTTTATCTAAATTAACGTGAACTCATCATCATATGTAGCGGAGATAAAATTTCAGATTGTACAGCTAAGCTAATAATTGGATCTGGATAAATACCAATCACCAATACAGCTAGAGCAGCTAACAACACCATAATACCGCCCACTTTTTGACCCCAATGATCTACAGCATCAATACGTGGGTTTTCTGGTGGTGTCATGTACATTACGATAATTACACGTAAGTAGTAATACAAGCCAATACCTGAACCTAACACAATCATTGCAGCAAGGAACCAATGTTGAGCTGTAACAGCAGCCATTACAATAAGGAACTTACCAATGAAGCCTGCTGTTAATGGAATACCAGCAAGTGATAGCATCATTACTGTTAATACAGCAGTTAATACTGGACGACGCCAGAATAAACCACGGTACTCAGCAAGACTCTCTGCTTCATCTGAATTGTTATATGGGCTAGACATAAGCGCTACAACACCAAATGCACCAATTGTAGTAATTACATACGTAATCACGTAAACAGATACATTACCAAGGCTTGCAAACGTTAAGCTAATTAAACCAATTAACAAGTAACCAAAATGAGCAATTGAAGAGTAAGCTAAAATACGTTTTAAGTTCACTTGACGAACTGCAAGTAAGTTACCTACAACAATAGATAACACAGCAATAACAGTTAAAATTGTTACTACAGATTGAACTGCAATTGCACCTGAAGAAAGTAAATAACGTACAAACAAACCAATTGTTGCAACTTTCGCAGCTGTTGCCAAGAAAGTTACGATTGGCGCTGGAGCACCGGCATAAACGTCTGGTGTCCATTTATGGAATGGCGCAAGAGACAATTTAAATGCTACAGCAAAAATAATGAATGCCATACCAATCAACACAAGCGGTTGATTTAGGTTTTGCAACAATGCTTGAACAGAATCATAGAATGATAATGAACCTGTGTACGCATAAATATATGCCATACCCATTAATAGCATTGCAGAAGCTGTTGCTGAAAGTACAAGATACTTCACACCTGCTTCTAAAGATTTAGAACGCTGATGCGTATATGCCAATAAGCCATATACAGGAATCGACATTAACTCAAGGCTAATGAAGAAAGAAGCATAATGAGAACTTGCAACCATTAACATTGCACCCGTTACCGAGCCCAACATTAAAATATACAATTCTTCGCGGTTGTCTTTATATGACTCAATATAAGCATGAGACAAAGTACAACAAGCAAGTGCTGCAATTAAAATTAACAACTGATAAAGCATTGTAAATGGATCAACCATAAACATGCCCATCACGTTTGATGGCGTAAATGAGCCACCAAACATTGTGATTAAAATTAAACCAACAGCAAGGTTTAAACCAACCACTGAAGCTGTTGCAATTAAATTATGATTACGTTTAATTGCAGTGAGAATCATCACGACGATCATAGTCAACGCTACGATCATCACAGGAGCCAATGGCATAAGCTCAGAAAATGACATTGTGAAGTTCATGACTTATTGGATCCCCACATTTTCAGGTTGAATAGCTGCTTGTTGAACAACTTCAACGACTTCTTGAACTGGGATGTAGCTATGAGCCAACCACGCCATGCTTGAATTAGAAATATCAAGGAATGATTGTGGGTAGATACCAAGCCATACAAGACCAAGAGCACATACTAGAAGAATAACAACTTCACGCGCATTTAAGTCTTTTAACGGACTTGCATAATGTTGTTTTTGTTCTTCATTTGGCGTACCAAATAATGTTTTGTGAATCAGGATTAAACCGTAAAGACCTGCAAACACTAAACTTACAGCAGCAATAATTGTGAATACTGGGAACTTAGCGAATGAACCCATAAGAATCAGGAATTCACCAATAAAGTTACCTAAACCAGGAATACCCACAAGTGCAGCAACGAAGAACATTAAGAAGAATGGTAAATATTGGAATTGACCACGAATACCGCCCATAAGACGTAAATCACGTGTATGTAAACGCTCGTACACTTGACCACACATAATGAACAATGCAGCAGATGATAAGCCATGCGCTAACATCATGATCATTAAGCCTTGGAACGTAAGGACATTACCTGCATAAATTGCAAGTAATACGAAGCCCATGTGCGAAATAGATGTGTACGCAAGTAAGCGTTTCATATCTGTTTGCTGGAATGCACACCAAGCACCGTAGAAAATACCAATTAAACCTAGAATAATTGCAATATCTGCAAATTGTGCAGAAGCCGCTGGGAAGAATGGAATTACGAAACGTAATAAACCATAAGCAGCAGTCTTAATTAAGATACCTGCAAGATCGACAGAACCCGCTGTAGGTGCTTGAGCATGCGCATCTGGTAACCAACCGTGTAATGGGAAAACAGGAAGTTTTACCGCAAAACCGATAAATAAACAGATCATGAAGCCATAAGCAAATGCAGGATACGTCGCTTCTAATTGGTGAGCAGCCATTAATAAATCATTATAAGCAAAGCTAATTTGACCTGTAACAGCCATCGCATTAAAGATCACAAGACCTAAAATACCAATAAGCATGATTAGACCAGCGACTTGCGTATAAATGAAGAATTTAGTTGCAGCATAAACGCGTGACTTACCATCTGCTCCTGAATGACCCCAAAGTGCGATCAAGAAGTAGATAGGTACAAGCATCATCTCCCAGAAGAAGAAGAACAAGAACAAGTCAATTGCTAAGAATACGCCAATTACACCACCTAAAGACCATAAAAGGTTTAAGTGGAAGAAGCCAACATTCTTCTGAATTTCACCCCATGAACAGCCAACTGCAAGTACACCCAGTAATGCAGTTAAACCAACCATAAGAAGTGATAAACCATCCACAGCTAAGTGAATGTTAATGCCTAAAGATTTAATCCATTCAAGATGGAATTCTGCTGCCCAAACTGGTGTTGACTGTAAAGAATAGTCATAACCACCCTGAGCCCAAAGCACAACGGTAAGCACTAATGTAACAAGCATACCAATAAGTGCGATGTAACGCGGTAAGTGTTGGTCAACCTTGTCGACTAACCAACATGCAAAACCTGCAATGAACGGTACAAGGATCAGTGCGGGTAAAATCCAATTGTTTGTGATTTCCATCTTATTTCCCCACAACCTGAGTCACGATCAAAATCATCAATAACACAATAATGCCCAAAGCCATGCTTGATGCATATTCGCGTAACGAACCAGTTTGACGTGAACTTGTAAAGCTATGACCACCTTTAACAATAGCTGGTAGCATTAACCACAAACCATCAATTGGATCACGACCTAAAATCTTCGCAAGAAGTAAGTATGGTTTTACAAATACGATGTCATACAACGCATCAAAACCAAGTGCATTACGACAGATATTTACAAGACCAGCACCGAAGCAAGTGTTTGCAAATGCTTGAACTGCTTTGTATGCAAAAGCAAATAAGATTACACCAACCACAAGACCTGTTAATGCAACTGCAATAGCGACATATTCAGCACCATGTGCGCCAGCCTCTAAAGCTTCTGGAATAATAAATGCTGGAATGCGAGCTGCATCAAGAATGCTCATTACAGGCGCTTTCAATACAATTGCAGCACCAGTAGAAAGTACAGCAAGAATTGATAAAGGCAACCAATAAGTCACGCCTTTAATTTCGTGATATGCAGTTTTTTCTTCACCAAAGAATACAACCCAAATTAAACGGAATGTATAAATTGAAGTTAAGAAAGCACCTGCTACACCTGCCCAATATAGGCAGTTATAAAGTGGAATACCTGCAATATGACTTTGTGTCCAAACTGCAGCTAAAATTGCATCTTTCGAGAAGAAACCAATCGTTAAGAATGGAATCGCTGCCAATGCACCGCCACCAATCGCGAAGCAAGCGAATAAGAATTTATTACGCTTGAACAAACCACCCATTTTGAAGATGTTTTGTTCGTGATGGTAAGCAAGAATCACCGCACCTGAAGACAAGAATAATAATGCCTTAAAGAATGCGTGAGTAAGCATGTGGAATAAACCTGCTTGGTACGCTTCAGCACCAACAGCCATAAACATATAACCTAACTGGCTCATTGTTGAGTAAGCCAAAATACGTTTGATGTCTGTTTGAACCAATGCTGCAAAGCCAGCTACAAGTAATGTCACAGCACCTGTTACAGAAATGAATAACATCACTTCTGGCGCAAGTTCAAATACTGAGAACATACGGCAGCATAAGTAAACACCCGCTGTAACCATTGTTGCTGCGTGAATTAATGCAGAAACTGGTGTAGGACCAGCCATCGCATCTGCCAACCATGTTTGCAATGGAATTTGAGCAGATTTACCAGCAGCACCTAAGAACAACATTAACGCTGTCCAAATGGTAATAGATGAACTTTGTGTCATTACATTTGCTGCATTTTCTACGATGTATTGCGTATTTAACGTACCAAATTGTTGATATAACAAGAACAGTGCGATAAGTAAGAATACGTCACCAACACGCGTAACAGTGAATGCTTTAATTGCAGCAAAACCGTTTGCAGGTGTTTGGTAGTAGTAACCAATAAGCAAGTATGAGCAAAGACCCACGCCTTCCCAACCTAAGAATAACAATGCTAAGTTGTCGCCTAATACTAGAAGCAACATGCTTGTTACGAATAAGTTGAAATAAGAGAAGAAACGCGCAAAGTCTTCTTCACCACGCATGTACCATGATGCAAAGATGTGAATTAAGAAACCCACACCTGTAATCATGCCCATCATTAATAATGATAGACCATCTAAATGTAAGCTAAAGCCTGGTGCTAAACCTGCAACATTGAACCAAGTCCAAAGATGTTGAGTTGTTGCAACCGATCCATTATTTACAAAATCGATGCCTGCAATAAGTGCAAATAAAGCTGAAAGTCCAACAGAACCCACACCAATAATTGCAGCTACATTTTCAGGAAGCTTGTTGCGTCCTGCCGCTAAAAGGATAAAACCAATGAGCGGAAATAATACTGTTAGATATAAATAACTCATCCGCGCATCTCACTAGCAGCATCCACATCCAAATGATGGAAGCGATGGTAAAACTGAAGCACGATCGCAAGGCCGATACACGCCTCTGCCGCAGCAAGCGTTAAGATCAAGATGAACATGATTTGACCATCTGGTTGTGCCCATGCACTACCTGCCAATACAAACGCTAAAGCAGCAGCGTTCATCATGATTTCAAGGCTCATTAAAATAAATAATAGGTTGCGTCGAACCATTACACCGTAAAAACCAAGTGCAAAAAGAATGGTCGCAACGATCAAACCGTGTTCTAAAGGAATGTGACCCATTATTCTTTTTCCTCTTCAGCACTTGGTTCACGTTTACCGATATGAAATGCTGCAACAAGTGCTGCTAGCAATAACATTGCGGCAACTTCAACCAACAATAAGTAGTGAGTAAAGAGCGCTTGACCAACTTCTTTAGGACCAACAATTTCTTGTCCCATAAGTGCAACACTTTGTGTGTAGTCAGATCCAAGCATCCAAACAAGTAATAAGCCCATTAAGAAGCTCATTAATGCAGGATATGCCCATGCAGATGATGTTAACCATTTGCTTTCTTGTTCAACTGTATCTTGACCAAGGTTAAGCATCATCACAACGAACACGAATAACACCATGATCGCGCCAGCATAAACAATAATTTCAAGCGCACCAGCAAATGGTGCACCAACGATCATGAACATACCTGCAACAGCAAGTAATGACACGATCAAGCTTAATAAAGCGTGTACAGGGTTCGTGTTTGTTACAACACGAACTGTAGAGACAATGGCCACAAGTGCCATCAAATAAAATGGCCACATCATGGTAATAGACTCCGTACATCAACTGGCGCACTTTCACGTTGCGCTTGACCTTTATCTTTACCGTTTACAGCCATACCCGTTACGCGGTAGAAGTTATAGTCAGGATATTTACCAGGACCTGAAATAAGTAAGTTTTCTTTCTCATATACAAGGTCTTGACGCACATACTCACCTAATTCGAAATCAGGTGTCATTTGAATTGCAGTCGTTGGACATGCTTCTTCACACATACCGCAGAAAATACAACGTGAGAAGTTGATACGGAAAAACTCTGGGTACCAACGACCATCTTCTTTTTCTGCTTTTTGTAGTGAAATACAACCTACTGGGCAAGCAACCGCACATAAGTTACAAGCAACACAACGCTCTTCACCATCTGGGTCGCGTGTTAACACAATACGACCACGGAAACGTGGTGGCACGATATCTTCAGCTTTCACTTCCGGATATAAAATGGTGTCACGTTTACGTGTCACATGGCTAAACACCATAAATAACGAACGAACGATTGACCCAAATCCAGCTAGAAACTTAAACATTTTATTCTCCCTGCTGTCTTAGGCCTGATTCATCAGAATCATAGCACCAGTAACCAAAAGGTTTACCAATGCCAATGGCAAGCAAATTTTCCAACCAAAATTCATTACTTGGTCATAACGTGGACGCATTAATGAACCACGTGCCAATACAAACATCATTACAAAGAATGCTGTTTTAATGATGAACCAGAATGCAGCTGGAATGAATGGAATATCTAAGTTGAATGGCGCTAACCAACCACCAAAGAACAAAGTTACGATAAGTGCTGAAATAAGTACCACGTTTACATATTCTGCAACGAAGAACATACCCCATTTCATACCACCGTACTCTACATGGTAACCTTCTGCCAATTCTTGTTCAGCTTCTGGTTGGTCAAATGGATGACGGTGAGTTACCGCAACACCCGCAACCACAAAGATTAAGAAACCTAAGAATTGTGGAATCACAAACCAAACATCACGTTGTGCTTCTACAATTTCACGCATGTTGAATGAGCCTGCAATTGCAACCACACCCATGAGTGAAATACCCAAGAACACTTCGTAAGAAATAGTTTGAGCCGCAGAACGTAAACCACCCAGTAACGCATATTTGTTATTTGATGACCAACCACCGAAAAGTACTGCGTAAACTGCAATACCTGCCATTGCCATAAAAAACAATAAGCCAATGCTCATGTCTGCAACACCTAAATAAGGTGATACAGGAATAACCATGAACGATAGCACCGCAGTTGCCATCGCAACTGCTGGAGCCATACGGAAAGTTAATTTGTCTACGAATTTTGGAGTCCAGTCTTCTTTGAACATGATTTTAAGCATGTCGGCAACAATCTGGAACATACCACCCGGACCTACACGATTCGGACCATAACGGTCTTGCCATAAGCCCAGTAAACGACGCTCAATAAAAGACATCAAAGCTGCAATCAATACCACAACAAGTAAGATTACAATCGCTTGCAGAACTGAATAGGCGATTGGCCAGTTTTCAGCCCAAATCGGCGTTTGACGGATTAATTCTTGTTCCATGAATTACGCTCCTACCGCGACTGAAACAGGCTCTGCAAGAGATACCGTTGGTGCTAGACCAATTGGGTAACCAATATAACCTGTTGGTAAGTATTCAATCACTTGAACAGGAAGAACAATTGAAGTGTCCCCTGCTTTAACAGTAATTGTTTGACCATCTTGGACATTTAAGCGTGCTGCATCTTGCTCACCTACTGCAAATACTGCATCAGGAATACGCGATTCCATTGCAGGTGTTTTCACAGTAAATTCACCAGAACCAAAGATATGATGCATAGGTACAAGGCGGAAGCTTTCGGCATTCACAAGCACAGGTGCTGGAGCTACGAAAGTACGCACAGGACGTTTAGCTAAACGATCAAATAAACGAACACCTGAATCACCACCTTTTAATGAACCACCCACTTTATCTTGGAATTTGTTCCAAGCTTGCGGAGAGTTCCAACCTGCAGACCATGCAAATGGTACAAGCGGAGACGGAGTTTGATTACCTACATAACCTTCCATAGAGAATGTTAATGCAGAATCTCTATCCGTAGGTTGTTTAGGCTCATGAATAGACAATGGCGCACGCATAGATGTACGACCAGAGTAACGACGTGGTTCACGCGCAACTTTAAGACCATGTACACGGAAACCAGCATCTGGAGCTACATCTTGAATTGCTTCTAAAGCAGGTACGTTTTTCGTAACCGTTTCAATGACATCATCAAGAACAGTCCAAGAAATCGCTTTGCCTTTCACGCCTGTTTCTAAAGCGTGTAACCAGCGCCAAGATTCTTTGATTGCAAGTTCAGGTTTGTAGTAGCTTGGGTCATACACTTGGTAGAAACGTTGTGCACGGCCTTCTTGCGATACCACAGTACCATCACCTTCAGCGAAGCTTGCAGCAGAAAGAACAACAGATGCTTTCTTCACAGTTGCTGTTTCAGCATGATCAAGCACAATAACATCTTTCGCTTTCGCTAAAGCTGCATCCACTTGTTTTGCTGGTAAACGACGGTAAAGGTCATTTTCTACAACAATAATTGCATCGTAATCTTGTGCAAATGCTTGCTCTAGGCTGTTACCACCTAAAATTGCTAAGCCCATTGAGTTCACTTCAGGAACAGTCAATGTAAGACCTGCATTACCAAGATTCTGTGCAACTTGTGCAGCAGCTTCCATAATTGCAGCGTCTTGTAAGCTTGTACCAGAGATAATCAATGGCTTTTTCGCAGCTTTTAATGTGTCAGCGATGGTTTGAGCAAATGCTTTTGCATCTTCATCAAGACCAAGAATCGCTTCGCCTTTAACGCCAGCAGCCACAGCAAAGCCTAAACGCGCGATATCGTTAGGAGAAGCAACAACTTCACCCGTTGCAACATCCGCTAAGCGTGTTTGCGTTGCAGCAAGAATGTAAATTGGAGATTTTTCATCTTGACCAATACGTTGAACAGGTTCTGCCAACCATTCTTGAGTGCGACGTTCTGCAGCCATTTCTTTTGCTTTATTTTTCGCAGCTTGGCGAACAGATAAAGCCATACGTGGCGCAGTTTGAGTTAAATCTTCACCCAAAATCAACACAGCATCATAGCTTTCAATTTCACGCATATTCGGGTTGTATACACCCTCTGTTTGCATAATTGAAGCTGCTAATTCAACAAGACTTTGCTCTTTTTGAGACATACCTGTTGAATAGTTTTCTTGACCCACTAATTCACGAAGCGCGAAGTTAGATTCAAGAGATGCACGTGGTGAACCAATACCCAATACTTTTTTACCTTGGATATTTTCAATAACTGTATCAAGTGCTTTGTCTACAGAAACTGTAGTTACGTTGTCACCTGTACGGAATTGTGGTTGACGAGGACGATCAGCGTTATTCACATAACCTGTACCGAAACGACCTTTATCGCATAGGAAGTATTGGTTTACTTCGCCGTTGAAACGGTTTTCTACACGACGTAATTCGCCATAACGCTCACCCGGAGAAATGTTACAACCTGAAGAACAGCCTTGGCATACGCTTGGCGCATACTGCATGTCCCATTTACGGTTATAGCGTTCAGAATGAGTTTTATCTGTGAACACACCTGTTGGACATACTTCAGTCAAGTTACCAGAGAATTCAGATTCTAAAGTACCTGATTCCGGACGACCAAAGTAAACACGTGATGCACTTGCATACACGCCAAAGTCTGTACCACCGGCATAATCTTTGTAGTAACGAACACAACGGTAACATGCGATACAACGGTTCATTTCATGAGAAATAAACGAGCCTAGCTCTTGGTTGTAATGCGTACGTTTTGTGAAACGGTAACGACGACGATCATGCTGTGTCATCACAGTCATATCTTGTAAATGACAATGACCACCTTCTTCACATACTGGACAGTCGTGTGGGTGGTTTGTCATTAAAAATTCAACAATAGAAGCACGGAAATCTTTTGCTTCTTTGTCTTCAATCGAAATATAGGTATTGTCAGACGCAGGCGTCATACATGACATAACCAAGCGACCACGTGTATCTTCCGGGTTCGCATATTGGGTCACAGCACATTGACGGCAAGAACCGACAGAACCTAAGGATGGATGCCAACAAAAGTATGGAATATCAATACCCAAAGACAAACATGCTTGTAGCAAGTTCTCTGAACCATCGACTTCATACGATTTGCCATCGACATGAATTGTAGCCATAGTCGAATTCCTTAAGCTTGTTCTACGTTGCTAATTTGAGCAGCAGCATCAACTACTTTTGCTTCAAATTCGCCACGGAAATGTTTGAGTGCGCCCATAAGCGGTTCCATCGCACCAGGTGCGTGAGCACAGAAAGTTTTACCAATCCAAAGCTTACGAGTAAGTTCTTGTAAGTGATCAATATCTTCTTTCTTACCTGTGCCATCTTCAAGTGCTTTAAGCGCTTTAACAGCCCAAGGTAAACCATCACGACATGGTGTGCAGAAACCACAAGATTCACGTGCAAAGAATTCTTCTAAGTTACGTGTTGCAGAAACCATACATTGAGTTTCATCAACAACCATAAGCAAACACGTACCTAAACGTGAACCTGCTTTCATAATGCTTTCAGCATCCATTGGCAAGTCAATGTGTTCAGCCGCTAAGAAGTCAGTCGAAGCACCACCTGGTAACCATGCTTTAAGCTTTAAGCCATCACGCATACCGCCCGCATGATCTTCGATCACTTCGCGCGCAGTTGTACCAAATGGAAGTTCCCATAAACCTGGGAATTTCACTTTACCTGATGCACCATAAATTTTTGTGCCCGGATCTTTCGACTTACCTTCAGATAAACCGATATACCATTCAGGACCACGAAGCATGATTGCTGGTAAGTTGTTGTACGTCTCTACGTTGTTCACAATTGTAGGACGACCCCAAGCACCTGCAACTTGTGGGAATGGCGGTTTAGTACGAGGGTTTGCACGACGACCTTCAAGCGAGTTAATCAATGCAGTTTCTTCACCGCAAATATAACGACCCGCGCCAGTATGTACGTGTAAATCGAAGTTCCAACCTGTACCTAGGATGTTTTCACCTAAGTAACCTTTAGCACGAACTTGCTCTAATGCTTCATTTAAGTATTGAGCAGCTTCAATGTACTCACCACGGATGAAGATATAACCTTGTGTTGCTTCAAGCGTATAGCCTGCAATCAACATACCTTCAATTAATTGATGTGGAAGTTTTTCCATCAACAAACGGTCTTTGAAAGTACCTGGTTCCATTTCATCGGCATTACAAATCAGGTAACGAGGACCGCCATCATTTGGCGCCATCAATGACCATTTAATCCCTGCTGGGAAACCTGCACCACCACGACCTTTTACAGTTGCAGCTTTAATTACGTCTAATACTTCAGCAGGTTTCATGCCCAATGCTTTTTTAAAGCCTGCATAGCCTTCTAAAGCTTCGTAATCGTCTGCACTGCGTACTGCTTCCTGTTTACTTAAGCGCCATGTTAATGGATGAGTTTCTGGGTTGCCGTCGCCATAAATTGGTTTTGGTTCAGTATTCATACATACTTCTCCAATAACTGTTTAACTGAAGAAACTTCCACTAAACCGTGAGTATCTTCATTAATCATTAAGGTTGGACCTTTGTCACAGTTACCTAAACAGCAAATTGGCAAAATAGTAAAACGACCATCAGCGGTTGTTTGACCAAATGAAATGCCTAATTCACGTTGAAAAGCTTCTGCTAAAGTTTCCGCGCCCATTAAGAAGCATGCAATTGAATCACATAATAAAATTACGTTGCGACCTACAGGTTGGCGATAAATGCGGTTATAGAAAGTAGCAACACCTTCTAAATCTGCAACTGTCATGCTTAGCATTTGAGCAATTGCATTCATTTGCGCATCATCTACCCAACCATTACGGCGTTGTACACACTTCAATGCATCTAAACATGCAGCACGTGGGTACGGATAGTGACCAATGTGATGTTCAATTTCATGAATTTCTTCCGAAGTTAAAATTCCTTCAACCGTCACACGTGGTTTTTTATCTGTCAAAATCATCATAATGCGTTTACCCCTTAGCGATCCACGTCAGCCATTACGACGTCAATTGTCGCTAAATAAATGATCAAGTCAGACATTAAGCTGCCGTTAATCACAGAAGGCATTTGCTGTAAATGCGTGAAGGTTGGTGTACGAATACGAGTACGGTAACTCATTGTTGACTTATCAGAAGTCAAGTAGTAGTTAGACGCACCTTTTACCACTTCAGCCATTACAGATGCTTCACCTGCAGGCATTACAGGACCCCAAGATACGCTCAAGAAGTGCGTAATTAGAGTTTCAATATCTTGTAATGTCTTATCTTTTGGTGGTGGAACAGCCAATGGATGATCAGCTTTATAAGCACCAGAAGGCATGTTATCTAAACATTGCTTAATGATTTTCAGTGATTCTTCAATTTCACGGAAGTGAACCATTACGCGCGCATAAGCATCACCTTCGTACTCTAATGGCACATCAAAGTCATAATTTTCGTAACCGCTATACGGACGATATTTACGAACGTCGAAATCGATACCTGTAGCACGTAAACCAGTACCAGTTACACCCCAAGCCAATGCAGATTTAGCATCATATTGCGCTACACCTTGTGTACGACCCATGAATACAGAGTTGCGTAAAGCAGCTGTGTAGTATTCATTCATACGCTTCGGCATCCAATCAAGGATTTCACGGATGAGATGTTGCCAGTTATTTGGAAGATCGTGCGCAGTACCGCCAATACGGAACCAAGCTGGGTGCATACGGTAACCAGTGATCGCTTCAATTGCGTCATAAATCTTTTGACGATCTGCGAACATATAGAATACTGGTGTCATACCGCCGGCATCCTGAATCGCTGTACCAATAAACAATAAGTGGTTATTAATACGGAACAATTCAGACATCATTACACGAATACATTGTGCACGGTCAGGAACAGTAATTCCTGCCATTTGCTCTACGCCCATTACATAAGGCATGTTTTGAGCACAACCACCTAGGTAGTCGACACGGTCTGTATACGGAATGAATGAATGCCAAGTTTGACGTTCAGCCATCTTTTCCACACCACGGTGGTGATAACCGATGTCAGGCACACAGTCTTTCACTTCTTCACCGTCCAACTGCAAGACAATACGGAATGCACCGTGCGCAGATGGATGGTTAGGACCCAAGTTCAAGAACATGAAATCTTCATCATCATTTCCACGTTTTAGACCCCAATCTTCAGGTACAAAACGTAAATGTTCTTGTTCGAAATCTTGTTTCGCTTGGTTTTGCATGTACGGCGTATATTCAGTCGCACGTGCAGAGTATTCTTTACGAAGTGGGTGACCTTCCCAATATGTAGGTAACAAAATACGACGGAGCATTGGATGCCCTTCGAAATTAATACCGAACATATCGTAAGCTTCACGCTCGTACCAGTTGGCATTTGGCCAAATGTTGGTTGCTGTAGGAAGATTTACATCATTCTCACTTAATGCAACTTTAATACGAATATCACTATTTCGTTCTAACGATAACAAGTGATAGAACACTGTAAAGTCAGATGCAGGTAAACCGTCACGGTGTGTACGTAAACGCTCATCTACAGCAGATAAGTCGAATAACATCACATAAGGACGATCAACTTTACGCAAGAACATTAAAACGTCTTGTACACGCGCGCGCTCAACCCAGACTGTTGGAAAATCTTCAAAAGTCGTTTGCACATAGAAGTTCTCACCAAATTTGGTTTTGAGCTCTTCTACAATTGCAAATGCAGGGCGTGAATCAACTGGAGTTGATTCTGGCATAGCAATGTCAGTTTCAGCCATTGGCTTGGCTTCCTATTTTATACAAATTCAGTCAATTTAAACGACAACTACACCCTTACAGGTGCATCAAAAATTTGTCACTTAAATTATTTAATTTCATCCATCGAGCGTAAGTTTTTCACAGCAATACGCTCTGCATTCTTACGATCACGTTCTGGCTGCATCTTTGGCTTATACACTGGCTTAAGATCATCACCAATCACCGCTGAAAGTGGACGACGCTCGAGTTGAATTTGGTCTTGTAACAACATTAAAGCTTGAATTAAAGCTTCAGGGCGTGGTGGGCAACCAGGAATATAAACATCCACTGGAATAATTTTATCTACGCCTTGTACCACTGAATAAATGTCGTACATACCACCCGAGTTTGCACATGCACCCATCGAGATTACCCATTTAGGCTCAAGCATTTGTTCATACAAACGCTGAATTACAGGCGCCATTTTTACAAAGCAAGTACCTGCAACAATCATCAAATCGGCTTGACGTGGCGAAGCACGAATTACTTCAGCACCAAAACGTGACAAGTCATGCACGCCTGTTAAAGTCGTTGCATACTCTACGTAGCAACAAGATGTACCAAAGTTAAACGGCCAAACTGAGTTTTTACGACCCCAGTTTACTGCTGTATGTGCCAAATCTTCTAAACGAGTCATGAACACATTTTTATTCACTTCATCTTCAAGCGGATCTGTAACGATTTGACGCTCTTGAAGTGGATATTGATCAGCATCCGGATTCGCACGGGTTAAGGTGTATTTCATCCCGTATTACTCCTTGTCAGATGATGCAGTCGGTGTTTTAGATTTCACACGACCAGAAGATTGCGCTGGAATTTGACCCGTAGGATCCATTACCAACTCTTCAATTGAATTAAAGCGTGTAATTTCAGCTATATCCATATTTGGAGAACCGATTTTAGCTTTAATACCAGCAGCTTTACGCTTATCAGATGGAGCCCAGTTAAGTGCGCCAGTTGATAATTCATAAATCAAACCAACAAGTAAAACTAAAATAAATACAGCAGCTGTAGCAAAACCAACCCATCCTACTTCACGAACTGAAACAGCCCATGCGTATAGATAAAGAGCTTCTAAGTCGAAGACAACAAAGAAGATTGCCACTAAATAGAATTTAGCAGACAAGCGAATACGTGCACCACCGGCACCTACAACACCAGACTCGAATTGTTCTTGCTTAGCTCGACCCCACGACTTACCCCCAAGGAGTAACGGGACAGTGAGCATAAAAACGCATAAAAATGTAACGCCGATCACGAAGGCAATAATTGCCCATTCGTATGGAGTAATGGCACTCATGCGGGGATAACTCCTGGCAGGCCTATTTATTAACAAAGAATGTATGTATTGGCCTTCAAATACACCAAACACAAAATTAATCCCGCCAATTGTACCTGATTTATGATTTCACTTGCTAGCTTATAACACTTAGTCTTTCGGATGATTTTTTCATCATTTTCTATCTTTTTTTTAATTTATGTGCACTTATAAGGCTTTGAATCACTTATATTCCTTAAAAATTTAAAATGTAAATTTATTTTCACAGCTGTAAAAATATTATTTTATTCTTTATTTTCTTAAAATATGATTTCAAAAAGAATATTTAAAACCAATGTTTAACAATACTAACAATTATTATCATTTTATGATTTTTAGATCTAATTTATTTTTTGTAATCTTTTGCAAAACCATCATTAAAGCTGTTTAACTCTTCAACAGAAGTATGCTATTTCTATATTATTCAATTAAAACTAGACAATAAGGGCGTAAATACATGAAGTTAGATATTTCTTATAAACCAAATTATTTTTTATACGCACAACTTATTATTCGACATATTGAAAATTACGTTAGCAAACACCCAGATGCAGAAAATGCGATTTTCGATCTGCGCGATATCTACGAATTATTCCGTCAAGATAAAGCATCTTCAACAACCAATTTAGACGGCATTTTAAATATTGCAGATGAATACAAAGTTGAAACTTTAAATGGCGATAAAAAGCTCATTAGTAAGTACGCGATTAATGTTGCAGATAACTCATTATTAATTGATTTCGACCCTGATGCCCTTCAAGCGATTAAGGCAGGCAAGAAAATCATTGTTCCCGACGCAACAATCACAGAGTAAGAAATTAAAAAAAAGCGTGTTTAAATAACACGCTTTTTTACATCTAAAATAATCAATTCAAACTTTCACTTTTTGCGTTCTAATAAAAATTTCGAAATAGATACCAACTCTTCAGCAGAATCGCCAAAGTATTCTAAGGTTTCAAAAGCTTGATCATGCAATTGTTTTGCATATTCAATAGCTTTATCTAAGCCCATAAGTGCAGGATAAGTCGATTTCTCTACCAACTCATCCTTCCCTGCCGTTTTTCCCAAAACTTCAGTTTCAGCAGTAATATCTAAAATATCGTCTTGAACTTGAAATGCCAAACCAATCGCTTGTGCATATTCACGTAACTTAGGTAGTGCAACATCTACACCATCAAAAATAGTAATTGCAGACATCATGACTGCAGCAGAAATTAATGCACCTGTTTTATTGCGATGAATATTTTCCAAAGCTTCTTGATCTACACGCTTACCTTCTGCTTGCAAATCTAAAACTTGACCACAAACCATTTTCGATGAAGCCGTTGCTAAAATTTGCATTTGTTTTAAAACAATTGAAGCATCTACCGCAGGTCCTTGATCAAACAAGCGACTGCCCAAAATTTCAAATGCCATCGATTGTAAAATATCACCTGCAAGCAAGGCTGTATCTTCACCATAAGCAACATGACACGTCGGCTGACCACGACGCAATAAATCATTATCCATACATGGCAAATCATCATGTGCTAACGAATAGCAATGAATTAGTTCAATTGCAACTGCGGCACGACGTACAGCAGCATAGTTTGAATTTGGTTTTATAGATGCTGTTGCATAAGCCAATGCAGGTCTAACACGCTTACCACCCAACATTACCGCATGATGCACCGCACCTTTTAAAGGTTCAGGGATCGCAAAAGCATCCAAAGCCATTAACAAATCTTGTTGAATTCTTTGCTGCGCTGCGGAAAGTACATTATTTTGTATGTCTAGTGATAATGACACGTGAGCCTCTATAATTTTATAAATCCCAACTTAAAATTAACCAGTTTATAAATAGTCAATTTAACTGCTGGCTATTGTACATATAAATAGATATTCATTCCTTCCTTTTACTGCATTAACTTATATCAACAATCACACTTCTTCATTTTTAATTAAGCAAATAAAAACACCTCCAATAAAAGAGGTGTTTTCAAAATCTTCAATATTTACTATTTCAAACTATCAGCAGGAATTCTTACCCAACCTTCCATCAATATTCTTGCACTTCGGCTCATCACTGCTTTTTTCACAACCCATTGATCATTTTCTTTTATTGCTTGCGCACCTACACGTAAAGTCCCAGATGGATGTCCAAAACGTACCGCTTCTCGCTCACCACCACCTGCAGCTAAATTTACTAATGTTCCCGGAATAGCAGCTGCTGTACCAATAGCAACCGCAGCCGTTCCCATCATTGCGTGATGAAGTTTCCCCATAGAAAGCGCACGAACCAACAAATCTGTATCTTCAGCTTTAACTTCCTTTGCACTTGAAGATGTATAAGATTTTGATGGTGCAACAAATGCAATTTTAGGCGTATGTTGACGGTTAGCCGCTTCAGAAATATTTTGAATGAGCCCCATCTGTTTTGCACCATAGGCACGAATAGTTTCAAATTTTTCTAAAATTTTCGTATCACTATTAATTACATCTTGTAGTTCCGTTCCATCCAAACCAAGTTCTGATGCATTTAGAAATATAGTTGGAATACCTGCATTTATAAATGTTGCCTGATATGTTCCAATATTTGGTACATCCAAAGTATCTACAAGATTTCCTGTTGGAAACATTGCACCGCCATCTTCACCATCATCTGCCGGATCTAAAAATTCAATTTGAACTTCAGCAGCGGGGAAAGTCACTCCATCTAATTCAAAATCACCTGTTTCTTGAACTTGACCATTTGTAATAGGTACATGTGCAAGAATCGTTTTCCCAATATTTTTCTGCCAAATATGAACCGTGCAAATACCATTTTCAGGAATTTTTTTCGCACAAACCAATCCATTATTAATTGCAAAAGCACCAACCGCAGCGGTTAAATTTCCACAGTTACCACTCCAATCTACAAAAGGTTTATCTATAGCAACTTGTCCAAATAAATAATCTACATCGTGATTTTCTTGCGTGCTTTTAGCCAAAATTACTGTTTTACTTGTACTTGATGTTGCCCCACCCATTCCATCTACTTGTTTTCCATAAGGATCTGGACTTCCAATCACACGAAGTAGAACTTGATCTCTTATTTTTCCTGCAACTTGAGCTTCTTGGGGTAAATCGTCTAATTTAAAAAAAACACCTTTGCTTGTACCGCCACGCATATATATTGCTGGAATTTTGATTTGTGCTGCAAAACTCATTTAAATATCCCTATAATCTTTCTTATGACAATTATTCTATGTCTCAAAACTAGCATACTGTGTTTTTAATTTTATTGTATGCACACATGACTTAAGTATAAAAAACCAACATACTCAAAAAATAATTAAATTATTATTTTTAATGTTTGCACCTTCAGTTCAATTTATTTGCTTGATTATCATCATCTTTATATATATTTTATTTATAAATATTTTTTATCAATATCATAACTTTAGTTCACATTTAGCGTTCTACTAGGCTAAATACAAGCGATCTATTACAATCTCAATACTTAT
Source organism: Acinetobacter faecalis (assembly GCF_034187745.1). NCBI lineage: Bacteria > Pseudomonadati > Pseudomonadota > Gammaproteobacteria > Moraxellales > Moraxellaceae > Acinetobacter > Acinetobacter faecalis. Next base: position 156,010 of record NZ_JAXHPF010000001.1, on the reverse strand, counting down.
TCATTGTCGGGCTGAAAAACTTGAATAAAAATACTACTGAACTTCAGCGTGGCTTAAAGAACCGTCATATCCAATTAATTGCCATGGGTGGTGCAATTGGTACGGGCTTATTCTTAGGTTCCGCTCATGTCATTCAATCTGCAGGTCCATCCATTATTTTGGGTTATGCAATTGGTGGCTTTATTGCTTTTTTAATTATGCGCCAATTGGGCGAAATGATTGTTCATGAACCTGTTGCAGGCTCATTTAGTCACTTTGCATATAAATATTGGGGTAAATTCCCAGGCTTTTTAACAGGCTGGAACTACTGGATTCTATATATTTTAGTTGCAATGACAGAGCTTACTGCCGTTGCAAAATATATTAATTACTGGTGGCCTCATATTCCTGCATGGGCTTCTGTACTCTTCTTCTTCATTATTATTACGCTTATTAACCTAGGTAATGTGAAGTTTTACGGAGAATCAGAATTCTGGCTGTCTATTATTAAAGTAGCTGCCGTTGTTTCTATGATTATTTTCGGTATTTTCTTACTGTTTACCGCAGATGCAAACTCAACTGCATCGTTTAGTAATCTTTGGACACAAGGTGGATTCTTCCCAAATGGGTTTGAAGGTCTATTCTTTATGCTCGCCTTCCTTATGTTCGCATTTGGTGGTATTGAGCTTATTGGTATGGCTGCTGCTGAAGCCGATAATCCTAAGAAAACAATTCCAAAAGCAATTAACCAAGTTGTTTTTCGTATTTTAATTTTCTATGTCGGTTCACTTACAATTCTTTTATCTTTAGTGCCTTGGAATCAGTTAGAACTTGGCGGATTAGATAAAAGTCCATTTGTAATGATTTTTAGCCAACTTGGTATTAACTGGGCTGCGCATTTACTGAACTTCATTATTTTAACTGCTGCACTTTCTGTTTATAACAGTGGTATGTATGCCAACAGCCGTATGCTTTACAGTTTGGCAAAACAAGGGAATGCACCAAAAGTATTTGCGAAAGTAAATAAGCAAGGTGTTCCAATTCCTGCTGTATTACTTTCTGCTGCATTAATTTTTGGTTGTGTACTTTTAAACTACTTTGTGCCAGAAAAAGCATTAAGCAATCTTATTTATATTGTTGTGGGTGCGCTCGTTCTAAACTGGGCAATGATTACACTTACCCATTTGCAATTTAGACGTGCAAAACGCATTTTGAATTTTAAAACTTCTTATACTGCGCTTTGGTCACCAATTAGTAACTATATTGTTTTAATCTTTATTGCACTTATTCTTTTCATTATGTGGAAAGAAGGCTTAATGGGCGCTGTGATTATGATTCCTATTTGGATCACATTCATGTTAGTGCTTTTCGACCGGCTAAATCCTAAAGATTTAAGCGATGTAAAAGTCGACAGCGATTAAGTTAAAAGTCTATAAAATTTAAAAAGTTATTACTTCGGTAGTAACTTTTTTTTTGCATTTTTTTAAGCTAAAGTAGCCATCTAAAATAATAATCCAGCTTTGCGCCCTTAGCTTAATTGGATAGAGCCGTTACCTCCTAAGTGACAGACGTGGGTTCGAATCCCGCAGGGTGCACCAACCATATTGTTTTTAATATATTTTTAAAATAAAAAATACTTTATTAAGACTTTTTTTATATAAAAAAACCTGTTTAATATTTAATCAAAATCTTTATTTGAAAGATTCAACCCAAAATACAATTAGTATTTAGATTTTTAAAACATCTTAATCCTTACAAATTCACTTAATTAGTGAAGCAAAAAGCTACACAAATATAATTTTTAATGTTAAATTCCAAAACAATAAAACAACACATTTCACACTTTATATTACAACTGCAGATTATTTCGCTATAAACACCAAGGGAATTACTATGAAATTAAACCAACTTTATGTTGCTACATTAATAGCAACATTGCCTGCAACTAGCCTGTTTGCAGCTGCACTTGAACGCTCTAATCAATCAATTTCTGCCTTTCTAGAATCAGGAAATTATATTGAAGCAGGGTTTGATGTTGTAGATCAAAATATATCTAGTAAAATAGCCAACAATCTAGTCGGGAACTTAAACAATTCAGGCTACAATTCAAGTCGCAATCTTGATGTTGGCACTCCTGTAAACAATACTACAATCGTACCCAATATTGCGTTAAAAATCCAAGCCACAGAAAAACTATCTGCCGGATTAATTTATGATCAACCTTTTGGCATACACACCCATTATACTGATGCATCTCGCTATTTCGGTGTAAACAATAATAGTACCGAGGTTAAAATTGATACCAAAAATATTACTTTATTATTTGGATATAAACCTGTAGAAAACATTCAACTCTTTATAGGACCTGTGTATCAAGAATTTAAAGGTTTCTTAGATTTAGAAGGATCGCATGCAACACGTGTATCTACAACATCTAGATACTATGAGGCCCATATGCCAAAAGACGAAGCATTTGGCTGGCTAACAGGCTTAGCTTATAGCAATATCGATTACGGTATTAAATCATCTTTAACTTACCGATCTGCAATTAAACATGAATTCAAAAGTAATGAGCCAATTGTAGACTTCGGTAATAGCACAACAAATATACCTATGACTGATATCCGCAATACGGCCATTCAAAAAAATTCAATATTTAAAACACCTCAGTCAGTAAATCTTAGCATTAGTAAAGAGCTTAACCCCAAAACAACCACATCAGCAAATATACGATGGGTTGATTGGAGTAATTTTGAACTTTTCCTACCATATTATTCAGCAAGAGCTAATGCAACAGCTCCTTCTGTATCTTCCTCACCAGCTCCATCTATTGGTAAAAGTGGTGGCTACAATCCAATCGCCTATGAAAAAGATCAATGGTCAATTAATTTAGGATTAGACCACAAACTCAATGAAAATTGGAAAGTAAGTGGCTCTTTAGGTTGGGATTCTGGTGTAGGTGAATATATCTCTCACTACACTCCAATTAATGGTTCATGGAGTGCTGGTGTAGGCGTACAATTTAGCCCTGCATCTAATTATTTTGTACAAACAGGTATTAAATATATTTGGTTAGATGATGTTAAAGGCCAACATGCAAAGCAAGTTTCTGAAAACTCAAATCTTTATGATACAGAATTTAATGATAATCATGCTTTAAGCTATGACTTTAAAATTGGTTACCGCTTCTAATTTTTTAAGATAACGTACATTTAAAAAAGGTCATTCATTGAATGGCCTTTTTTATATTTTCAATATTCAACTTATACATTGTGACATTTACACTATTTTTCACTTAAAAAATGCACATCCATAATAAAAATATCATTTTTTTAACTTTTTTTATACCCTTTAGTTCAAAAAATAATTCTTTATATTTCATATATTAAACAATAAACAATGTACTAAATATAAGTTCCAATCTATATTTTGAACACAAAACAACCAGTAAAGTTTTTATAGAGTATTTACTCTTATTTTAATTGTGATACTTTTATTGCATGGAGTAACTTTTGATTACGGTTTGTAAAGCCGTTATCTCCAATCACCACAAACTAAACAAAAAAGTGATGAGACTTACATTCAAGGGAAAATGAACAATGAAATTAAAAACTCTTAGCACAGCTATGATTCTTGCAACTGTACCAATGACTGGTGCTTTTGCAGCAGCATTGGATCGCTCAGGTCAATCTATTTCAGCTTTTTTACAGCCTGGTAACTATGCAGAAGCGGGTATTTCTGTTCTAGATGCAAATGTTTCGGGTAAAACACATAGTAATTATGATGCTGGGAGTGGCAATGTTGCAGCAGCTGGCATAAATAACTCTGATGTAGGATCAATGGCAGATAATTACTACTTCCCTACAGCAGCAGTTAAAATTCAAGCTAATGAAAACTTTTCTATCGGTCTTCTTTATGACCAACCATTCGGCGCAGCTGCATCATATAAAACTAATACTAAAACAACACCAACTTTAGGCGCTCCAGGAAGTGCTGGTGCTGGCATCAGTAATATTGGTGTATTCCATGATGGACAAGGTAATGGTACATCTGTTGAAGTTGACACTCACAGCTTGTCATTAATTTTAGGTTACCAGCCAACAAAAAATTGGAATCTATATGCTGGTGCTGTATATCAACAAGTTGAAGGAAATGTTGAACTTTATGGTACTGCTTATGGTGGCAAAAATGGTCTAAATGGCTATAAAGCTCAAATTGATAAAGATGGTGATTATGGATGGCTAGCTGGTATTGCATACCAAATTCCAGAAATTGCATTAAAAGCAGCTGTAACATATCGCTCAGAAATTAAGCACAACATTAAAATCAAAGAGAGCTCATCAGCACCTTTAGAATCAAACCTAGGGACTGTAGTGAATATGAATAATGGTGGTGGTGATACAAATATTACAACCCCTCAGTCTGTAAACATTGATTTCCAAACTGGTATTATGGAAAACACTGTTGCTTTTGCTAATGTACGCTGGGTTAATTGGAAAGATTTTTCTATTCGTCCATATGCATTTAGCAAAGCTGCAGCATCTGCAACCCAAGCTACTGGTGGAAAAGGTTTTGACCTAGTTGCTTATTCAAAAGACCAATGGTCTGCAAACGTTGGTGTTGGTCGTAAACTATCTGAAAAATGGGGTGCTAACGTTTCTGTAGGTTGGGATTCAGGTGCAGGTAACCCTGTAACAACACTTGGGCCAACTGAAGGCTATTGGAATGTGGGTGTAGGTGCACAATATAGCCCTGCACCAGATTACTTCATCCAAGCTGGCGTTAAATACTTCTGGCTAGGTGATGCTAAAGCACAGTCTGGTGCACAATTCGGCACAGATCAATATATTGCCGATTTCGAGGGTAACCATGCAATTGGCTATGGTCTGAAAATTGGTTACAAATTCTAAAAAATTAAACTCTTAGTTTTAAATCTAAAAGACCATTCATTTGAATGGTCTTTTTTATTGTAAAAGATTAAGTTTTTATATTTATGTTTTATTTGTTGAAATTTCAAGCAATCGAGTAACAAACTGCATAAATCCAGCTTTTATATAATTCCACTTATTAATCATAAACATAGCTTTATTTATTAGATTAATTACTCTAGATCCGTGTTTATTTAACCTCGTAAGTTTATGTTTTTATAAATTCGAGTATTTACTCTTTTTTAATTTGTGTTACTTTTCCACCACTTTTAGTTACAAATAGCATCAGGGAAAGACCATGAAGCTCAACAAACTTTGTCTTGCACTTACACTAATTACATTTCCTTTAAGCACAATGGCTGCTGGCTTAGATCGTTCAGGTCAATCTATTTCAGCATTTTTACAGCCTGGTAATTATGCAGAAGCAGGTCTTTCTGTATTAGACCCAACTGTTGAAGGTACAGACAATAATGGCAATACAGTAAGTGACATGGGGGATGACTATGTTTTTGCTTCTGCTGCTGTAAAAATTCAAGCAACAGATAAAATTTCATTTGGTTTACTATACGACCAACCCTTTGGTGCAGATGCTCAATATGGTGTTGATGGTTCTGATTTTGCCTCTACCGCACTAAATGAAGGCACAAGTGTAAAAGTTCGTACCAACAATATTACTGCTTTAGTAGGTTACCAACCTACAGAAAACTGGAATTTTTATGCAGGTCCAGTATGGCAAACGGTTGAAGCTGATATTGCATTACGTGGTGCAGCATATAGCTCATTAAGTGGATACAACATTCAAGTTGATCAAAAAGAAGCTTATGGTTGGGCAGCAGGTTTTGCTTATTCAAAACCTGAAATTGCTTTAAAAGCTGCGGTTACATATCGCTCTGAAATTAAGCATAAAGCAAGCTCTTTCGAAAATCACAATGCTACACCTTTATATGATACTTATTCATCTGTAGAAGCTATTACCCCACAATCTGTAAATATTGATTTACAAACTGGCGTTTCACAAAACACTTTAGTTTTTGCTAATTTACGTTGGGTACATTGGGATCAATTTGTTGTAAGCCCTAATTTACTTAATAGCTTAGCAAAACAAGATTTAATCTCTTATTCAGATGATCAATACTCAGCAACTATTGGCGCATCACACAAATTCAATAGTAAATGGGCTGCTACTGCTGCTGTAGGTTATGACTCTGGCGCAGGTAACCCTGTGACTACACTTGGCCCAACAGAAGGTTATTGGAGTGTTGGTTTAGGTGGTCAATATAGCCCTGCTGAAAACTATTTCATTCAAGCTGGTGTTAAATACTTCTGGTTAGGTGATGCAACTGCTCAAACTGGCAGTAACCCCGTTGGTGAATTCACCAATAACCATGCAATTGGTTATGGTATGAAAATTGGTTATAAGTTCTAATATTTAGAATATAAAAAAGGCGCTTAATGCGCCTTTTTTCAATCTTATCTTCTTATAAAAATTTATAATTTTCTTATTAATATTCTTTGACTATCTGAAATGATATTGTATTTAAAATCATGCTTATCCCCCTTAACGCCATAAAATCATCACACTTATCCATTAATAATTTTTTAAATATTTTTACCAAATGATTAATAATTAAACAATTGATAAAATACCTATTTATATATTATATTTTAATAATTACATTTTAATAATACATATCAACATCTTAACGAATTAATAACCTTAAAAAAACATGTCAATAGTAAAAATGACAGGATTTTTATTTTTTAGAGCATTTACTCTTTTTTTTATTCTGCTATTTTCCGATAACGATATGAAAATAAATGAAATACATATCACGTTTCTACCTAACACATTGATTGGTGTTATTTGAGTCACTCAAGGAAATTAATAAGTATGAAATTAAAAACTTTAACCAGTGCTATTTTATTATCTAGTTTTGCTACAACTGGGGCATTTGCAGCGGCATTAGATCGTTCAGGTCAATCAATTCAGTCATTTTTACAGCCTGGGAATTATGTTGAAGCTGGTGTTTCTTTATTAGATGCTAATGTAAGTGGGAAACTAAATTCAGATTTTAGCATGCCAAGTAGTTCTCCTTCCCTATCTCAAGATATCCAAGGTAGTAACCTTGGAGATATGGCTGAAAGCTATCACTTTTACAATGCAGCTTTTAAAGCTCAAATGACAGATAAGCTTTCTTTTGGATTGATTTACGATCAACCTTTTGGAGCCAATGCTAAATATTCTGATAAAGATACAAGATTTAAACCATCAGGTACTAATATAGGTCAATTAGGTAACAGAGAAATTGGTGCTTTCACTTACGGTAATGAAGCAACAAATGTTGAAGTAGATACAAAAAATTTATCTTTCATATTTGGATTCCAACCTACTAAAAACTGGAATATCTATGCAGGCCCAGTATATCAAGTAGTGAGTGGTAAAGTTAACCTCCATGGAGCAGCCTATGGCCCATTAGGCGGAGTCATCTGCCTGTCTGCTACTTCTTGCTCGGGTACAGCTAATATTAAAGATGGTCCAACAACAACTTCTCGATATACAGGATATAAAGCAAAAATTGATGATAATTCATCTGTAGGTTGGCTCGCAGGTTTTGCATATCAAATTCCAGAAATTGCACTTAAAGCTTCATTAACATATCGTTCTGAAATTTCACATAGTGTAATGATTGAAGAACAAATGCCTTCAAATATTTTAATGGGAACTAAAGTTCCATTAATGAATAAAGGTAAATATGAAATTGCAGAGACCAAAATTAAAACACCACAATCTTTAAATTTAGATTTCCAAACCGGTATTATGGAAAATACTGTTGCATTTGCGCAGTTACGTTGGGTGGATTGGTCTAATTTTAAAATACGACCAAACAAATTTGGCCAATTATCTTCTCAATTAACTCAAACCGCTGCTGGTACTCCGCGTGGTTTTGATTTAATCGCTTACGAAAAAGATCAAATTTCCGCAAACGTTGGTGTTGGTCGTAAGTTCAATGACCAATGGGCTGGTACCGTTATGGTTGGATGGGATTCTGGTGCAGGAAATCCTGTATCTACACTTGGACCAACAAATGGTTACTGGAGTGTTGGTCTTGGTGGTCAGTATAGCCCTACTCCACAATCATTTATTCAAGCAGGTGTTAAATATTTTGCACTAGGCGATGCAAAAGCACAGGTTGCTAGTTATTTTGGCACAGATATCACAGCTGCTGAATTCGAGAACAACCATGCCATTGGTTACAGCATGAAAATTGGTTATAAATTCTAATACTTAGAATATAAAAAAGGCGCTTAATGCGCCTTTTTTACTATTTAACCTATATAAATTAAGCAGGAATATCACGGTTTGAAGCATTACGAATTGCTTCTTTTAATGCAGCATAGCCATGAATTGGTGGAAATTGTGGAAACTCTGCAATCACATTTTCAGGTGCATCAAATAAGAAGCCTGCATCTGCTTCGCCAAGCATTGTTGTGTCATTGTAAGAATCGCCTGCCGCAATCACACGGAAATTTAAACCATGTAATGCTTGAACAGCTTTACGTTTTTGATCTGGCTGGCGAAGTTTATAATTTGTAATAACGCCATTTTCATCAGTTTCTAATTTATGACAGAAAATTGTAGGCCAACCCAATTGCTTCATTAATGGATGAGCAAATTCATAGAATGTATCTGACAAAATAATCAATTGGAAATGTGTACTTACCCATTCAACAAACTCTTTTGCACCTTCAAAAGGTCCCATTTCAGCAATTACATCTTGAATATCGTTTAAGCCCAAACCATGTTCTTTTAAAATATTTAAACGCTGAGTCATCAAAACATCATAATCAGGAATATCACGTGTTGTCGCTTCTAACTCTTTAATTCCAGTTTTCTTTGCGAAATTAATCCAAATCTCTGGAACTAAAACCCCTTCTAAATCAAGACAAACAACTTCCATGATATTCCCCTTTTATCTGCATGAAAAATTTAGCACTATCATAACTGAAGCATTTTAATAACAGTATTGCTTTATAAATCTATTTTCTTCATAAGTATTTATTTTTTAGTGATAAGTCTGTTATTTCATTTCTATTAAAATGCATGTGAAATAAATTAATATAGGTTTAGATGTAGCCAAGCCTATAGCCAGGACACTCATGACAACTATCCCTACAATTGATCTTGTCGATGCTCTTGCATCTGAATATACAGACAAATCTCCTAATGAAATTTTAGAACTTGCACTTAGCCAAGAAGGTGAAATTGCCATTTCATTTTCAGGTGCAGAAGATGTTGTTCTTATTGATATGGCATCACATTTAGGTAAACCCTTTCGTGTTTTTAGTTTAGACACTGGTCGCCTTCATGCTGAAACGTATCAATTTATAGACCAAGTTCGTAAACATTATAAAATTGATATTGAAATATGTTTTCCTGAATCGAGTGCAGTTCAAGAATTGGTAACAAATAAAGGCTTCTTTAGTTTTTATCAAGATGATCACAAAGAATGTTGCGGTATTCGTAAAGTTCAACCACTTCGTAAAAAACTTGCAACTTTAGATGGTTGGATTACAGGTCAACGTAAAGATCAAAGCCCTGGCACTCGTACAGAAATTCCTGTTATTCAACATGATGTAGGATTTTCAGGCGAAGGTAAGCAGCTTATTAAATATAATCCGCTTGCAAACTGGTCTAGTGCTGATGTTTGGAATTATATTCGTATGATGGAAATTCCATATAATCCATTACATGAACGTGGTTTTACTTCTATTGGATGTGAACCATGTACACGCCCTGTTTTACCTAATCAACATGAACGTGAAGGTCGTTGGTGGTGGGAAGAAGCAACACATAAAGAATGTGGTTTGCATTCGGGCAACTTGAAAAAATAATCCCAAATAGATATTTCTAAAATTAACCACGTTTATCGTGGTTTTTTAGACTTATGCATACATATTAATTCATTCTTTTTTATCAAATAACCGCTATAATTTCATAATATTTAAATAATACTAATAAGGCCGCTCATACAGGAGTAGCGTTAGCATTGCAATGAGGCAACCAGCAATATGCGTCCATTACACCCGATTGATTTTATTTTTCTTTCCCTAGAAAAACGTCAACAACCTATGCATGTAGGCGGTCTCTTTTTATTCCAAATTCCAGACAATGCACCTGCTTCTTTTATTCAAGACTTAGTTGCCGATATTCGCACTTCAAAATCTATTCCAATTCCACCTTTTAACAACAAATTGAATGGATTATTTTGGGATGAAGACCAAGAGTTCGATTTAGATCATCACTTTAGACATATTGCACTTCCACAACCAGGTCGTATTCGTGAATTACTCACTTATATTTCACAAGAGCACAGCGCATTACTTGACCGTGCTAAGCCATTATGGACATGCAATATTATTGAAGGTATTGAAGGCAATCGTTTTGCAATGTATTTCAAAATACATCATGCAATGGTAGATGGTATTGCAGGCATGCGCCTTGTTGAAAAATCTTTATCACACGATCCAGATGCCAAAAGTATTGTTCCACCTTGGTGTGTTGAAGGACCTCGTGCAAAGCGCCTAAAACAGCCTAAATCGAGTAAAATTAAAGGCTTCATCGCTACAGTTAAAAGCCAATTAGAATCGACTCCAGGCGTGCTTTACGAATTATCTCAAACCATTACCAAAGATATTGGGCGCAACCCAGATTATGTTTCTAGCTTTCAGGCACCGAGCAGTATTTTAAATCAGCGTGTTAGTTCATCTCGTCGTTTTGCTGCACAATCTTATGAATTTTCACGCTTAACTGCGATTGCTAAGGCGCTCAATGTCACAATTAACGACGTTGTTCTTGCAGTATGTTCAGGTGCTTTAAGAGAATATCTAATTACACAAAATGCTTTGCCAAAGAAACCATTAATTGCCATGGTACCTGCATCTGTACGTGATGATAATTCAGACCTATCAAACCGTATCACTATGATTTTGGCAAATTTAGGTACACATAAAGAAGAACCTTTAGAGCGTTTACAAATAATTCGTCGTAGCATGTTAAATGCGAAACAAAAATTTAAGCGTATGAACTCAAGTCAAATTCTAAATTACAGTGCTTTTGTTTATAGTGCAGCAGGTTTGAATATTGCATCTGGCTTAATGCCAAAACGCCAAGCCTTCAACCTTGTTATTTCGAATGTTCCAGGGCCATCCGAGCCTTTATACTGGAATGGTGCAAAATTAGATGCCTTGTACCCTGCTTCTATTGTGTTAGATGGTCAGGCACTTAATATTACAATGACAAGCTATTTAGATAAGTTGGAAGTTGGCCTAACTGCATGTCGCAATGCTTTGCCTAAAATGCAGAATTTACTTACCCACTTAGAAGAAGAAATTCAAAATTTTGAACTATTGATTAAAGATATAGAAATTTTAAAAATATAAAATTAAAGACAAAAAAATAAGGGGTTATAAAAAGCCCCTTATTTTTAATTCTTAATTTTACGACATTGATTTAACAACTGAGTACATACATTACGCACCATTGTTGACGTAATTTGTACTTCTTTACCTTCAGCATCCACTAAATATGAATGATTTTTTGTTGTTGAATCTAAAACTTTTAAGCCTTTTTTTACGATTGCTTTGCTCATACTCATCTTTTTTATCTCACTTGCTTAAGCTATTTCGAGTGCTGAAATAGCTTTGGCTATTACATGAGTTAAGTATTAGTAATTCACAAATAAAAGTAAAATCAGAGATGTAACAACTGTTTAGCGATATTCTGTTACAATTTTAACTTAAAATGATATCATATTGCTCTTGCGTATATAAATTCTCGACTTGGAATTTTATTACACGATTCACAAAATGCTCTAAATCTGCGACAGCCGTCGCTTCTGCCGTTAAAAGTCGATCAATTACCAAAGGATGGGCAACAACAGTAAAGCCACTCTGAGATTCAAATGCACGTGCATATCTCATGATCTCTCGAAATATTTCGTAACAAATTGACTCCGCCGTTTTCACATATCCACGCCCTTGACAGGTTGGACACGACTCACAAAGCAAATGTTCAAGTGATTCACGTGTACGCTTGCGCGTCATTTCAACCAAGCCAAGCTCTGACACTTGCGTAATTTTTGTTTTTGCATGATCACGTTCTAGCATACGCTCAAATTGCGATAAAACTTCTTCTCTATGATGTGCTTCTTGCATATCAATAAAGTCAATAATAATGATGCCGCCTAAGTTTCGAAGACGTAGCTGACGCACAATAACTTGCGTCGCTTCCATATTGGTTTTAAATACCGTGTCTTCTAAAGATCGACCACCTACATATGACCCTGTATTTACATCAATAGTGGTCATTGCTTCGGTCTGATCAATCATCAAATAACCGCCAGACTTTAAAGCCACACGTGTTTGTAGTGCTTTTTGAATATCTTCTTCAACATTGTATAAATCGAAGATTGGACGCTCACCAGGATAATGAAGAAGACGATCCTTCATATTTGGTACAAACTCTTCTACAAACTCTTGAAGCTTAGAGAAAACTTCACGTGAATCTATATGGATTTTAGCTGTATTTTCATTTGCTAAATCGCGTATTACACGCTGTGGAAGTGGTAACTCTTCAAATATTAAGGAAGGCACAGCAATACTTTTTTGTTTACGCTGAATATGTTCCCAAAGCTTCGCAAGATATGCCATATCTTGTGCAATAGCTTCTTCCTCAACACCATCTGCAGCCGTACGAACAATAACAGAGCCAGGTAGCTTATGCGTTTCCTGAATACGCTCAATCATGCTTCTCAAACGATCACGCTCTTCGCTAGACTCAATGCGTTGCGACACACCTATATGATTACCATAAGGCATGAGAACTAAATAGCGAGATGGAATGGAAAGATCAGTACTTAGACGAGCACCTTTCGTGCCCAACATGTCTTTCATAACTTGAACAGTTAAAATCTGCCCAACATGTAAAAGATCAAAAACATTCGGTGCTGGTTGATTCTTAGGCCAAACCATATCGTTAATATGCAAAAATGCCGTACGTGATAAACCAATATCCACAAACGCAGCTTGCATACCTGGTAGCACACGAACAATTTTACCTTTGTAGATATTACCCACTAAACCACGTTTAGCATCACGCTCAACGAACAGCTCATTGACTGTGCCATTTTGAATTAATGCAACCCGACACTCCATTGGGGTTACATTAATCAGTAACTCTTCAGACATAACAAAACTCAAGACATTATAAAATTCTTTTCAGCAGTTAATTTAGTGCCTTAACTGTCTGTAATAACTGTGCTGTTTCATGCAATGGCAAGCCCACCACATTGGTATAGCTACCTAAAATCTTTGAAATATAGCGAGCTGCAATACCTTGAATTGCATAGCCCCCTGCTTTTCCTATTGGCTCACCTGTGTCCCAATAACTTTCCATATCATTAAGACTGAGCGTTTGAAACTCCACTTCTGTGCATACCACTATACTTAATTTTTCTTGTTTTGTGTGTACGCATACCCCAGTAAAAACATTATGCTTTCGCCCCGACATTAATTGCCACATTTCAAAAGCATGTTGTTTAGATTCAGGCTTACCTAAAATATGATGATCCACTGCCACTGTTGTATCTGCAGCAATAATAATTGAGTTTGGATATTGCTGAAAAACTGCTTCAGCTTTTGTGCAAGCCAAACGCTCAACATATTGCTTAACAGATTCTTGTTCTAAAACAGACTCATCAATATCTGGACTATGAATATCGAAGTTTAGACCAAGTTGCTGTAAAAGTTCACGTCTGCGTGGTGAACTTGAAGCTAGAATTATATGCGCCATTTTTTAAACATATAATAAAAAACTGGCCAAACTAAAATTGTACTAAGCAAAGGTTGCCAATGACGTGCGAGTGGGAAATTCATCCCCCACAACACTTGTAATATAAATATAAAAGCAATGTGGACTGTAATTGCCAGTAATGCGATGACCCAAATATTCGCAAATGTCAGTATTCGTCGCTCACGAGTAAAGTATCGAGCAAAAAAAGTAATACAGACAAAACTTAAAGCATTTAAGCCCAAAGGTGCATCCATAAGTAAATCTGCAAACAAGCCTGTTCCAAATGCAAACCAAACACCACACCATGTTGGCTGACACATTACCCAAAACAGCATCACCATGAACATAAATGCAGGACGCCATCCTGAAAGATCATACGACAATGGATAAACAGTTAATACAGAAGCAAGAATTACTGAAAAAATAATTGGAAATAATGGATCAGATGGTTTTTTTGTGGCTAATTTAGCGATCGGCATCTGGTTGCTCCTGCGCTAAAGAATTTGAAAATAACACAACCACATGATGACCACCCGCCAATTGAGCTGCAGGTGTAATATCAATATGCGCAAACTCACCCGTGTTATGTCTACTTACTTTTGCTACAGTTCCCACCAAATAACCCGCAGGAAAACTTTCACCCAAACCTGAACTATAAACTTTCTCACCCACTTTAATATCGGCACTTGTTGGAACATACTCCATTTTCAGCATACCTAAATCGCCTGTACCAGACACAATTGCACGCATTCCACTACGTTCTAAACGCACAGATAATGAATGCTCTTTGTCGGATAACAACATAACACGACTACTACGAGGTAATACTGAAATGATTTGCCCCATAATCCCCTTATCATCAAGTACGGTTTGTCCGACCTTTAACTGATTATGAGAACCACGGTTAATCACAATAATATGACGTAAAGGATCTGCATCTGTTCCAATAACTTCAGAAATTTCCATACGACCATCTAAAATAAGGGGCGTATCTAATAAACCTCTTAAGCGGGTATTTTCGGCAGAAAGTTCTGAAAGTTTTTGTAAGCGTACATTTGCCTGTAAAAGTTCAGCTTGCATTGCTGTATTTTCACGGCGCAATTGAGCTTCAGACTTACTTTGACGGCTTAGCCATTCTCTCGACAATACAGGATAACTTGCCACGGCATATATTGGATTAAAAGCCGTAGACAAGACATCTCTTGCAGGTTGAACCACGTGTGGCATGCGCCAATTAAAAAATAGCACAACCAAACACGTAATTACCGCAATAATAAAAGAGCGAAAAGATGGCGGTTGTCTTGAAAACAGATTTGCTTGCACCCGCCTTTCCTTTTATTAGCCTACAAATAACATATCGTGGTTTGGATTATCGAATAATTCTAATACTTTACCACCACCACGTGTTACGCAAGTCAGTGGCTCTTCCGCAACAACAACAGGCAATCCTGTTTCTTGTGCTAGAAGCTTGTCTAAATTGCGAAGTAATGCACCACCACCTGTTAATACAATACCGCGTTCTGCGATATCTGAAGATAATTCAGGAGGTGTTTGTTCAAGTGCAGATTTAACCGCTTGAACAATACTTTGTAACGGGTCTGAAATAGCTTGTGAAATTTCATCTGAAGTTACAGTAATTGAACGCGGCACACCTTCTGCAAGATTACGACCACGAACTTCAATTTCTAAAGGTTTTTCACCTTCATTTGGCATTGCCATGCCTACTTCTTTCTTAATATTTTCTGCAGTTGTTTCACCAATTACACAACCATGCGCTTTACGTACATAGTTAATAATTTGCTCATCAAACACATCACCACCAATACGTAGTGAATCTGCATATACACAACCTTGTAGAGAAATAATTGCGATTTCAGTGGTACCACCACCAACATCTACAACCATAGAACCACAAGCTTGCTCAACAGGCATACCTGCACCAATAGCAGCTGCCATTGGTTCTTCAATTAATCGCACATCACGTGCGCCAGCATTGTATACTGCTTCACGAATTGCGCGACGTTCAACCAATGTAGACTTACATGGAACACAAACCACTACACGAGGTGCTGGTGGAAATAAGCGTTTTTCATGTACTTTACTTATAAATTGGTTCAACATAGTTTCTGTGACTTCAAAGTCAGCAATAACGCCGTCTTTCATTGGGCGAATTGCAGAAATATTTGCTGGCGTACGGCCTAACATCTGTTTAGCATCAAGGCCTACAGCGGCAACGATTTTTTGAGAACCACTATGACGGATTGCCACAACTGTGGGCTCGTTTAATATAATGCCCCGTCCTGGAGCATAAATAAGGGTATTCGCTGTACCAAGGTCTATGGCCAAGTCTGGTGAAAACAAGCCAATTAGTCGTTTTAGAATCACGGAGTCGTTCTCTATTAATCGTTATGTGAGCGCAAGCGACAACTTTAACTAAATGTGATGATTTGAACAAGTCAATCGCTTATTATATCGCATGATATTTTTGATTTTTTTTTAATACTGATTTTAGGTGATGTTATGTCTACATCAGATGCACAGCATTCTGAAGATTTAAATGCACAAACCGTATCACAGATTGCACACCTTGCGCGACTTTCTTTAAATGACGCACAATCTACTGAATACGCTGAAAGTTTAAATAAAATTCTAGGAATGATGGACACGTTAAAGAGCATCGACACTGACGGTGTAGAGCCTTTAAAGAGCCCATTTGACAATCCTCAACCATTACGTGAAGACGTGGTGACTGAAAATAATCACCGCGAAGAATATCAAGCTGTAGCTCCTGCTGTTCAGGAAGGCTTGTACTTAGTTCCTCGTGTGATCGAATAATTTTTTATTCAGTTGACCATTTATTTCATATATACGTAAAGAATACTTCATATGTCAGATTTACATCGCTTATCGATTCGTGAACTTTCAGAGGGTTTAGCACAAGCCAAATTCTCATCACGAGAACTTACCGAACATTATTTAAAGCGTATCGCAAAAATTGATACGCAAGTTCAATCTTATATTACGGTTACAGCCGAACAAGCTTTAGCTCAAGCAGATGCTGCCGATGCAGCTATTAAAGCAGGTCATGCAACTACGCTTACCGGCTTACCTATTGCACATAAAGATATTTTTTGTACCCAAGGCATTAAAACCACTGCTGGTTCTAAAATGCTGGATAATTTTATCTCTCCTTACGACGCAACCGTTGTAGCGAAAGGTAAAGCTGCGGGCTTAGTAACACTTGGTAAAGTAAACATGGACGAATTTGCCATGGGCTCTACCTCGGAAAACCCGCATTTTGGTTCTACAAAAAACCCTTGGAACTTAGAACACGTTCCGGGTGGCTCTTCTGGTGGTTCTGCTGCGGTTGTCGCTGCCGATTTAGCACCCTTTGCTACAGGTACAGATACTGGCGGTTCAATTCGTCAACCTGCATCTTTCTGTGGCTTAACAGGTTTAAAACCAACATACGGTCGTGTATCTCGTTTTGGTATGATTGCTTATGCATCATCAATGGATCAAGGCGGTCCAATGGCACGTTCTGCTGAAGACTGTGCATACCTGATGAACGTAATGGCAGGTCACGATGCAAAAGACTCAACATCTGTACAAAAAGAAGTTGATGACTATGTTTCAAACCTAAATGGTACATCTGTAAAAGGTTTACGTATTGGTATTCCTAAACAGTACTTCAATGTTCAAGGTTTAGATGCAGACGTTAAAGCACGTGTTGAAGAATCTCTTAAAAAGTTAGAAGAAATGGGGGCAATTCTTGTTGAGATTGACCTCAACATGACTGAAGCTTATGTTCCAACTTACTACCTCATTGCACCTGCTGAAGCATCTTCAAACTTACAACGTTTTGATGGTGTTCGTTACGGCTACCGCTGTGAAAACCCTGTTGACTTAATGGACTTGTACAAACGTTCTCGTTCAGAAGGTTTTGGAACAGAAGTTCAACGTCGTATCTTAATTGGCACCTATGCGTTATCTGCGGGTTACTACGATGCGTACTACGTGAAAGCGCAAAAAGTACGTCGTTTAATTCAACAAGATTTCTTAAAAGCTTTTGAATCTGTAGATGTAATTGCAGCACCTTCTGCACCAACAACTGCATATAAAATTGGTGCAAATTTAAGCCCAACTGAAATGTATTTGGGCGACATTTACACATTGGCAGTGAACTTAGCTGGCTTACCTGCAATTAACGCGCCTGTTGGTTTCGACAAAAACAACTTACCTGTTGGCTTACAGCTTATTGGTAACTACTGGTCAGAATCTCAATTATTGTCTGTGGTACATCAGTATCAACAAGCAACAGATTGGCATACCAAACGTGCGGCAATTGCAGAGGAGAATGCATAATGGCTCAAGCTCAAAAAACAGCTAAACCAAAATCTCTTTTGATTGATGGCTGGGAAGTCGTTATTGGTATCGAGATTCACACACAGCTTGCAACGAATTCTAAAATTTTCTCAGGTTCTTCAACTGTTTTTGGTAACGACCCAAACACACAAGCAAGCCTTGTAGATTTAGCAATGCCGGGCGTATTACCTGTATTAAATAAAGAAGTGGTTGATTTAGCAATTCGCTTTGGTTTGGGTATTGATGCTTACATCGACCAAGCTTCTGTATTTGCACGTAAAAACTACTTCTACCCAGATTCTCCTAAAGGCTACCAAATTAGCCAAATGGACAACCCAATTGTGGGCTTGGGTCATATCGACATTCAGCTTGAAGATGGCACTGTAAAACGCATTGGCGTAACACGTGCGCATTTAGAGGAAGATGCAGGTAAATCAATTCATGACCAATTTGAAGGCATGTCAGGTATCGACTTGAACCGTGCAGGTACACCGCTTCTTGAAATTGTATCTGAACCAGATATGCGTTCTGTTGAAGAAGCTGTTGCCTACATTAAAGCGATTCACACGCTTGTTCGTTGGTTAGGTATTTCTGACGGTAACATGGCGGAAGGTTCATTCCGTTGTGACTGTAACGTATCTTTACGTCGTCCGGGTAATGAATTTGGTACACGTTGTGAATTGAAAAACTTAAACTCATTCCGTTTCATTGAACAAGCGATTAATGTTGAAATTGAACGTCAAATGGAAATTTTGGAATGGGATGGCACAATCGACCAAGAAACACGTTTGTTCGATCCTGTGAAAATGGAAACGCGTTCAATGCGTTCTAAAGAAGAAGCGAACGATTACCGCTACTTCCCTGACCCAGACTTGTTACCTGTGATTATTGCAGATGAGCAAATTGAAGCAATTAAAGCGACTATGCCTGAGCTTCCTGCTGCACGTCGTGCGCGTTTTGTAGCGGACTTTGGCGTAACTGAGTACGATGCTCACGTTTTAACGCTTACACGTGAAATGTCAGAGTTTTATGAAGAAGTCGTGAAAGCTGCTGGTGGCGCTACACAAGGTAAAGTTGCTGCAAACTGGGTAATGGGTGAATTCTCAGGTGCTTTAAACAAAGCAGGCTTAGAATTAGCGGATTCTCCTGTAACAGCAGAAAAACTTGGCGGTATGATTGCACGTATTGTGGACAACACGATTAACGGCAAAATTGCGAAACAAGTGTTTGGCTTTATGTGGGAAGAAGGCAAAACTGCGGATGAAGTGATTGCGGAAAAAGGCTTGAAACAGGAAACTGATACAGGCGCAATTGAAGCAATTATTAAGGAAGTGCTTGCTGCGAACGAGAAGATGGTTGAAGAGTATAAATCTGGTAAAGAGAAAGCTTTCAACGGTCTTGTTGGTCAAGTAATGAAAGCAGCGAAAGGTAAAGCTAACCCTGCTCAAGTGAATGAATTGATGAAGAAATTGATTGGTTGATCTGATCTTAAAAAAAACCCGCGAAAGCGGGTTTTTTTTATTTAATCCACTCCATGACATTTTTTAAATTTCTTACCGCTTTGACAAGGACATGGTTCATTCCTTTGGACACCCTTGAAACGCTCTAAAATTATTTTCCTTTCCTCTTGGACTCTAAAATTATTTTCCAATTGAGTTAACTTTTTCCCGAGTACGTCATCAAGAAATAAATTGGGATTCCAACCTTGAAGAATTTTTGAAATAAAAAAATTTTCTACTAATGAAACCGCAACTCCTAGAGGAGTATTAACAATCCCAATGATTGTTGGCACAATCCATTTGAGTAAGTTTATTTTTGAACTTAAACCATGCTCTTTTAATAATTCATAATAAATATCCTGTTCGGATACATCAGGATTTGCAAACCAATTTCTAAAAAGTTTAGAGTTAAAACTTTCTCTTATATCTAGAATTTGATCTATTTCAATACTTCCTTTCTTAAACATTTGATAGAAATTAGGAATCCTTTTATTTTCACTAACCCTTTCAAATAATTCTACCTTTTCATTGCCATTGTTAATTTTTCCAATACTTGAAATAAACTTTGATCCTAAATAATCTTTTGCATAATCATCCATAATACTATTTGATAAATCATGCCTATTTTGCAACTGCAAACTATCTACAATTTCATACAGTCTTAGAACCTCGAAGGTAGTCTTATAATCTAGATTATTAAAGTTGATATTTTCTTCATTTTTTATAATTTCTATATTTTTTATAAATATTGAATCATCACGTTCATCTTTATTAATAAGTGCATTGTCAAAATATTGAACTATTTTCGATCTATGACTTTCATTAACAGAGTATTTTTTATAATTTCTATCCAAATCATGCAATCCACCTAAATACATAAGTGGTTCAACTTCATACCTAGTCTTATTGAGTAATAAATTTTTACTTCTATGAACAATAACATTAGGATTTTGAAATCTTGGAATTATTTTAATTAGCTTTCGTTCGAGAAACTTAGTTGAGTTTTCAACACCTATGAAACTAACGACTTTTAAAAAATCTTCGTCATTTATATAAATATCATCGTATAGCATTAAACTTAAAAAAAGTTTTTCGATACTATTTTCGATCAAAGTTCTATATTCATCGCCTTTCACGAAACCTGAATATCTGTATTCTACTTGTTGAACTTCTTTTCCATTCTTATCAAGACTTCGAAAAGTTCCTAAAAGTGAAGGGAAATTAGAAAGCAACACATGATTATGATTCATTAATTTTAATCTCAATTTATTATTCTTTTACAAAAACTTGAAGCACATTAAAAGTCTAAAATATTCAAATATTTTATTCTTTTCAGTATTAAATAATATTCTCTATATCCAAACTCGAATACTTGAGACTTATTCACGACCCTCACCCCCTTGCGCAACAGTATTGCTCATCCCAATGGGAGAGGGAGTTTCACATAAGCTATTTGATACGCGTAGTTCCCTCTCCTTCTAGGAGAGGGTCAGGGAGAGGATTAACAATTAAAGAGATAAAAAAACAAGAAAACACTGTCCCATTTTTAGCACTGTCGTAGCACAAAACGCCTTTCTATAATCAAAAACATAACTCAAGAAATAGGCATAAACACATGAACACAACAATCCTCCTTGCACACGCATACGGACAATCAAACGTACTTGAATTAGAACCGCATACACTCCCAAAACTCGCTAAAGGTATGGCACGCATTCAAGTCAAAGCTTCAGGCATTAACCCAATTGATGCACGTCGTATGACAGGTGAATTCAAACACGCAGCCCTCCCCCAAACCTTTGGTACAGAGTTCGCAGGCGTTATTACAGAAGTTGAAGAAAATCAAATACAATGGAAAGTTGGCGATGAAGTACTAGGTTCAGGCGGTGCATTTACACACGCCACTGTTATTGATGTTCCTATAGAAAATCTTATTCAAAAACCAAGTAATATAAATTGGGCTACCGCAGGAACATTAGCAGGTGTTTCACAAACAGCAATGACCATTTTAAATGAAATGGGTCCCGCACAATCACTACTAATTCATGGTGGTTCAGGTGGTGTCGGATCTATTCTTATTCAACTTGCAGTCAACAAAGGCATTCATGTAGTTGCAACAGCCTCTGCAAAAAACCAAGAACATCTTCAACAATTGGGCGCAAAAGCCGTTGTTTATGGCGATGGATTAACCGAAAAATTAGAAGCAATACATCCTGAAAAATTTGATGTTTCAATTGATATGGTTGGTAATGAAGAAGCAACGCAAGCTTCTCTTAAAACAGTAAAATCAGGTGGTTTTATGGGAACTATTGCAGGTCGTAAATTGAGTTCAAATAAAATTAAACCTGTTTGGGTAAAACGAAATCCTGCCAATTTAAAATATGTTGTAAATGGTATAGCGGAAGGAAAAATTAAATGGGTGGTAAGTCGCGAGTATCCATTTGAGCAAGCTCAACAAGCTTATGCAGATATTCTAGACGGTCATACCAAAGGAAAAAGCGTCTTAATCTTTAACGACTAATTTTACCAAATCATTAAATCTCAAAAGCAGAAAAGATAGATGGAATAATCGCTATCTTTTCTGCTTTTCACGCAATAATTAACGTGTAACACCTAACTTATTAAACAACTCAGGGGTTAAAAAAGTCGTAACTAACTTACTCAAATCTAAATAACGAACCAAACCTTTGTACTGATCTTTGATTTCAGGTGTTTTTAAAATTTGCTCACCCGTTTCCTGTCCTAACTCTTGAAAACTATCACCCACCGCTTGCAAGCCATCTGTCTGAATTACTGCTTTTGTTTCAGCAGAACACTGATCTACCAAAATACGCTGTAAAACTTGCGCTAAGTTTTTATCTAAACCATCACGCTGTTCGGTTGTGATCTGACTAAAACTTTGCAAATCAGGATGCGCAGACAACGCCACAAACGTCCATTGAAGCACGACTTTTTTATCAGCATCTGTTGTAGATTTCACCAAACAATCACTCAACTTATCTACCGTAGCACTTGCAGATGCCATTTGCGTTGCACCCATTAAAGCCGAAACTACCAATAAAGATAAACCGAATTTCGTGCATTTTTTTGTAAAATTCATAATGTTAAAACCTTTCATTTTTCTAATGCCAAAATATAAATAATATGCTTAAAAGCTATGTTCAATATAAAACAAAAAGCCCGCAATATGCGGGCAAATTCTTTTAGTTTTGTTTATCTTCCAATACAGACTCAAATGCTCTTAGACGCTTATAAATTGAAAGTAATTCAATAATAACAGGCCAAGATTCAATTAAATATTGGAATGACTCACGCACTTTTCCAAAGACATTACTAATTTGCATCATTAAACCAAGCGTAATTGCACCTGCCGCAATACTTGGGAACAACACGAATAAACCGTATAAATTATCAAGTTGCATGTACCAAATACGCACCATATTGAAGTAAGCGTAATGGAAATATAAGCGGAAATAATTAAAACGAACTTTGGAAAATAAATCTTTTAAAGTTTGAGGATCTGCCCGCTCATGATAATCCTCACCATAAACCAACTCTTTACGATAAGCCGCTTCAACCTTTTGGTTATTAAATTCCAAACCAGGAAGCTTAATACCTACAAGCATAAGAACCACAGTACCAAATACCGCCCAACCAATTGCAGCCCACATCAGCGCATGTGGAATTTCACCAATAATTGGTAAAGATTTCACATGATCAGACAATTGGAACAACACAGGTAAGAAAGCAATTAAAGTCATTAATGCTTGAATAAAACTTACACCCAATGCTTCAGTGGTTTTGGCAAAACGCATCGTATCTTCCTGAATACGTTGCGATGCACCTTCAATATGACGCAATTGCTCCCAGTGTGCTGTGTAATAATTATTCATTGCCGTACGCCAGCGGAAAATATAATGGCTTACAAAGAATAGGTTGAACACTGCAATTGTGACATAAACCATTGCAATGTATAAAAATGTGAGCGTACCTGTGTAAAGGTCTTGAATATCTCCACCACCACTACCAAGCATTTTTTGAATTAGGTCATAAAATGGACTATACCAAGCATTAATCACTAAACTTGTTTGAACCGAGAACCAAATATTAAATAAAATAAATGCAGAACCCCAAACAGACCAACCCTGCCAAGGATTATCAGATTTGAATTTCCAGAAAATTGCAAAAATTGTAGTAGAAATAAAAAACCACAAGTAAAACCAAATGAATTGCGCAGACCAAAAGCGTGAAACACCAATTGGTAAAACAGCTTCATGATAGTCTTTTGCAAAACCTAAATATTGCCCCCAAGTATTACCACCTGAATACCACAATACGCAGTTAATAATGAACCATAAAACAAGTGAGCCAAAAAACCATTTTGGGTTTGGGAAGAATGATTTAAACATTTAATTTAGTTAGACCTTTATTATTAATTTCTAAAACGTATGCATCATAATGCCAAAAAATATAAACGATAGAAACGAATTATTTTTATTTGTATATATTTGATTAACTTCAATTCTATACATCAATCTTTTAGTTTTAACTTAGATTCAATCTGAATTAAAAAACAATATGTAAACACGATATATTTCACACTATTTAAAAAAATAGCATATAATTCACACTGCATAAATAATAAACATAAAATCCAACTCAATATCTAAACAGAGGTATTTATGGAAACATATCTTATAGAATTATTAGAAGAAATTGTCTTAACAAAAGAAGACTGCCCACCGATTACATTTGAAAAAGGCACAATTCTTAAAGTACTTATGCAAACACCTTCTGCACTTCTTGTATCTTCCGACTCAAATTTTAATTTCACAATTCATACTTCAGAAGAAAATAAAGTCTGGAGAAATTTCAAAGAATAAAAAAGGCACATATTGCGCCTTTTTTATTTAGTTGATGTGTTTACTCAGGAATACGTAGAACTTGTCCCGGGAAAATATCGTCTGCATTTTTTAACAAGGGTCTATTTGCTTCAAAAATTTTGTTGTACTTGTTTGCATCACCATAAAATTCTTTTGAGATTTTAGATAAATTATCACCCGATTTAACTGTATAAAACTTACTTTCTGGTTCTGGTGTTACTACTGTTAATTGATCATCTACCTGTGCAACATGGTCAATATTACCCACAGCAAGAATAATTTTTTCTCTATCTGCCTGATTCTGAACCTGTCCAACTACTGTAGCCAAATCTGTTGTCGCATTATAAGACACGCTTAAACCTGAAATAGGCAAACCCAAGCTTTTGATATGTCCAAGCAATTTATTTGCAACTTCTTGAGCAGTTGGTTCTGCTGCCACCGGTGCTACTTGCGGCTCTGCGGCTGCTGTGTTTTTTTTACCAATGCCTTTCACAAAATCAAAAAGACCCATTATTTTCTCCTTATTGTATTTTAAATATTTATCGCTCTATTTTTATAACTTTTAAACCTACTCTTGAATACCAACATCTGATGAAAAAACGTTATTTTATGTAAAGATCATTATTCAGGCATAAAAAAGCCACCTAAAAGGTGGCTTTTTATTCAGCAAAGCTGAAATCGACAATTAACCAAGTTTCTTAGAAACATAGTCAATAGCAGATTGAACAGTTGTGATTTCGTTAGAATCTTCATCTGGAATAGTGATGTCGAAATCGTTTTCGAAAGACATTACTAATTCTACTAGATCAAGAGAGTCTGCACCTAAGTCATCCATGAAAGATGCTTCGTTTTTAATCTCTTCTGCTTTAAGACCAAGTTGTTCTGCAACTGCTTGCTTAACACGTAGTTCGATATCGCTCACAGGAATTCTCCTCATTGCTTGTGGCGTTTTTAATGCCGTTAGTTTAATTGAATCTAGAAAATATTGAAAGTTTATACATGACTTAGTTCATGTATAAACCACCATTTACATGTAAAACAGTTCCAGTGATATAACTTGCTTTTTCACTTGCAAGGAAACTCACTGCATTCGCGATATCTTGTGGGTCACCTAAACGGTTTAATGCCACTTGATCACTCATTTTTTTACGAATTTCTTCGCTTAATTGTTCAGTCATTTCTGTTGCAATAAAACCAGGTGCAACAGCATTTACTGTAATTTGACGGCTACCCATTTCTTTTGCAAGGCTACGACCAAATGCTTCAATACCTGCTTTTGCAGCAGAGTAGTTCGCTTGACCAGGGTTTGCAAAATGCGCAACAACAGAACTAATATTTACAATGCGACCAAAACGAGCTTTTGTCATGCCTTTTAAAACACGTTTAGATAAACGATAAACGGCTTTTAAATGAATGTTTAGGATGTCATCCCAATCATCTTCAGACATACGTAATAATAAATTATCTTTGGTAATACCTGCATTATTAATTAAAGCAAGGACTGGACCATAGTTTTGTTCGATATCTGTTACCAATACATCAATAGCAGCGCCATCACGCACATCTAGTAATTTACCCACACCATTTTCAGCAAAAGCAGCAGAAAGCTTTTCTGCACCCGCTTCTGATGTTGCAGTACCTACAACAAAATAACCATCTTTAATAAGTTGCTGAGCAATGGCAGCGCCAATTCCTCGGCTTGCGCCTGTCACTAATGCGACTTTGCGTTCCTGTGTCATGCAATTTTCCCTTCAGCCACTAAAATGGCATTTAGTGCATCTTCCAAACGAGCTTTTGTATCAAGTGGACATGCTTTCTCAATTTTTGGTAAACGTTTTGCTAAGTTTGCCAATACATTACCTGGACCGCACTCTACAATGTACTCAACGCCTTCATCTTGAAGGAATTGTAATGTTTTTGTCCATTGTACAGATTGGTATAACTGTGCTGTAAGTGCTTGGCGTAACCCTGCAACATCTGTTGCAATTCCCGCATTTACATTTTGTATTACAGGAATACGAGGTAGCTCAATGGCAGTTTGTTCCAACGCTTCTGCAAACTGTTCCGCTGCAGGTTTCATTAATGAACAGTGCGATGGTACAGAAACAGGTAAGCCAATTGCTTTACCACCATTTTCTTTAGCAGCCGCCATTACCGCTTCTACTAAAGCTTTATCGCCCGCAATAACAACCTGTCCAGCAGCATTGTAGTTCGCAGCTTCTACCGAGCCACGACCTTGTACGTTAATTTGTTCGCAAAGCTCAAGTACTTTTGCATCTTCTAAACCTAGAATAGCAGCCATAGCACCTAAACCTTGAGGCACCGCACTTTGCATAAGCTTACCACGCAAGTTAACTAACTTTGCAGCATCACCTAGGCTTAATGCACCCGCAGCAACCAATGCGCTGTATTCACCTAGTGAATGACCCGCTAAATATTTTGGTGCAACACCACCCGACTCCAACCAAACGCGCCATAATGCAACGCTCGCTGTAAGTAATACAGGTTGTGTAAATTCTGTCTGATCTAAACCTTCACCAGTTTGCGCAATGTGCCATAAATCGAAGCCAACTGCTTGAGATGCTTCAGCAAAAGTTTCTTGAACACTACTAAATTGTTCTGCAATTTCAGCTAGCATTCCTACTTTTTGTGAACCTTGACCAGGAAACACAAATGCAGTTTTTGTTGCTTGAGCTGCTTGTTCTAGTTGGTTAGCAGACATAAAAAATCCTTGAATGAAGAGCAATTATTATTTAACAAACGATTAAATAATCAACAAACTCTTATGTAAGCCTATTTTCGGAAAGGAATTTAACACTTATTTTTTGTTTTAGTAATTGCCAAATGCAACAAAAAAAGGGAGCTTTCGCTCCCTTTTTCTCATTAAGCTTAACGCTTAATACATCTTCAATTATTCAGCAGATGCTTTAGCGAATAATTGACGACCACGGTAGATACCGTCTTTAGATACGTGGTGACGACGATGAGTTTCACCAGTAGCTTGGTCTACAGTTAATGCATTCTCAGTTAAAGCGTCATGTGAACGGCGCATGTCACGGCGAGAGCGACTTTTACGGTTTTGCTGAACGGCCATGATGGCTCCTTACAAATATCGAAAAATGGATCAGAACAAATTCAGTTGTCTTATACTTATCAGTATAACACAAAAATTAGTTAAGTTTACCCTTCAAACTTGCCAAAATATCAAACGGGTTATCTCGTTTTTCTTCAGCAAGCTCTTCTACGGCAGGTTGGTGCTTATGTTCACAAAACTCATGTTTCGCAGACAAAGGCATCAACAATAACAATTCATCTTCCATAAGAGAAAGTAAATCAGCGGTTGCAGGCGCATCAAAGCTACCTTTAGTCGTTGCTTCACTCTCACCTAGTACGATGAAATCAGCATCCTCATCCAAGCGCTCTATCAGTGACTCATCATCTACAAGAGCTAAATGAAAATCTGAAACGAGGTTAATTTCAACAGGGTTCAAACAGCGTTGACATTCTACTGAAACTTTCGTTTCAACATGACCACTTAGCCACACAATACGATGATATGCATCCATTGATAGCTTACAGTCTATGTTAATCAATTGATCATCAATTGATCCAACAGCTTCACGGGATATACGAACAAAACGAGATAGTGGCAGTGTTCCTGCCCATACGAAGCCTTGTTCGGCCCATTTAAACGGCTCAATCTGTGCCGGAAAGGTATTTGCTGACATAATTTAGGCGGCAATTCTACAAATTCATAAGTACTCTGTCAAAGATTAAGATACAATTTTGTACTTATTTAGACAGACCAATTGGGTAAATTCAGTCATGCATCTGTTGCAGCCGCAAACAGAAGTGAGTATTTCATCACTTGTTAGCACACTTCCAACCGCTGATTCTGACAGTTCACTCGAGCAAGTGCAACTTTCTTCATGGGTGAATTTATCATCAGAAGCAGAACAAGTTGATTGGCTCATCTTACACTTTAATCATTGGTTTTCCCACCTTAATGTGACGCTTGTTAAAGGTGATTTTGAACCCGAGTATTTTCCTGCAACAGAAACAGCACCTGCACGTATTCAATTTGCACATGGTTTTTTCAATAGTGCTTTGCATGAAATTAGCCACTGGACTATTGCAGGAGATAAGCGTCGCCTGCTTCCAGACTTAGGGTATTGGTACGCTCCCGATGGTCGAACAGCAGATCAACAAGCTTTATTTGAACAAGTTGAAATTAAACCACAAGCTATTGAATGGTTATTTGCGCAATCTTTTGGTCGTAGATTCCGTGTATCTTTAGATAACTTAACCGGTGAAGGTGGTAATGGTGCTACATTTAAAGACAATGTATTTGCCCAAGTTCAACGTTATTTTTCAGGAGAAGCCAAACTTCCACGCGATGCAGCACTATTTATTGAATATATTTGCATGTGCGTTCGAGGTGGCAAAAGATTACAAAGTGATGAGTTTATTCGTGAATTATTAGATTAATTTTTACAATCCATAATTCATCTCTTGAAACACTATTTAATCTCAAGAGATAATGAGTGAAAAATCATCAGGAGAATAAAATATGTTGCATTTAAGAATCCATCCTGAAGATCCTCAAGCAAGACTTATTAGTCAAGCTGTTGAACGCATTCGTGCAGGTGATGTTGTTGTTTACCCTACCGATGCTGCTTATGCAATTGGTTGCCAAATTGGTAATAAAAATGCAATGGAGCGTATTTCACAAATTCGTGGTTTAGGTCCAAAACATCAATACGCCATTATTTGTGCAGATTTATCTGATATTTCAACTTATGCAAAAGTTGATAATGCCATGTATCGACTACTTAAAAACAATACCCCTGCCGTAACTACATTTATTTTACCTGCAACAAGTGAAGTTCCTAAACGCTTAATGCACCCTAAAAAGAAAACGATTGGTTTACGCATTCCAAGCAATCCAATTTGCCAAATGCTTTTAAAAGAGTTAGGTGAACCTTTAATTACCAGTACGCTTATTTTGCCCGGTCAATCTGACCCAATTGATGATCCATACGATATTGAAATGCAACTTTCAAAACGGATAGATGTTTTAATTGATAGCGGCTTAGGCACATTAAATACAACAAGCATTATCGATTTATCTGGCAGCAACCCAGAAATTATTCGTCGTGGTGTTGGTGATGTGAGTGCTTTTGAATGAGTTTGAGTGAACTTAATTCATTCAAAAGTAACAATAAAAATAAAGTTCTTTATTATTACGGAAGTAAATACCATGTATTTATTTCCGATTTTTATACAAATGTTCAGGTAATTTGATTTATTTAAAAGCAAAAATCCATTAAACTGTATGTGTTTTATTTCTTCGCTATCTCTCAGCACTCCCTTAATAAGCCGAGCAGCATAGCTTTCATGCTTTTGAAAATTCGCGTGGCCTATAATTGTAATGACTCAAACTGTCCATGAATTGGTGGAACAACCACAACACATCCGCGTAATGGATGAGTGGCAAGATACCATTCCCGAAGATTTATACATTCCCCCTGCTGCATTCGAAATTCTTTTAGAACATTTCGAAGGACCACTCGATTTTTTAATTTACCTGATTCAAAAAAGCGGTTTCGACTTATTACAACTTGATATCGCACCTATTGCCTCTCAATATTTATCTTATATGGATGCAATGAAAACTTTAAATATTGAGTTAACCGCAGATTATATGGTGATGGCAGCTTTACTTGCAGATTTAAAATCTCGTTTGCTCCTACCAAAAGCACCGTCTATTTCTGCAATTGAAAAAGATCCTAAACAAGAATTAATAGATCGCTTAGAAACATATTTACGCATTAAACAAGCGGCTGAACGTTTAGGTCAAATGCCTGTTCTAGACCGTGATACATTCCCGACCAATGTAAACTTTGGACAAGTGAATGTGAATAATGTGGGTTATGCGGCAGAGCAATTACGTGATGCTTTGCTTTGTGTTTTTAATAGACCTGAACCTGTAACGCATCAAATTTTACAAGAACCTGTTGCGCTTGAAGAACGAATTGCTTATATCGAATATAAAATTCAATCTGGTGAAGTACTACAATTCGAAGAACTTTTAAAGCCAAGCCAAGGTCGTATGGGCATGGTTGTTACATTCATGGCGATTTTAGAGCTTACTCGTCAGCAAAAAATTTCAATTGTCGCAACAGGTATAGATGCACCACTTGCAATTCAAGGAGCACATGTATGAATGATGAAACAATCACACCTTTAAGTGAAGGTGAAAATCATCATGAAATATTAATGCAGCTTGAAGCCATCATTTTTGCAAGTGAATCTCCTGTGTCTTTAGCAAGACTGAAAGAAGCGTTCCAAGATCAATTTACAAAGAAACAATTAAGTCAATTTTTACAACAGCTTGCCATGTTACAACATGGTCGATCTATTGAATTAATTGAAACAGCACAAGGTTATCGTTTCCAAGTTAGAGCAAAGTATAGAAACTTAATTACTCAAACTTGGCCTGAACGTCCTGTGCGCTTGTCTCCAACTATGTTGGAAACACTATCTGTTATTGCGTATCACCAACCTGTTACGCGCGCAGATATTGAACAAATTCGTGGAGTTACGGTAAATAGTCAAATTTTGCGTACATTATTTGATTGGAACTGGATTAAAGAATCTGGTTTTCGTGAACTCCCTGGAAGACCTGCGTTGTTAGTCACAACGTCACAATTTTTAAATGCTTTTGGCCTGTCGTCTCTTGGTCAATTGCCTCCCTTACAGGATGCCAAGGAAGCTTTTATGGCGCTCGATGCAAATGCACCGAAGTCGTAAATAGGTGAACTGTTATGATTATTTCTAAGGTTATGCTGTCATGAGTGAAAAATTGCAAAAGGTGCTTGCACGCGTTGGTTTGGGTTCTCGCCGTTATATGGAAGAAGTCATTGCTGCTGGTCGTGTAAGCGTCAACGGTCAAGTAGCCCAAGTGGGTGAACGCATCGAACCTACCGATGAGCTTCGCATCGACGGTCGTAAAGTGCAGTTTCAAATTGAAGATGAAATTCGTCGTCGTGTTCTGATTTATTACAAACCAGAAGGTGAAATTTGTTCTCGTAACGACCCTGAAAACCGTCCAACTGTATTCGAACAATTACCGCAAATTCCAGGTGATCGTTGGGTTATGGTTGGTCGTTTAGATATTAACTCTACAGGTTTATTACTTTTCACAAATGATGGTGAACTTGCAAACCGCTTAATGCACCCTTCAAATGAAATTGAACGTGAATATGCTGTTCGTGTAATGGGTGAAGTAACGCCTGCGATTGTTAAAAACATGACCAATGGTGTTGTATTAGATGATGGTCCTGCGAAGTTTGAATCTTTCTCTGAAATTGGCGGTGAAGGTATTAACCGTTGGTTCCAAGTTGTAGTGAAAGAAGGTCGTAACCGTGAGGTTCGTCGTATTTTTGAATCTCAAGGTTTAAAAGTAAGCCGCCTACTTCGTACACGTTACGGCACAGTTATTCTTCCACGTGAATTACGCACAGGTCGTTGGATGGAGCTGGATAAACAGGACATCGATAACTTAACAAAATCTGTAGAACTTAAACCACGTCAAGGTACTGGCTTATTTGGTATGGCTAAACGTCGTAACGAACGTATGCAAGACAAACCAATGGCTGCACGTCGTGGTGGTTACTTACGTCAACAACGTCGTGACACAGATGAAGTTGAAGCTAAACCGAACTTTGACCGTCGTGGCGACAATGCTCCTGCTCGTCGTGAACGTCGCGATGACAACTTTGGTAACCGTGAGCGTCGTGACGAAAATGCGCCACGTAAACCATATGGCGTAAATAAAGGCTTTAAGAAATACTAATTTCTTTTCCCTTGATTAAAGCTAAAAAAACCACTCAATTGAGTGGTTTTTTACTTTCTCAAATTAATGCATTACAGGAATATCAAGCCACTTTGCCTGTGGAAAATGCTGCGCTAAATACACTTTTAAATATTCTGCGGTATCTTTTGAAATTAAAGCATCTTGAGATTCATGCGCTAAATTATATGCCAACGCATACAATTCAATACCTCGCGCTTTTAAAGCCTCTAAACTTAATAAGGTATGATTAATACTACCTAAACGCCCTGAACTTACTAAAATAACAGGTAAATGTTGTTGTTGAATATAATCAATACTGAGCATCTCTTTCGTTAAGGGAACCATTAAGCCCCCTGCACCCTCTAATAAAACTCGATCATATTTACTTGCCAACTGTTGAGTTGCATCTTCAATTTTAGCGAAATCAATTTCACGACCATCTATTTGTGTCGCTAAATGTGGCGATGCAGGATAACTAAAAATTTCAGGCATGGTAAGTTTAATTTCATCTTCAGGAAACCACCCCATATTCATAATTTCACGATGCTTTTCAATATCTTCCGAAATATCAAGATTACCTGTTTGCACAAGCTTTTGCGTAATGGTTCGAATACCTTCCGCATTCCACAATTTAGCTAAATAACCTGTGCAATAGGTCTTCCCAATACCCGTATCTATTCCACTAACAAAAATAACATTAGACATTTAAATGCTCCGTGCAATGCAATAAATAGGGTGATAAGTCAGTAAATATTGCTGACTTTCTAACTTAAATTGCTCATAGTTTTTATAGAAATCCGCCAAACTTTGCTTCGTCCAACGAAATTGATTTGATGTTGCTGTCACGCCTGTTGCTTTTAAATGCTGCAAAACATTTCTAGGCTGATCGAAACTTATTTCTATTGTTTCTTCTTGTATTAAAAGTAATTCAAAGCCTGCTTGATTCAGTTTTTCTTTCAATTTTTTAGAAGATAAATAACTTAAACCCTGTCCTGTCAGTTGCTTAATTTCATGTAGATTTTTTTCACCAAACGTCGAAAAAATAAAATAACCTTCAGGTAATAATGCTTGCTTAGACTTTTCCAAAACAACACTTAAGTCATTCACCCATTGCAACGCAGACGCAGAAACTATCGCATTTAATTGTTGAGGAAATTCTAGCTGTTCAATATCACCAATTTGCCATTCAATACTTTGCAATGAATCATCTAAAAAATTAGATTTCACCTCATCATACAAATCATTCAACATATATTTTTGGCTATTGAAGTACTGCCACATTAAATGGGTTAAATTTCCTGTGCCACAACCAATTTCAAAAATTCGATCTTGCTGTTTCGGTATATTTTGCTCTGAAATAAGTGCCAATAAATGTTCACAAATTTGCTTTTGTACTACCGCATTTTGTGTATAACTTTCATGTGCACGTGCAAAATGTTGTGCAACTTTTACATGATTTACAACATTCATAGCAACTTAACCAACTGTGCTAAATCTTCATCTTTAACATGTGTGTTTAGGCAAATACGTAAACGTGAACTTCCCTTGGGTACAGTAGGTGGACGTACAGGCATAATATAAAAGCCTGCTTGCTGTAAATATTGTGCTTTCTCTACTGTTTCTTGAGAATCACCAATAATCACAGGCACAATTTGCGATGTAGATGGGCAACTAAACCCTTTCTGTTTCACTTGATCTATGAATTGCTTACTCATACTTTGCAAATGCTTTCGCTCTGTTAGCATAGCTGTCATACGCTTCAAAATGAATTGAGTCCATGCCATAGAAATAGGTGGCTGTGCGGTACTAAAAATTAGGGGGCGCATAGTATTAATTAAGTAATCACGAATAATTTCATGACAAATTAAATAACCACCTACCGAGGCAAGTGCCTTACCAAATGTTCCCACTAAAAAGTCGATATCATCAATAACACCATACTCTTCTGCACAGCCCAAGCCTTGTTGACCACGCACACCTATTGCATGTGCTTCATCAACATAAAGCATCACTTTTGAATATTGATGTTTTAGATTAACCAAGGCACGCAAGTTCGTTTCGTCACCATCCATACTAAAAATAGACTCAGTAACCACAATAATGCGTTGTATGCTTTCATCTGCATGATAGCTTTCAAGCAAATTTGCTAAATGTTGTAAATCGTTATGACGATAGCGCACATATTTCGCAGAAGATAAACGAATACCATCAATAATACTGGCATGTACCAATTTATCGGCAAGCACTAGCGTTTTGCTGTCACAAAGTGCAGGCAAAATGCCAATATTCATGTGATAACCACTGTTAAATAGCAGTGCAGATCGACCATGAAAAAGTTGACTTAAACTTTGTTCAAGTTCTTTATATTCAAGAAAATTACCTGTGAGCAATCTTGAAGATGACGAACTCATTACACGCTGAACATTTGGTGTCTCATCAAAAAATTGTTCGCGTAATTGTATATTTGAAGCCAAACCTAAATAATCATTGGAAGATAAATTCAGCATATTCTGCTGATTGATTTCAATATAACGACCATGTTGAATGTTCGATTTAAACTGTCGGAAATTACCTTGTTGCTTAAGTACATCTAAAACTTCTGCATAGTGATTTAACAAGTTCATGACACTTGCTCCTGCATAGCTTTCACCACATGCACAACACCATTTAACAATGTTGTTAATTCATTATCGGCAATGACATAAGGTGGCATTACATATACCAATTTTCCGAATGGTCTGACCCAAACTCCTTGTTCAACAAATTGTGCTTGTAGTGTTTTCATATCCACTGAGGTTTTTAGTTCTACCACACCAATTGCACCTAAAACACGTACATCATCAACATAAGAAAGTGATGCTAAATCTGCCAATTTTTCTTTGAGTTTTCGCTCAATTCTTTGAATATTTTCTTGCCAATTTTGTGACAATAATAATTGCGTACTTTTTAACGCAACTGCACATGCAAGCGGATTTGCCATAAAGGTTGGTCCATGCATAAACACACCTGCTTCACCTTGGCTAATGGTTTCAGCAACTTCAGTTGAAGTTAAAGTTGCTGAAAGTGTCATATACCCACCTGTTAAGCCTTTCCCTATACACATAATATCGGGCTGAACTTGTGCATGTTCCCAAGCAAATAATTTACCTGTACGCCCAAAACCTGTGGCAATTTCATCAAAAATCATCAACACATTATATTTTTCGCATAATAATTTGGCTTGGCGTAAATATTCAGGATGATAAAAGCGCATACCTCCTGCACCTTGCACAATTGGCTCTATAATTAAAGCGGCAATGTTTTGATGATGTTGCGCTAAAGCTTGCTCTAACTCTTCAATATCTTGAGAGTTCCATTCATCTTCAAAGCGAGTTTTAGGTGCAGAAACAAAAATACGATTGGGCAAACTTGTTCCAAAAACTTGATGCATTCCTGTGACAGGATCACATACCGACATCGCATTCCAAGTATCCCCGTGGTAACCCGAACGTGTGGTTATAAAGTTAGTTTTTTCTGGTTGTTTTCTTGCCGACCAATATTGCACAGCCATTTTCAACGCGACTTCTACCGCGACCGAACCTGAATCTGCATAGAAAATTTTGGTTAAATTGGGCGGTGTAATTTCTAAAAGTAAACGCCCTAACTGAATAGCAGGATCATGAGTTAATCCACCAAACATCATGTGTGACATTTTTTCTAATTGTTCTGTCACCGCTTTATTCAGTTCAGGATGGTTATAACCGTGAATTGCACACCACCAAGATGACATACCATCAATCAAAACACGACCATCTTCAAGATAAATACGTGCACCCTCCGCCCTTTCTACTTTGAAACACGGCAAAGGATTAATCATAGACGTATAGGGATGCCACAGATGTTGTTGATCAAATTCTAAATCTGTTAATTCACTCATCCCACACTCCATGCAGATATATTTTTTTCATTGAGGCATCTTAAACCTGCATAAAGAAGAAATAAATTGCGAGAAAAGCCAGTTATGTTCAGATTTGTTTAATTTTACTTAAATATTGGGATATTTTGCTAATTACATCTTCGGTATTAAATATTGGGAAGCCATGTGATCCCGAATTCAGCTCTACCTCTAAAAAGTTTGCAGATAATTTCTGAAGATTTCTTGCAACTTTGTAACTAACTAAGAAATCTTGTTTTGCAAAAACATGCAGTTGATGACCTGTATATTTTTCTAAGATATCTACATTATTTAACTGCTCCAAACAATTTAATCCTGCATTTAGAACATCTAAATTTTGTGGTTGTATTAAACTTTGCAATGTTAAAAAATCTTGCTTGGTATTTTCTGTACCCTGACACACCATAAAACCAAATTTCTTTAAGGTTGCAACGGCATCTGTTTTAAATGACTGCTTAAAGGCTTGAAATGTCGGTTGATCCATTGCTGTTTGCCAGTTTTCATTGGCAACAAAACATGGATTTGAACCTAAAGTGATAAGAACTTTATTTTGCTGATATTGTTTTGAAATTTCATCTGCCAAAATTGTGGCAAGCTGACCACCTAAAGACCAACCAATTAGAACATCAAAATCTTTTGCTATTTCAACATTCTTCTGTAAAATCTCTGCATCTAAAACATCAAAAATATTCAACAATTTAACCTGAAAATCGGCTGATTCAAGTTGTTGTTTTAAGGGTTGCAAAAGTTTTGTTCCACCGCCCCAACCTGTAATGAGCAAAACATTTTTTTTCAAAATAATTCCATGTGCTTAAATTGTTCTATCTGCTGATTATCTCAAGAGATATCTTCAACAGCAAAACAAAATCGATCATTTGGTTAAAAAATTTAAACACTGTTGTAATCATTTTTAAATATAAAAGTCTTAGCTTAATTTGAAAATATCTCACTCAAAGCCCAAGACACTAATGAAATTTAAATTATTATTACTACCGTTTTTAGTTGCCGGTTTCTCTGCTTGTAGCACTGTAAATACACCCACAAATGTAACAAATGGACAAACGCTTCAACCATCAGCAAAAGGCGATTTAACAAGCTTTGGTGGCGCAACTCGCTTAAAAGAAGATCGTACTGAAGCGTTAAAAGCGTCTATTAATAACCGCCCCGTAAAACATGTCATTTTGTTTATTGGTGATGGTACAAGCGATTCTGAACTCACATCTGCTCGTAACTATGCAGAAGGTGCATCGGGCTATTTTAAAGGTTTAGATGTATTACCATTTACAGGCTCATACACAAATTATTCTATTGATAAAGATAAAACAATTAATTACGTAACAGATTCTGCCGCTTCTGCTTCTGCTTGGGCAACAGGCACAAAAACCTATAACGGCGCATTAGGAATAGATATTCATGCTAAACCGCATGAATCCATTCTCTCTTTGGCAAAAAAAGCAGGATATGCGACGGGTAACGTCACCACTACTGAACTTCAAGATGCAACACCTGCGGCACTTATCGCGCATGTCACATCACGTAAATGCTATGGTCCAAAAGCAACTTCTGAAAAATGTCCTACAAACGCACTCGAAAATGGTGGCTTAGGTTCTGTCACTGAACAGCTTTTACAAGCACGTGCAGATGTCACTTTAGGTGGAGGACTTACAACTTTTAATGAAAAAGCAAAAGCTGGAAAGTTTAAGGATCAAACACTTTTAGATCAGGCAAAATCTTTAAATTATCAAGTTGTACAAGACTTAGATGGCTTAAATGCCCTTCAAGAAGCCAGTCAAAATAAACCCGTTTTAGGCTTATTTGCAGATGGTAATTTACCCGTATCTTGGGTTGGACCAAATGCAGAACTCAATGGCAATTTACGTGCAGCTGAAAAATGTAAGATCAATCCTGAACGTAGCGTATCTACACCTAGCTTAAAAGCAATGACTGCAAAAGCAATTGAGTTACTTCAACAAAATGAAAAAGGCTTTTTCTTACAAGTTGAAAGTGGCTCTATTGATAAAGCCAATCATGTTGCCGATGCTTGTGGTCAAATTGGTGAAACTGTCGCTTTAGATGATGCAGTTCAAGTAGCACTTGAGTTTGCAAAGAATAATCCAGACACTTTAATTATTGTAACGGGCGACCATGCACATACAAGTCAAATTATTCCTAATGAATCGAAAAGCCCAGGTAAAACAGTCAAGCTTCTTACTAAAGACAATGCACCAATGACCATTAACTATGCAACGTCTACAACGGAAAGCCAAGAACATACAGGTGCTCAAGTTCATACTGCTGCTTATGGTCCACATGCTGCAAATATTTCGGGCTTAATTGATCAAACTGATATGTTCTTTATTATGAAAAATGCTTTAGGGATTAAATAATTCATAATGTTTGAGCAATAAAAAAATCCCGCTCAATGCGGGATTTTTTAATCATCTCAATTTTACATTTGAGATTGAATATAGTTTTGTAGACCAATCAATTCGATTAAGCGAATTTGCTTTTCTAACCAATAAGTATGATCTTCTTCTGTATCTGCCATTTGCTGACGAAGCATATCACGGGTAATGTAATCGCCTTTTTCTTCACAAAGTTTTACGCCTTGTGCAAGTTTTTCACGTACATGATATTCAAGTTTTAAATCTGCTTTTAAGCAAGACACAACATCTGTACCCACTTCAATATCTTCACGATTCATGTTTGGCGTTCCTTCAAGGAACAATACACGACGGATGATAGCATCGGCATGTTGAGCTTCTTCTTGCATTTCATGATCAATGCGTTCGAAGATTTTGGTTAAGCCCCAATCTTCATACATACGTGAATGAATAAGGTATTGGTCACGAGCAGCCAGTTCACCACCAATTAACATGTTTAGATAGTCTACGACTTCTGGATTGCCACGCATTTTCAATACTCCATACATTTATGCAATTATTATGGACAATTCATCCACTATTTGCAAAGACTTTAATTTGTAAGTTAATGATTTTTATAAAATTAAAATGAGAAGTACTTGCATTTGCAGTTGTATTTAATGAATACCCACTTATAAAACAATATGTTGCAAATCATGATATTCACTTCAACAAACAAAATCACTAATTTTTGGATTGGTTAATATTTGTAACATCAATCCAACGTTCATTTTTCCATGCTTGCTGTTGCTTTGAATCTAAAAAAGTCCAAGCCACAAAACGACTCTCTTTTTGCCCCTGCGCCATTTTGATGGTTTTCACATCTACTGCACCGCTTTTACGCAAAGTATTTAAGAGCTTAGGCAATGTTGTTTTCTTTGAAACGAGCGTACTAAACCAAAGACATTGCTCAGCAAATTGTGTGCTCTCTTGTACCATCTGACAAACGAATCGTTCTTCGCCTCCGTCACACCATAATTCATTCTTTTGCCCGCCAAAATTTAACACCACTTTAGTTCGATCAACAGGCTTACCAATTTTTCTTAATTTTTGCGTTGCTGTGGCATTTGCTTCATCTTGCGAAGCATGAAATGGTGGGTTACACAGGGTCAAGTCAAAACGATCTGTAGGTTTAATCACACCTTTGAAAAT
Source organism: Acinetobacter faecalis (assembly GCF_034187745.1). NCBI lineage: Bacteria > Pseudomonadati > Pseudomonadota > Gammaproteobacteria > Moraxellales > Moraxellaceae > Acinetobacter > Acinetobacter faecalis. The sequence continues at coordinate 116,138 of NZ_JAXHPF010000001.1, read as the reverse complement.
AAGACTCGGGGTCTTTTGCAAGCGAATCTTAATCCCTTTTCTTAAATTCGGATTTGCTTCCACAATAAATTGAGCACTTTTCACCGATGCCGAATGAATATCTGAGCCGACAAATTTCCAACCATAGCTTTGACGCCCAATAATCGGATAAATACAATTCGCACCCACCCCAATATCCAATACATGAATTTTGTGTCCAGTTGGAACCTGACCGTTATTATGAACACTCAACAAGTCAGCCAAATAGTGAATATAGTCAGCTCTACCTGGAATAGGTGGGCAAAGATAATCTTGAGGAATATCCCAATATTGAATGTCATAAAAATGCTTAAGCAATGCTTTATTCAGCATTTTCACAGCGAGTGGATCAGAAAAGTTGATTGAAAGATCATTATATTGATTTGGACTAACAAAAGGCGCAAGTTCCGGACAGCTCTTGATTAACTGTGGAAAATCGTAACGACTGCGATGCAGATTTCGTACATGTAATTCCGATTTTTGTTGCGGAAAAGATTTCTTTGCTTGCGCCATGTGTATGCCAATCATAAACGGGAGAACAGAATTTATAAGGCAGGATTTATACCTGCAAACGAATCGATATTGTACGTGAATTCAACTTACATTGCTGAGCCTGTATTGCTCCATTTATTTGTCTTGTTCAGAATACAATGAGTGAATCCTAGCATTCTAAAATAGTCATAAAAAAGACACCAAAAGATTTATCATCCTCCGTGTCTTTTAAATTTAGGTCATTTTAGAGAAAAATTAACCCTCGATTTGACCATGCTCTTTCATCAAAGCAATAAACTGCTCTTCATTTAAAACTGGAATGCCCAATTTTTCGGCTTTCTCAAGTTTCGAACCTGCTTTTTCACCTGCAACTACACATTTGGTTTTACCCGACACGCTACCGCTAACACGCGCACCTAAAGCTTGAAGCAATTGCGTTGCTTCATCACGCCCCATAGATGAAAGCGTGCCTGTAACCACCCAGCTTTCACCATTCAATGGCTGACGTGTTGGCGCAACTGGTGCATCCCAATGAATCCCTGCCGCAATTAAACGATCAACTACTTCTAAATTATGTGGTGCTTGGAAAAAGTCGATAATCCATTCAGCGGTAATATCGCCAACATCGGGTGTTTTCTTTAATGCTTCCAAATCTGCTGCTCGAAGTGCTTCTAAAGTTTGAAAGGTATTGGCAAGCATACGTGCTGTTGTTTCACCTACACCACGAATACCCAATGCAAAAATAAAACTCGCAAAGCTTGTTTTCTTACTGTTTTCAATTGAGTCGATAAGATTTTGAACTGACTTTTCACCCATTTTTTCAATAGTGAGTAATTTCTCACGATGTTCATGCAAATGATAAATATCGGCAACATCTTTGAGTAAATCTAAATGTAATAAAGATTCTGCCCAACGATCACCCAAGCCTTCAATATCCATTGCTTTACGTGAAACAAAATGACGAATGGCTTCAATACGTTGTGCAGCGCAATATAAACCACCCGAACAACGCGCCAATGCTTCACCTTCAGGCATAACCACAGGCGATGAACACACAGGACAATTTTCTGGAAGATGTACTTCTACTGTATCGACAGGACGGAATTCAGGCCAAACTTTCTCAACCTTCGGAATCACATCGCCACTACGGTAAACGCTGACTGTATCGCCTACACGCACATCTAAACGATGAATTTCACCAATATTATGCAAAGTAACATTTGAAACTATTACACCGCCCACAGCAACAGGGTTTAAACGCGCAACAGGTGTCAGCGTTCCTGTACGCCCAACTTGCCAATCAATATTTTCTACTGTTGTTAAAGCAGCCACCGCAGGAAATTTATAGGCAGTTGCCCAACGTGGTTCACGACTTAAAAAGCCTAATTTTTGTTGTTGATTCAGGTCATTTACTTTAATGACCATACCATCAATTTCCACGCTTAAATTTGGTCGCTCTTGGTTAATTTGTTCATATGCTTTTTGCACATCTTGAATGCTTTCACATACAAAATGACGTTCACCCACAGCAAAACCAAATTGTGTAAGCCATTCTAAGCTTGCAGACATTGTGGTTTGACCATGATGCGGTACACACTGCGCAATACCATAAGCATAAAATGCGAGTGGACGAGATGCTGCAATGTTTGGGTCGAGCTGACGTAAACTACCCGCAGCTGCATTACGTGGATTGGCAAAAGTTTTTTCGCCTTTTGCTTCATTTTCAGCATTCAGTTTTTCAAAACCCGACTTAGGCATAAGCACTTCACCTCGAACTTCTAAAAGTTCAGGAATAGCGCCTTTGTCTGAAGATAAAACTTTTGGCAAATTACGAATCGTTTTTACATTTTGGGTAATATCTTCGCCTGTTTCGCCATCGCCACGGGTTACACCACGGACTAAAACACCATTTTCATACCACAATGAAATGGCTAAACCATCAAATTTCAACTCGACATCATATTCAATTTTCTGATTAGGCAAGCGCTCTTCAATGCGTCGAGCAAAAGCAAATAACTCTTCTTGGTTAAAAACATTGCCCAAAGACAACATTGGAACAACATGCGTAATGCTTTCAAATTTTGATAAAGGTGAGCCACCTACTTTGTTCGTTGGTGTATCAGTTTGAATAAGATCAGGATATTGTTCTTCTAGTGCTTTAAGTTGATGAAATAACTGATCATACTCACTATCTTCGATTGTAGGCTGATCCATTACGTAATAAGCGTGATTATGCTGTGCAAGTAATTGAATCAATTGTCGCATTTGTGCAACAACAGTCGAATGTTGTGTCATATATTCACCATAAAAAAGGGCGGTATTCCGCCCTAAAGTTTTTGCATAATGCGTATTATAGAAAGCTAAAAGTCAGCTTTCAATTCACTTAAACGAATTCGCTTAAGCTTTTGCAGATCGACCTGAACGGTAATCAATTGCTTGATGACGCCAGTATTCTCTAAGTTGTGGTGTAAGTTCAAAATTATCTTGATCGTACACAGTACCTTCAATTTCACGTGCGATAAGTCCTGCTATACTGACCATTGTATCGAAGGCATGTTGAACATCGCCATGAGGAAGCGCAAGGAATAATGCTAAACCTTTTACTTCTTCTGTAGATAAAGTTTCTAAGTCGAAGCCCTCTGTGCCCAATTCAGAATCTACAATCTTCAATGCAGAAAATAGCAACTTCGTTCCATCTTCATTATAACGATGGAAACATTTCATTTCGCCAAAACGTAAACCATATTTAAGTAATACTTTTAACGTTTTTTCACCCGAAAGAACTCGTCCTTTCGCTAATATGTTCAAAGCAATAAATGATTCTGCTGTCACTAAAGTGCATTCATCATCTACCATTTTTTGTTCATATAAATGCGCATCTAAAATGCTACTTTCTTCTGAAAATTCAGAGATTTCCGCTTTTTCAATATTGCTGTTTAAGCTAAAAGTTGGTTCTGCTTTTGCATCTTTACTTACAACAGCTTCATTTGTAGGGGCTACTTCTTTCGCAATATCATCAGCTAAATTTTCAACTTTTTTAGATGATTCTTCATCATTTTCAATTGTTGATTTTTCTTTAGTAATTTCTTCATTCACTACACTTTCAGATGCTTTTGCTAAGTCTTCATTCAGCTTAGGTTCGTCTTTATCAAATTCGAACTCTGCCTGAACTTGTTGAGTATCTAAAGTTGGTTCAACACGAACTTTTTCGTCTGAATCGGTTGTTTGTAGCTGATCACGAACATGTCTTGGAATAATTGGCTTTTGACAATCTTCATTAAATTGCAATTCACTTTCTAATGAAGGTGCTGTATCTCTTGGTTTTTTAAAAATAAGTTTCAAGCCGAACGCCATAATAACAACGGCAATTGCAATTCCGACAAGTGTAGTAATTTCCATTCTATGCCTCCGCTACTAAGCCGTATTCAGCTGCTTCTTCTAAATTTACGGTCACTAATTTTGATGTTCCTGGCTCTGGCATGGTCACCCCGAGTAAATCTGTTGCCATGGTCATTGCCAATTTATTATGTGTAATGTAAATGAACTGAACCTGTTCCGATAGTTCTTTTACAAGATTACAAAAACGACCTACATTTGCATCGTCTAAAGGTGCATCAACTTCATCAAGCACACAAAATGGCGCAGGGTTTAATCTAAAAATTGCAAAAACCAATGCAAGCGCAGTTAATGCTTTTTCACCACCAGAAAGTAAAGCAAGCGAACTGTTCTTTTTACCTGGTGGACGCGCCATCAGTTTAACACCAGATTGCCAATCATCTTCTAAACTTAAACTTGCTTCTCCACCATCAAATACTTTTGGAAATAGGTTTTGAAGCTCTGCATTGACTTGATCAAAAGTCGTCATAAACAATTTACGTGTTTCTTGATCAATACTTTTCATTGCCGCTTGCAACTGATCAACTGTTTTATTTAAGTCTTCAATTTGATGACTTAGTTCTGCATAACGTGTCGATACTTCTTCATATTCTTCAGAAGCTGCCAAATTTACCGCACCAATTTTTTCAAATTGCTGTTGAGCTTTTTCAAGCTTCTGTTGATGTGAAACTAAGTCTATATTTAAGCCTGTTATTACTTCACTATTCAACTCTTTTAACTGATCTGAATAATGCTGTAAATCAGATTTTGCTGCTTGCCAAGCCAAACGCTTCGCTTCAAGTTCAGTTCGAAGCTTTTCATCTTGTTGTTGATGTTGATGACGTTGCTCAGTCAAACTTTGTTGTTTTTCTTGAATATTGTTTAGTTCAACCTGCCACTCACCCCAAGTTTTTTGCAGTTTTTCTGTTTTTTCGAGCTGTTCAGCATATTGGTCTTGCAACGCAGGTAGCTCTAACTGCACAGGATCTACAAACTTTTTCGCTTGTTCCATTTGCGCCAAAATTTGTTGATATTGCGCCTTTAAGAACGATGCATCTTTTTCTAAAAGTTCAACTTGCTGTTTTGTTTGTACAGATTGACGGCGTACAAGTTCTAATTCTTGTTGTGAATGTTGTAAATCTTGCTGTGAACTTTCAATACGTTCATTCAGCTCATCTACCTGAAACTGCATGGTTTTATAGTTTGGTAAAACCTGCTCAAGCTTTAAATTCAATGAATGCAAATCAATTTCTAAATCATCTTTTTGCATGGCATCTTCTTCTAATTGCTCATCAAGCTGTTGTAGCTGATTTTGCAATTGTTGCTTTTGCACACTAAAAGCCTGTGCTGCACTTTGTACTTTAGCCAAACTCAAATCTACATTTTGCAACGATTTTTGTGCTTGTTTAAGCTGTTCTTGCAGGTCTTGAATGGTTTTTTGCAAAGCTTGAACTTGCTGTAAAATTTCAGGCAATAAGGCTTCGGCTTGTTGAAGCGAGCTTAATTTTTCCGCCAAAGTATGTTCAATTTCATCTAAACGAATTTTATGACTTAGCGCACCTTGTCCAGCTTGAGATGCATCATCATAAAACAAACCAATCACCCAATCTGCACCAACATGATAACCATCTAAAGTCAAAATACTTTGACCATTTAAAAGCTTAGATTGGAGCTTCAAGGCTTGCGCTAAATTTTCTGCAACTGCAACCTGTTGCCACAATGAATGCTGTGGCGTTTCAATCCAATCGGCTAAACAAGGAAGCTGTTCCAACTGAATTTTGTCTTTTTTTTCAGACAGTTTTAACTGACGCGCAATGCTTTCTTGAAACGTGTTTGATGCTTCTAAAATCTGTGCAGACAACCATTTAGATAAGAACTTTTCAACTAAATTTGCTTGAGCTTTGCCATTTTCAGTTAGCTTTAAACTCTGCATAAGTTGTTCGCCCTGAACATTTGTTTTAGGGCTATTTTTAATCATGAGCTGATTTAAATTCTTTTGTTCAGATTCTAAAACTTGAATTTCAGACTTAAGCTGATTTACTTCAGTTTTTTGCTGTGAATACTGCTCTTGTACTACATCTGATTCAGCTTTTTGGCTTTGAAGTGCTAATTCTAAAGTTTCTATTACTTGGCTAAATTGCGCTTTATCTTTTTCTAACTGATCAACATCATCTTGCTGATATTGATTTTGAATTTGTTGTGCTTGTTGCTGCAACGTTTCCTTTTGCTGTTCTATTCGAACAATATTTTTTGTTAGCTGTTCACTTTGCGCAATCATTTGCATTTTTTGCTGCTGTTGCTTTTCAACTTGCGCCTTAATTTGCTCAAATTGTTGAACTGCTTGTTGTTGCTGTACTTTTAAATCATTAAAACCTTGAGATTGATTTTGACTTTGACCTTCTTGTACTTGCAATTGCTCGGTTTGGCTTTCTTGTTGCTCTTGTAAAGTTTCCAATTGCAACTCAATAAGCTGTAAGCGCTCTTTAGTTTGAACTTTCTGCTCTTCTAATTGAGACAATGTCGATGTGTTTTGCTGCAATAAACTTTGCTTTTGTTCCAAAGTCATTTTCAGCTCAGCCAGTTTTTTCTCTGCCTGTTGCCATTCATTTTGTAATGGTGTCGATTGTTGAATTAAACGTTGGAACAATTCACTTGTTGCCGTTAAATCATGTTCAAGCGTATTCAGTTCTGAACGTACCAATTTAAAAGTATCGCCCAAACTATTAAGATGAACTGTATATTCTTCCTGCAAACGTGTGCTGTGTTCACATTGGAAAGATAAAACTTCAATTTTGATTGTACGAATTTGCGTTTCTAATTCTTTATATTGAACCGCTGCTTCAGACTGACGCTTTAAGGTTTTTAATTGTGAGCGAAGTTCTGATGCAATATCATCTAAACGAGATAAATTTTGCGTGGTATGTTCTAAGTGCAACATCGTTTCACGACGACGCGCCTGATAACGTGAAACCCCTGCGGCTTCTTCAATAAAGACCCGCATTTCTTCAGGTTTTGCATCAATTAAACGGTTAATCATGCCCTGTTCAATGACTGCATAAGAACGCGGACCTAAACCTGTTCCTAAGAAAATATCGGTAATATCACGACGACGGCACTTTGTTCCATTCAGAAAGTATTCAGACTTACCATCACGGTTCACCTGACGACGCACAGCTAGTTCATTGTATGCGTTATACGCTCCACCTAATTTTCCATAAGTGTTGTCAAAACGAAGCTCTACACTTGCCACCCCAACAGGTTTACGCTTTGCTGTTCCTGTAAAAATAACGTCTTGCATACTACCGCCACGTAATTGACGAGCGCTAGACTCCCCCATTACCCAACGAATGGCATCAATTACATTAGATTTACCACAGCCGTTTGGCCCCACAACTGCAGTACGGTTTGCTTTAAAATTTAGTGTTGTGCTATCGGCAAATGATTTAAAGCCGGAAAGTTTTAAGCTGCTTAAACGCATAATGTCCTAATTAACGGCGCGAGCGTCTTGCCCACGCAAGTTCTATTTGTTTCATTCGTGTTAGAGATTCCAACACTAAATCACGCAAGTGTCGACAAAAATCTTGCATATTTATGGCTGCTTGTTGCGAATTTCTACTTACAATCTCAATCACCACAAGTTTAAACAATTCTAACGATTCTTGTAGTTCTGTTTTTGAAGTATTTAATGTTAAAAAATAGCTTCTACGCAGTGATGGTAACAGCTCTTTATAATATTTCATCAAATACGAATTATTCACTTCTTCTTGATGTTTGAATAACTCATTAAATATTAAATCGTAAAAATTTTCCGTATGCCCTAAATTACATTCTTTAGTTAATTTTTCTAATAATTTTTTTAAATTTTCAATTTCATATGCAGGCAAAGTATCTGCTAAACGCTCTACAATTTTTCCTAGCAATATACCCAACATATCAAACAAAGCAGAAACCTGTTGTGCCGACATTTCCGACACAACAGCACCACGGCGTGGATAAATTTCAATTAAATGTGTACGCTCCAACAAAAGTAAAGCTTCACGTATAGAGCCTCGACTTACGTCAAGTTCATCCGCAAAACGTATTTCTTGAATGCGCTCACCTTCAACCAATTCACCATTGATAATCTGTTCAGCAATATGCTGTGAAATCTGCTCAGATAAGCTATCTGTTTCATATTGTTGCATACTGTTCCTATCTTGTTTTTATATAGATGCACATGCTGGTTTTAATTAACCATTCATCTATATTTAAAGATAAAAACAACATTAAACTATGACATTGTTAGACAATTTCTTGTCTATACAGTCAACTCAAAAAAATCTATTAAAAGAAACTAGATAAACCTTTCACAACAAAATATAGCCCAACTGTTGTCAGCAAGCCTGCAAAACATTTTTTTAACATTGCTGGTGACAAAATGTGTGCAACTTTTGCCCCAACTTTTGCTGTAATAAAACTCATCACACTAATGCCAATAAATGCATAAATATGAATATAGCCAATGGTATTTGGTACTTCTACACGTGTCGCATGACCAAACCACATAAACCCTAAAGCACCTGCCAATGCAATAGGCAAGCCACATGCAGCAGAAGTCGCAACAGATTTTTGCATTACCACACCACATTTATTTAAAAATGGCACGGTTAAACTGCCACCACCAATACCAAATATTGCAGATGCCACACCAATACCGCCACCAGCTAAAACTTGCACACCCGTAGATGGTAAATGTTTAGTTGGATCAATAACTGCATTTGCACCTGTAAACATTTTGAAAGCAACCCAAAGTGCAAAGAAACCAATTAAAAGTTGTAAACCCTGCCCTGAAAGTAAATCTGCAATACCTGCACCTAAAAAAGCACCCACAACCAAACCTGGTGCTAAATTACGAACAACATTCCAAAGCACGGCACCTTTTTTATGATGCGCAGATACAGAACTTATTGAAGTTACAATAATTGTTGCCAAAGATGTTCCAACAGCCATATGCATAATGACGCTTGGATCATAATTTAAATGGGTAAATACAACATAGAGAATTGGTACAATAATTAAACCACCACCCACGCCAAATAAGCCTGCGGTAAATCCTGCAATTGCACCAATCAACAAATATATGATTAACTCCATGTTTTACTTTCCCATATTTAAAAATTCAAATGGATTTAGATACTCGCCTACTTCAACAAAAACTCACAGAAGCAAATCATCTTCCTGAAGTTTTAATCCTAAAGCCTGTGACAACGTCCACCAATGATGATGTACGTGAAGTGGCTTTAAAAGGGATTAATAGCGTTTTAATTTGCAGTCGCAAACAAACGCAAGGAAGAGGTCAAAATCAAAGACCGTGGATTTCACCTGAAGGCAATATCTATTTAAGCACATTGCTAAATTTACAAACACCCATAGATGGTAGGCTAGCACTCGAAATTGCGCTAAATATCATTCAAATGCCTAGCTTTGATGCGCTTGGTTTAAAAGTTAAATGGCCTAACGATATTTACTTTAATCATCAAAAATTAGGCGGAATTTTAGTAGAGCCGATCTCATCACACCAAGCAGTTGTAGGTGTTGGAATTAATGTTTCACCTGTTAAAGATTCTACAATTCATCAAGATATTACATCACTTGAAGAAATTGGCTTAAAACCAATTGATCGCTTAACTTTAATTGCAGAGTTGTATTTAGCCATTCAGCAAGCAGGACAATGGTTTAATCACAATTGCTATAATTTAGCAGCCCGATTTAATCATCATGCGGCATTTATAAATCAAACGATAGAATTTGAACATCAGTCCTTGGAATTAAAGAATGGAAGTATAGAAACTTCTGGCGAGTTTCTAGGAATTCAAAATGATGGTGCTATTATTTTAAAATCTGAAACAGAAACATCATCTTTTTACCAAGGACGTATGCGCCTACTTAACCCAATTAAATAGAGTATAAGCAATGAAAAGTTTATGGTTAGATATTGGTAATACTCGACTTAAATATTGGGTTACTGAAAATAATCAAGTCGTTGAACATGCCGCAGAATTACATTTACAATCTCCTGCCGATTTATTATTAGGATTAATTCAACATTTTAAAAATTTAGGCATTCATCAAGCTGGCGTATCTTCTGTTCAAGATTTACAAAGTAATGAACGCATTCGCAACATTTTAAAGCAACTTAACGTTCCCATTATTTGTGCAAAAGTTCACGCAGAATATGCAGGTTTAAGCTGCGGATATGACAACACAACACAGTTAGGTATAGACCGTTGGCTACAAGTTCTTGCAGTTGCTAATAATACAAATGAAAAATATTGTGTAATTAGTTGTGGCACGGCTTTAACTATTGATTTAGCAGACGGATTAAATCATTTAGGTGGTTATATTCTGCCAAATTTATATTTACAACGTGACTCACTTATTCAAAATACCAAAGGCATTAAAATTCCAGATGCTGCTTTTGATGAACTTAGTCCAGGTCGAAATACGATTGATGCAGTTCATCATGGCATATTATTAGGTTTAGTCAGTATTATTAAAAATGTACTTGAACAAAGCCCACGCAAACTTATTTTAACAGGTGGCGATGCACCATTATTTGCTAAGTTTTTGGCTGAATATAATCCAATTATAGAACCTGATTTATTACTTCAAGGTTTACAAAAATATATTCTTCATCAAAATTAAACTCATTTATCTTGGTAAGTAATTAACACCTAAAGATTTAATTAAACTTAGTATTTTTAGGTGTTTATCCTCTAAATTAAATATTACTCCCAACAACTTAAGAAACCCTGATATATAAATTAAATATCAAAACAAATATTTTATGTCTGATTAAAATTTTATTAGTCATCTATTTGGCTTTATCTTATTTTAAGCATACATTTTCTTATTCTATAAATTATAATTTATTGATAAATAAAACATATCTACTTTTTATAATTCATATTTATTCTCACAATTAGATATTTCATCTATTATTTTTTTAATCATCGGCATAATCTTCATAACCACTATATTAGTGTCAATGATAGAAAATGACTACGCACATAAATTTTATAAATAATTACGCTAATACAAAAATATTTTAACAGGCTGATAACATTCGATTTTTAAGTATATTGATTGTTACACGGAAGAAATTCAATGAGCCAACACCCAAGAGATGAAAACATCTTTTCTTTAGCAACCTTGCTTTATGCACGCTTAAGAAAAGTGAATAGTCGGGTTATTGATGTTGTTTATTTAATGCAAAATCCTGAATATGCACTTCATGCCGCAAATTTAGCATTAGAAACAAATGATGCAGAATTACAAGGGTACGCAATTCGTTTAAAATTAGCACTAGATCTTCATGATGATGAAGAGCAGTCTAGTCCTCAAACTAAGAAACCAGATACTGTAGATGAAGGACATGTTAGCTTTAGTCTTTTCTAGTCTTTAACAATTCTTAGCCCCAATAAAAAAGGCGCATTAAGCGCCTTTTTTATGATTTAAATTCGATAATTATTTCTTATTACCAAATAGTGGCCCCATACCACCACCGCCACCGAATTGCTTTTGCAAGCCCCCCAATGAACGCATCATTTTTGCCATACCCGATGGATTCGCAAATTTCTTCATCATTTTTGCCATTTGAGCATGTTGTTTAATCAGTTTATTCACTTCTGAAACATCCATACCACAACCTGCAGCAATACGCTTTTTACGGCTTGGGTTCATCAAATCTGGATTGCGACGTTCTTTCAGTGTCATAGACTGAATAATCGCTTCCATTTTCTTCACTTGTTTTTCTGGGTTAGCTTGTGCAAGTGCGTCTTGTAGACCTGCATTGCTCATACCTGGCAACTTGTCTAAGAAGCCCATCATGCCGCCCATTTTATTCATTTGTTCAAATTGCATAAGCATATCTTCAAAGTTGAAGCTTCCGCCTTTTTGCAATTTTTTCGCCATTTTTTCGGCTTTTTCTTTGTCGACTTTACGCTCAAGCTCTTCGACTAAAGAAAGTACGTCACCCATACCTAAAATACGTTGTGCAACACGTTCAGGATGGAATGGTTCTAAGGCATCAAGCTTTTCGCCCATACCTAAGAATTTAATTGGCTTACCTGTAATTGCACGAACAGAAAGTGCCGCACCACCGCGCGCATCACCATCAGTTTTCGTTAAAATTACACCTGTAAGCGGTAATGCATCATTAAAGGCTTTTGCTGTATTTGCAGCATCCTGACCTGTCATTGCATCTACAACAAACAAGGTTTCAGTTGGCTTAATTGCAGTATGAAGCTCTTTAATTTCGTCCATCATGTCTTCATCGACATGTAAACGACCTGCTGTATCGACAATTAAAACATCAGCAAATTGGATTTTTGCTTGCTCAATTGCACGAGTTGCAATCGTAATTGGTTTTTCATCTGCACTAGATTCAAAGAAAATTGCGCCTACTTCGCCAGCAACAGTTTGTAACTGTTTAATTGCCGCGGGACGGTAAACATCGGCAGAAACCATTGCCACTTTTTTCTTTTGACGTTCTTGTAAGAAACGTGCAAGTTTTGCAGCAGTTGTGGTTTTACCCGCACCTTGCAAACCTGCCAATAAAATAACAACTGGTGGTTTTGCTGCTAGGTCTAGGCTTTCATTCGCCTCACCCATCATTTTGGTCAATTCGTTATGTACAATTTTAACGAAGGCTTGACCTGGTGATAACTGTGTCATCACCTCTTGACCCAATGCTTCTTCCTTAACTTTCGCGATGAATTCACGAGTTACAGGTAATGCAACATCGGCTTCCAGAAGTGCCATACGCACTTCACGTAACGTATCTTTAATATTGTCTTCGGTTAGCTGCCCGGAGCCAGTAACATTTCTTAAACTCTGCGTGAGTCGTTCTGTTAAGGTATCAAACATTGCAAAATCCGCTTAAAATAACTAGTAGCAAAAAAATGTTTCTTAAAATAGAAAATTTATGCATAGAATGCTATAGGATACTTTAGTTCGAGTAGAATTTATATAAATGAATATTCATCATCCTGAAAAAGGTTTGTCATGATTAGCCTGCCTCTGGTTTATACAGTCTTAGCTTTGGTCGCATACGTAACTGCTTTTTGGTATTTATTAAGTCATTTAATATCAAAAAATGATACAAACCAATGGTTTTTTGGTGTTGTACTAGGTTTAGGCTTAGTTCTGCATGGTGCTGTCTTATATAACGATATGTTAACGCCAGCAGGAATTAATTATGATGTTTTCAATCTTGTATCCTTTACTTCTGGCCTAATGCTATTACTCAGTGCGCTTTTTAGTACTTATCGGCCTGTTGCTGCCATGAATTTGCTCGGCATCCCTGTTGCTGCAACGGGTTTAATTTTAGGTTTTGCATTTAGCAAAGATAAACAACTCATTGAATCCTCTTCTATTTATTTAGATATTCATATTATTCTTTCTTTATCTGCTTATGCCGTTCTATTAATGGCGACTATTCAAGCCGTTATTTTGTGGTTCCAAAATCGTGAATTAAAAAACAAACAAAAACGTCGCATTTGGGTAAGTTTATTGCCATCTTTCCAAGCAATGGAAACCTTATTATTCGATATGCTGATTGCAGGGTTTGCTTTATTAACTGTTGCTTTAGGTTTTGGATTTTTCACCATTGAAAACTTCTTTGGTCAGCATTTAGCGCACAAAACCGCATTTAGTATTGTGTCTTGGTTTATTTACGGCTCGCTACTTATTGGACATTACAAATTTGGTTGGCGTGGTCAAAAAGCCATTCGCTTTACCATTATGGGATTCTTCTTATTAGCTCTTGGTTTTATTGGTTCTAAGTTTGTATTGGAAATGATTTTGGGTAGATAACTTCACCCTATTTCAAGTATTAATCATTTCCGAACGATTAAAAGCAAAAAAGCCCAATTAAAAAATTTGGGCTTTTTATTTATCGTCATTTATATATTTAAATGACTTTTAATACAGCAAGTATTCAAACAAACTTATATTTTAAATAACTTTAAAAATTCGACCACTCGAAACACTCTGAAAAAACATTTCAAAGCTTGGTCTAATATCTTCACCATCAACTGTAATATGTTTGATATTTGAGTGCGATTGCGTATTAACAAACTCAGAATCGACTGTCGCTTGAATTGCATGTTTAACACCAAACTGATCTTTAACGTAAATACTTTGCTTTAACATATATTCCCTTAATAATAATGTAATGTTCAAAAATGAATTAAATTTAATATTTCTTAATTTTATTTCTAATTAAATTTCTGATTTAATTTAAATAATTGGTGTAAAGATGTATAAAAGCTACAGCCATCTAAATTCAAATCAACCTCTATACCAGAAGATAAAAGAACTCGTTTACCCACTTCAACTGACTTTAAACCTTGACGCGTATTTTGTAATCTATTCAGTGGAATTAATGAAACAATAATTTCAGTACCATTTTTTGATTTTGCTATTAAATCATTTATTTTTAGCAACTTATTTCCTATATTTGAATTTTATAAATTAAAAAAACAACTAAAAAATTAAATTTTAAAGTCTAAAAAAGCACTCGAAAGTGCTTTTTATTACTGCTTATTGTTACTTAGATAGCAACAATATTTACAGCATTCGGTCCTTTCTGACCTTGAGCAATACTGAATTCAACAAGTTGACCTTCAATAAGTGTTTTAAAACCTGAACTTGAAATTTCGCTGAAATGAGCAAAAACGTCTGGACCTGATTCTTGTTGAATGAAACCAAAACCTTTAGTTTCGTTGAACCACTTTACAGTACCTTTAACAACATTTGAGTTTGACATAATATATCCTACTAATTTTTAATAATTTTAAGCCAATGTTTTTTGACTAGCTTTAACTTTGAAATAATAAAGAATGAGACTTAAAATCTGAAAAAACGAAGGATTATGACTAAAACTGCGATACTTAAAGAAGATTTACCGAAACGAGACTTTTTTCTAGTTAAGTTAACTATACACTAAAAAACCATTTAATCAAGTTTTCTTATATATATATTTAATTATTTTATAAAAAGTTTAAAAACCTTCATCTACATTAACTTAAGACAAGTTTCATTCAACACAACATTCACTCATCTTAGATAAAGGCTATAAATAAACCATCATCAAATGGATTTTTCCTCTTAAATATTGTCAAATTACGTTAAGAAATTTCACACAATAATCCTATCCATACCTTTCCCTAGACATCTACTCTAAAAAAACGTATAACACCCTTTTTTCATCATCAGGTAAAACACTTTGAAACTTGTGCTTGCACCCATGGAAGGCTTAACTGACCCAATTATGCGAGATGTACTTACATCCGTAGGCAGTTTCGACTGGTGTGTAACCGAATTCATTCGTGTCACCAACTCTGTTTTACCCGACCATATCTTTTATCAATATTGCCCAGAACTACTCAACGATGGCAAAACGGCAGCAGGAACACCTGTGCATGTTCAATTTTTAGGAAATGATCCTGAAATGCTCGCAGCCAATGCAGTTCGTGTAGCAGAACTTGGCGCACCTGCCATTGATATGAACTTTGGTTGCCCTGCAAAAACAGTCAATAAACACCGTGGCGGTTCTGTTTTACTCGATGAACCTGAAGTTGTACACGAACTAGTAAAAGCAGTGCGAGATGCTGTACCAAGTCATATTCCTGTATCTGCAAAAATGCGTTTAGGCTATATGGACACAAACTTCATGCTTGAAAATGCACATGCAATTGAAGATGCAGGCGCAGCATGGGTAACAGTTCACGCACGTACTAAAGCAGATGGTTATACACCACCAGCTTTTTGGGATCAGTTAAATCCTATTCGTGAAGCACTCAAAATTAATGTGATTGCTAACGGTGAAATTTGGACAAATGCAGATGCAAAACAGTGCCAATTAGAATCTGGCTGTGAAGACTTAATGATTGGTCGTGGTGCAGTAACAACACCAGATTTAACACAATGTATTCGCCAAAATACAGATGAACCACTTATTACATGGAATGAATTATTGGAACTTCAAATTCGTTTCTTGAATGGTTCGTATAAAAAAGAAATGAATATGGTTGGTCGTTATAAACAATGGTTAGGCATGATGTCTAAGCATTATCCTGAAGCAAAAACCTTATGGGATGATGTAAAACGCGTAAGACCATTAGATGAAATTATTGAAAAACTGAAGTCGTATTAAAACAAAAGCCGAATTCAATATTCGGCTTTTTTCTTTTTATAGTATTTTTAAATTTCTTACAGAAGATAATCGATAAACAAAAAGCCTACTGCTGTTCCTATACAGGAATAGAGCACCAGAATGAAAAATACAAAGCTTGCTTTATTTTTCTTCTTTAGAAAATTCATTCTACTGCCCCATATAAAAAATAAAAGTGCTTCATCATAGCGCATTTTTTAGTTAAGTACTTAATTCAAAAGTATTAATAGCTATATGATATTTCTTTATAATTAGATTTTACTATCAAAAAAGATACTCCATTATTGAACATATCCAAACTAACACACTTTTTCTGACATTAAAGTTACCCACTGTGAGTTTATTTAGAACATTTTTAAATGCTACAAAACACCTTTTTCTAATAACATTTCCAACCCACTCTCTTTCCCCATAAAACTAAGCCTTTGCTTCTCAGCTTTAAATTGCTGTTTCACTGCTGACACATCCACATCGATCTGCTTATACAAATCCATAATGTTCAGTTGTCCTTTAGATTTTTTCACCAAAATTTTGGCTTTATTTGACCACACCAACGAATCGATTAATTCCTGAATCTGCATTTTCAACGCTTGGCTTTGTGCTTCTAAAGATTGCTGATAAAACTTCACTTGTTCTGCGCTTAAACCCTTATTTGAACCATTTTTATTTTGCTCTACTTCTAGTTGAAACTTTAGTAAAAAGAATAAATCTTCTTGCTCATATGCTTCATTAGCACGTTGTAAAAGCTCGGTCTTTTCAACTTTTTTACTTTCATCAAGTTCACGGTCAGGGTGAATAATAGCGGCAATTTTTAAATATACAGTTTTAAGCGATTGATTCACTAGCATTGAAGCCTTGGCTTGTTTTTCTTGCTGACGTTTTAATTTAGCTTGCTCACGTGCTTGAACATATTCATCGGTATTCCAATTTTCAACATCATCATGAGGATTCAAACTTTGCGTTAAATCACCATCCAACTCCTGAATTTTCTTTTTGCTTTTCTTATTCTTTGCATATTCTTCAGCTTGTTCATAATAAGTAAATAGCGAATCAACTTCTTTAGACTGAGTTTGATCTAAAAATTTTGAATTTTTTAAGAGCTTTACCAAAGTCTGAATTTTAGTTTCAACTTGAGCTTTATCTAACTTACTTAAACCATAAACGTTTAAGCTATTCCAAAGCACCTGCATTTGCTGAAATAACGTTACATATAAACTACGATAAGCAGGCATCAACTCTTTTTGACTATAACTATGAATATCAGCTTGCGCCTGTTTCCATTCTTCAAGTAATAATTTTTGCTGCTCAATTTCATCAATCAAACGCTTCAGCTTTTGATGCTGCGGTGAAACTTCAAGAACAGTTTGAAAAGTGGTTTTAAGTTCAGAAGACATACATTTTGAGCAAGATGAAAACCTAATTATAGCGCATGATCAAAAATAATAAGATGAATAACACAATCAATAAAAATAGATTTTTTTATAAACAAATTCTAAAAATTAGAAAATTATTTCAAATACTTTCAATGTATTATTAATACATAAAAACGATAACTAAAATATTAGATTTATAATTATCTCTTTCATTTAAGAGAGAATTATTCATTTTTTCTACATTTAAATAGTTTTGTAGCCAAAACATATTAGTTACAAAATGTAACTAGCTTCTCATAATGGTGTATTTATACACGAATTTATGTATATTTTAACAACAATCTTTGAAAATTAATTGTCACGGAAGGCATATAAATTAAGGGTTATTACAAAACAAAATGACAACTTGATCACTATTTAGCCTCAAATAAACTGTGAAATTATTTTCCTTGAGCAAAGAGTAATAACTCGCATAAGATAAATACGGGTTACTTATTTGCAATATTAAATACATCTTTTATACAAAAAGCGTATTTAATACATCAAAACCAAAACAGAAATAATTATAGAAACGGAGTTTATACATGAAGTTCAAACACACCACTCTATCTGTTCTTTGTACAGGTGCTCTTATGCTTGGTCTAAGCGCATGTAGCAATGACAAAGCTCCTGCTGCTACAGACTCAGCATCATCTGATACTGCAGCTACTTCGGGGACATTAGACAAAATCAAAAAATCTGGAACTATTGTTCTTGGCTACCGAGACTCATCTATTCCATTTTCTTATATTGCAGATAATCCAACACAACCTGTTGGTTATGCACACGACCTACAATTGAAAGTAGTTGAAGCAGTTAAAAAAGAACTTAACCTTCCAGACCTAAAAGTACGCTACAACCTTGTAACAAGCCAAAATCGTATTCCTTTAGTTTCTAACGGTACTGTTGACTTAGAATGTGGTTCTACAACAAATAATAAAGAACGCCAACAGCAAGTTGACTTCTCAGTAGGTTTCTTCCAAGTAGGTTCGCGCTTACTTACAGCTACAGATTCTGGTGTTAAAGATTTTGCTGATCTTAAAGGTAAAAAACTTGTAACAACTGCGGGTACAACTTCTGAACGTTATATCCGTCAGCATGAAAAAGAGTTAGGCATTGGCGAAATTATTTCTGCTAAAGACCATGCTGAATCTTTCTTAATGCTTCAAAGTGGCCGTGCTGCTGCATTTATGATGGATGACATTTTACTTGCTGGTGAAAAATCTAAAGCAATTAATCCTGAAAAATGGGTAATTGTTGGTACTGCACCAATTCAAGAGATTTACGGTTGTATGCTTCGTAAAGGTGATACTGGCTTTAAGCAAGTTGTTGACGGTGCAATTACTGAAACGTACAAATCAGGTCAAATCAACGAAATGTACAAAAAATGGTTCCAATCTGCAGTTCCACCAAAAAATATCAACTTAAATTTCGAAATGTCTGATCAATTAAAAGCATTAATTGCCAATCCGCATGACCGAGATGAATAAGCTTTAAAATAATAAATAAATACGTCAGGCAAAATTCTATTTTGCCTGACTATTTTCGGAGTCACTATGAATTATAGTTGGAACTGGGGAGTTTTATTTCAGTCCACTGGCATTGGTAGCACAACCTACCTAGATTGGGTTCTTACAGGACTTGGCTGGTTGTTCGTTATTGCTATTGTTGCATGGTCTATTGCTATGGTGCTTGGAAGCATCTTAGGGATTATGCGCACTTTACCCAATAAAACTGCACGAAATATCGGTTCAGCATATGTTACTGTTTTCCGTAACGTACCCTTACTAATACAATTATTTATTTGGTTCTATGTCGTACCAAATTTTTTACCAGGCCCAATTCACTCATGGTGGATTACAGATTTAGGTGCAAATACAACTGCCCTTATTTCTGCAAGTATTGGTCTTGGATTATTTACGGCTGCTCGTGTTTGCGAACAAGTGCGTACAGGTATTGAAGCTCTACCGCAAGGTCAAATCAATGCTGGTTATGCAATGGGCTTTAGCACATTCCAGTTGTATCGCTACGTTATTCTCCCTCAATCGTTTCGTACTATTTTACCGCCGCTAAGTTCTGAACTTACAAACTGTGTAAAAAATACATCGGTTGCGTCTTTGGTTGGTGTATCTGAAATTATTTCACAAATGAAAACTATCAGTGAATACACTCAAAATACCATCGAAATTTATACCTTTATCACCATCATTTTCATTGTGATTAACGTTTGCCTACTTAAGGGAATGTTGATGCTTGAAAAGCGTTTGCGTGTTCCTGGTCTAATTGCAGGAGATAAATAATGGAATGGCTCACTGCATTTTTCACTGACCTTCAATTATCAGCACCAGCTTTGTGGCATGGTTTTTCAATCACACTAAAAGTTGTTGTAATTGCAACAATTGGTGGTATCGCGATTGGTACAATCCTTGCGTTAATGCGTTTATCATCTAATAAGATTTTGAATGTTATTGCACAAAGTTATGTCAATTTATTCCGCTCGATTCCATTACTTTTAGTATTGATGTGGTTCTATTTTGCGGTTCCATTTTTATATACCGCAATCACTGGAAATTACTTAACCATCGATACTGCTTTGGTTTCAAGTATTGTTGCATTCATGCTCTTTGAAGCTGCTTATTTCTCTGAAATTGTCCGTGCAGGTATTCAATCTATCCCACGTGGGCAAACAGCAGCAGCTCAAGCATTAGGTATGACTTACGGTCAATCTATGCGACTCATTATTCTCCCTCAAGCATTCCGTAAAATGACGCCTTTGCTTTTACAGCAAACCATTATTTTATTCCAAGATTCGACCATGGTTTATGCCATCGGCTTGCTTGATTTCTTCCGCACAAACTATGTCCGTGGTGACCTTATGGCACTACTTACGCAATATATTCTATTCGCGGGCTTGGTATATTTCACTGTAAGTATGATCGCAACTTATGCCGTTAAAAAATTACAAAGGAGGTTAAGTGTATGACAGATAGTAAAGTAATGATTGACCTCCAAAATGTGAGCAAGTGGTACAACAAAGACTTTCAGGTACTTACTGATTGCACAACACAAATTCGTCAAGGTGAAGTGGTTGTTGTTTGTGGTCCATCTGGCTCAGGTAAATCGACACTTATTAAAACAGTAAATGGCTTAGAACCATTTCAACAAGGTCAAATTACGGTAGATGGTATTTCCATTAATGACCCTAAAACTGACTTAACAAAATTACGTAGTCGCGTAGGTATGGTGTTCCAACACTTCGAGTTGTTCCCTCACCTAAGCATTACGGAAAACTTAACGATTGCTCAAGTAAAAGTACTTGGTCGATCTGAAGAAGAAGCGAAGAAAAAAGGCTTAGCTTACTTAGACCGCGTTGGTTTAAGCGCGCATGCAAATAAATTCCCTTCTCAACTTTCTGGCGGTCAACAGCAACGTGTTGCTATTGCACGTGCATTAAGTATGGACCCTATTGCAATGTTGTTCGATGAACCAACATCTGCTCTAGATCCTGAAATGATTAATGAAGTACTTGATGTAATGGTTGAGCTTGCAAAAGAAGGTATGACCATGATGTGTGTAACACACGAAATGGGCTTTGCTCGTCAGGTTGCAAACCGTGTGATCTTCATGGATCAAGGTAAAATTGTAGAAGACTGTACAAAAGACGAATTCTTTACAACAAAACGTAGTGATCGTGCTCAACAGTTCTTAGATAAGATTCTTCACTAATTGAATCTTAACAATAAAAAAGCAGATCAAATGATCTGCTTTTTTTATACCTTTTATGATATTTGATGAGTTTTTAAGCTTTTTTTAAGGCGTGTTTTGTTTAATTCATCTTATTTATTTTCATTTATATTATGAAAGAACTAAGCCAATTTTTTTTAATACAAAGTGCAATCTTAATTATAAGTTTTTCCATTTTGTGGTTTTACATCCCTGTAGGCGGTAGTTTAGATTTATATCTCATTTCCCCTTGGGTAGATGTGCTTGGAAAATTCCCTCTAAGAGATAATTGGTATTTAGCAACCTTAAATCATCGGTATGTTAAAAATATTATTATCTTAATTTACAGTTATTATTTTTTTGCATGGGTGACATCTTTTAAGTTTCCAAAATTTAAACCACTACGTCACGATTATGCATATTTCTTTTTTATCTCAATGCTATGTACTATTTTAATAGGCATTATAAAAGCGCATTCAGCACATGCTTGCCCTTGGGATATGACGATACCCACAGCTACAGGTTCTACATGGAATTTTAACGCAATCGATGGCCATTGCTTTCCTGGTGGTCATGCATCCACAGGTTTTGCATTAATGACAGGTTATTTTTTGTATTTTAAAACAGACTCAAAACGAGCATACTTCTTCTTAATTTCAGGGCTTATTTTAGGCTTTGCAATGGGATGGGCTCAAATGATGCGTGGCGCACATTTTTTAAGCCATAACTTATGGACAGCTTGGTTTATATGGCTTATCAATTTCATTAGCTATATTTCAATCCATTTATTCAAATTACTAAAAACTTAAATGATGATATTTGTAGCTTTCCATGACCCATTAATTGAATTTAGTTAAAATATAGTTCAATTTAATTTACATTGGTAAAATAGTGCTTAGAATTTATGCTAATTTTTTAAAAGAACATGCTTCAGAACAAGAAAATTCTGTTCAATCTTATATAATTAATCATCAAAAAATTTGGCTTAAAAAAGCATCTCAACGCCACTCAACGTGGATATACCTTCCCTTACAATGGTTTTCAAAATTGCTTGGCTTAAGCATGCTTGCACCTGTACCGAATCATGGTGGTGAAGAAGCAATTGCTTGTGAAATTAGCCGCATTAAAACATTAAAAAAATTAGATATTCATGTTCCAGACATTCTTGCACATCAAAATAATGCTTTTATATTAAAAGATGCATCTCCAAATGGAGAGCCTGTAACTCAACTTGAACATGCGCTTTCAATCCAAGAAACATCAGAACAACGCTTAACATTATTTAGCAAGGCTATTAAAGCTCTTGAAAACATCCATCAGAAAAATAGTTATTTAAGTGAAGCCTTTGCTCGAAATATTTTAGTGGGCACAGATCAAGAATTTTCATTCATTGATTTTGAAACTGATCCTGGTCAATATTTAAGTTTAAAAGATTGTCATACTCGTGATTGGCTATGTTTTATTTTTTCTACCACTCACCGCTTTGAAGAGCATGAACTTAATCAAGCCTCTAAACTACTTGTTAATACACTTAAATCCAATCCAGATGTATTTAATGATATTTGTCGTGTTGGGCGCAAAATCACATGGTTACTTAAACTAAAACCGGAAAAATTAGGAAACGATGGAAAACGGCTTACAAAGTGTATTTCCATACTTAAAATGCTTAATAATCAGCGTGAATTAAATTATGTTTCATAATTGGTAGTTTTACAGTTACTTTTAGACCACCCAAATTTTCGCTCTTTGAAAATTCTAAACTTCCCCGCAAGTGTTGAATGGCTTTGTCTACAATAGATAAGCCTAAACCACTGCCAATTTCATTATGATTATGGATGCGATAAAAACGCTTTTTAATATTATCAAATTGCGAAACATCAATTCCTGAACCACTATCCTCTACTATAATAACGGCTTGGCTATTCTCTCGTGAAATAGAAACATTAATAATGCCCTTTTCAGGTGTATATTTAATCGCATTATCAATTAAATTATAAATGATAGAATGCACAGCGTATTCTTGTGTAAACAGCTCAATTTTTTGCTGTTCATCCATTCCTAAGTCTATTTCTTTTTGTAATGCAAACTGAATTAACTGTTCCACACAACCGACTGTTAACTGATTTAAATCAAATAATTGTGCTTCTTCATTGTAAACAGATGAATCCTGTTTTGCTAAACTCAATAACTGACTCACTAAATGCTGAACACGCACCAAACCTTTACTTAAGTTTTTAATTGCAGGATCATTTGGAAACTGTTGCAATAAAATTTTAGTTTGTAAATTCAATGCTGTAATTGGTGTTCTAAGCTCGTGTGCAGCATCTGCAGTAAACTGTTTTTGCTCTTGTTGTGAAGATAAAATTCGTTCAAAAAGATGGTTCATTTCTTGAATGGTTGGGGTAATTTCTTCGGGGTATTGATTCGCTTGAATAGGTTTTAATTCATATGCGCCTCGCTTTATTAATTCATCTTTAAAATCATCTAAAGGCTTTAAGTTCCTACGAATAACCCAAATTAAGCTCCATAATGCAAAAGGTAAAAATAGCACATATGGAATAAACATATTTAGCGCCAACTCAAAAGCTAAGCTCTTACGAACTGAATTTTGTTGACTTACCTGAATTTGATATTTTTCAGATGGAAGCACATATGTGTGCCACTCATCATGTATTGTATTATGTGAATAGAAGCCCTTTTTCTTAACTGGTGCTACCAATAAATTTAATTCATCATTTAAGTGATCTTGTTGATCATAAGCCCAAACATCAACAAATAAATCTTCTTCGTGATAACGCTCATGTGCATCAAAATCACTTCGTGCTGGCTGAGGCTGATGGTCTGCTACACGTTCTGCCAAATTTTGCATCTGAGCATCTAAAATTTCATCAATCTCTTCAAGTGCAATTCGATACGCAGAAAAAATAAGTAAGCAGCCTAATACCACACTAAATATGGAAACATAAATTATCAGGCGTTTTTTTAAAGAGTAATGAGCCTTCATTTAAGTGTCCTAAAGTTGGCCAAGTCTGTAGCCTAAACCACGTATCGTACGAATAAAGTCTTTACCCAACTTATTACGTAAATGATGAATATAAACTTCTATCGTATTACTATTAATTTCTGTATCGAAATCATATAACTTATCTTCTAAATTACTTTTTGAAAAAATTTTATTTGGGTGGCTAACTAAAGGTAAAAGAATTGCCCACTCTCTATTAGACAGATCAATATATTCACCTTTAAATTTCACTAAATGTTGTTCAATATCTAAAATTAAATCGCCATATTTTATAATATTAGTATTTTCAAGCTTTGAGTTTTTCCCACCTGCACGGCGTAATAATGCATAAATTCTGGCAAGCAATTCATCAAATTCATAAGGTTTAATTAAGTAATCATCCGCGCCTTGATTTAAACCATCTACGCGATTTTGCAACTGATCTCTTGCAGAAATTATTAATACAGGTAAATGTGCATAATTTTGACGTATTTGCTTCAAAACCTGCATACCATCCATCATAGGTAAGCCCAAATCAAGCAAAACTATATCAAATTGACTCTGTTGCAGACAGCGCAATCCTTCTAAACCATTATTCACCCACTCCACGTCATATCCGTGATATTTCAATAAAGTTTGAGTGGATTCTGCAATCATAAAATCATCTTCAATAATGAGAACTTTACTCATAATTTATGCTCGTGTTTTGGCATTACATTGATTAAACATATTTAGCTTTGAATCTAACACTTTTGTGTTAATTCCAAGTAAAGATAACATTGATGGAAATAAATTATCTTGACTAAATTGTTGATTTTTTCGTTGATTCAAACAATCTAATTCATGCGAAATTGATTGTTTCCATTGAGGTGAAAACCACATTAACATTGGAACATGGGTTTGCTGACTTGGTGCAATTGCATAAGGAGCACCATGCAAATATAGCCCCTTTTCACCTGTAGATTCGCCATGATCTGACAAATACCAAAAACCTGTTTGATATTTTTCATTCTGTTTAAGCGTATCAATTAATTCATTTAACACTTGATCAGTATATAAAATTGTATTGTCATAAGAGTTAATTAAAGCTTCTTGACTACATCCTTGAATGGCATTTGTATCGCATGTTGGTTTGAACTTTTTAAACTCATCTGTTGAGCGCTTAAAGTATGCAGGACCATGACTACCCATTTGATGTAATACAATTAAACGTGGTACTTTATCTTTATCAGGAATTTTTCCTAAGTACAATTTTAAGCTATCAACCAAAATTCCATCTAAACATTCACCTGAGTTATCACACCACTTTTGCTTTAATTCTTTAGATATTTCAAATTCTTCAACTCGATCACATGCGCCTTTACAACCAGAGTTATTATCTATCCAAGTCACCTTGTATCCTGCTCGTTGAGCAATATCTAATAATCCCTCACGGTGACTTGCAAGTTCTTCATCATAAGCATCTCTTGGCATACCAGAAAACATACAAGGTACTGAAACAGCTGTTGCTGTACCGCAAGAACTCACCTGACTAAAATTAATAATGTCTTGTTTAGATAGCTTTGGATTTGTATTTTTTGAATAACCATTTAATGAAAAGCTTTCTGCACGTGCTGTTTCACCAACCACTAACACCATCAGTTTAAGTTTATTTAAACTACCTATTTTTTCAACCAAATGTGCATCACTGCCATAAGTTAGTAATGGTAAGTTCTTTTTAGGTGCTTTTTTATGAAAATATGATGTTGTAGAAGCAATTGCATTCTGCGGTGAAATCATTCCTTTTAGGTCACGATGCTCGCGAAAGATTGCTGCAAAATCGACATAGAAACTAAATAATAATCCACCGATAATAGCTAAAGATGCAAAACTATAAACAGCTTTCTTTAATAGCATTTTAAGTGCAGCTTCATCTTTTAAGCGGACAAGTAAGATAGCAAAAACTGGCAAAACAATTGCACCAGACATCCAAGTTAAAAGCTGTGGTGAAAGTAAGTCATTTACTTCTTTTATGTCAGTTTGCATCATATTTTGAACTTGGTCTGAAGTTATTATTATTCCCAAGCTATTCACGAAATATGAACTAAATCCACCAATAACAATTAAAATTATTGCGAATACTTTTGCAGTCCACTTCCAAGCAAAAAGTTGCATGACAAGATTATAAAAAGCGATGACAATACAAATTGTTGCTGTAATAAAAAGACCAGCTTTAAAACCTTGATATGGCGTGAGTTCATTTACTTTTTCATAAAATCCAATATTTAGAATAATACCAAGCCATAAAGCGATCAATAAATTGAATTGACCTAAGCTAATAGGCTTAATTTTATTTCTTAGCTGGCTTAATTTTGCTTTTAAATTTTGCATAAAAATTTTATCAAAGGGAAAATCCAATGACTTAAGGTAAAATTTAAAACTTAAAAAATACTTAAATTAGAATTTTTAATTTATATGGAAATAATAAAAATATTTAGAAGCTTAATTTATGGATAAGTTTCTTATTTTTTTATAGAATTCATTAAGTGATAAACTTAATTATTAAGAGGGTGATTTATTTAGTTTTGACCATTTGATAATGGGCATAATTGTAATTAACGCAATCAAACATATTATACATAAATAGATTTTATAGCCCAAAATATCACCAAAAATCCCACTCAGACTATATAAAGCACCACTTACAGTTGCCATAATTGCGACTTGAAAAGTGAAATCTGTCCCTGCGAAATCTTTACGGCTATATTGCATTACCAAAGTCAGCATTACGACTAACAACATAGAAGACACCATATCTTCTAATGCATTCACGCTATAAATTAACCACCGTGAAATTTGTATTTTTGCTTCAAATAAATATGCCAAATATGCATATGCGGACAAACTAAAAACTTTTAAAATTGAAAAACTCAGCAATGCATTTGTTCTAGAAATAAATTTCAAACTTAGTCCTGCTATTCCTGCACCGACAAGCGCAGCGAAAGCACCGAGCATCGTCACATAAATACCAATTTGTGAAAAACTTAAACCCATATCAACCATTAATGGTTTCAATAATGGTCCAGATAAACCATCTGCAACTTTAAAAGTTACAAGAACAATCAACCATGACATCAACAAAGGCGTTTGAGTAAAATAAAATAAATATGCTTTTACATTTGCCCATTCAAATTGAATCTTATTATTCTGATGCTGTTTACTTTTATGCTGTGGCTCTTTCGTCAATAAAATAGGAAGCGTATTTAAAGCAACTAATCCAGCCAATACCAAAAACGTCATTTGCCAATTGAGCCAATCTAAAGCCCATAAAATTGCACCACCACCAACAATAAAACCCAATCTTGAACCGATAACCTGAAAGGTATTCCCCCATTGTTGTTGTTCATTTTTCAAAATATTTACAGCCAAGCCATCTGTTGCAATATCTTGCGTTGCTCCAATTAAATTCATACTGAGCAAAACAACAAAAAATGCCACTAAATACACAGGCTGATTTAAAGATCCAATTGGAATAAATGAAAGTGCAATAAGCACAAAAATAGTTAATAACTGTGTTGGAATAATCCAAGATCTATAATGACCTAATTTTTGATGTCCAAATTTATCGACCAATGGCGCCCAAAATATTTTGATTGACCAAGGCAACATAAGTAAGCCAAAACCACCAATATGTGCAAGTGAGACACCCTGAGCCCTTAAAATAACAGGTAAAGCATGAGTCATAAAACCTACAGGTAGACCTTGCGCCCAATATAATGAAAACAAAATAAGATAAACATTACGTAAATTAGACATAAAATTCCTAAGCAGATAATATTTTTGTACTTATACACATAAGGCATATCGTATTCTGCCAATGATCATATCCATATTAAAGCTTAAAATTTCTATATAATCTTACTTTTCAATTAAGATAAAAATAATATGAAAAAATTTCCGACATTACCGCCTTTAGTTCCACATCGAAACTCGAGTGTTTATACACAAATGATGTTTAAGCGTATTTTTCTAGCTCAAGGTTGGGAAATGCATGGCGAATTTCCAAATTTGCCAAAAGCCGTCGCTATTATTTCTCCGCATACATCTAATATAGATGCTTGGTACGGTTTTCTAGCCCTACTCGGTTTAAATATAAAAATTACTATATTTGGTAAGCATTCACTGTTTAAAACACCGTTAAAACCAATTTTAGAATGGATTGGCGTGATTCCTGTTGTACGAAACTCACCACAAGGATATACGCAACAAATTGCAGATATTATTGCGTCTAAAGAACAAATTTGGGTCGGAATGGCGCCCGAAGGTACACGTAAAGAAGCAGAAAAGATTCGTAGCGGTTTTTATCATATTGCCGATACAGCACAAATTCCAATTGTTATGTTTGCATTCGATTATCAGCATAAAGTTATTCGAATTTTAGGAACATTTGAAACAACAGGCAATTATGAGCAAGATTTAGAAAGCATCTTAAAAATTTATGAAGGTAAATTTTCACCTAAACATGAAAAGTGGTTAGCAAAGCCGTTACAAAAGCATTGGAAAAAAGACTAGCAAAATACTCTACTTTTTGGTGATATGTGCTCATTATTTGTTTAATTCATTTTGTTTAATTTATGAAATTATTTCATCTCCCCCTTCTTGCCATTCTTGGTTTAAGCTTATTTGGTTGCGACAAAGCAACGAAAACAACACCGCAAACTACAGCAATTAAAGCACGTGAACCCGTTATTGCTATTGCTCTTGGTGGCGGTGGTGCAAAAGGTTTTGCTCATATTGGTGTCATTAAAGTTCTTGAATCTCATGGCATTAAAGCCAAAATTGTGACAGGAACAAGTGCAGGTAGTTTTGTTGGTAGTTTATATGCAAGCGGAAAATCACCTTATCAACTACAGCAAATTGCGTTGAATTTTAAAGAATCAGATATTCGAGATTTAACATTAAATAGACAAGGCATTTTGCTTGGTCAAAAGCTACAAGACTATGTCAATAAAAATGTCTCAAATAAACCCATGGAAAAATTTCCAATTCGCTTTGCTGCCGTTGCTACACGTTTAGACAATGGTAGAAAAGTTGAGTTTATTAAAGGCAATGCAGGACAAGCTGTTCGTGCATCTTGCAGCATTCCTAACGTATTTGTACCTGCCACTATTGCAGGTGTTAAGTATGTAGATGGCGGTTTAGTTAGCCCAATTCCTGTAAAAACTGCAAAAGATATGGGTGCAGACCTTGTAATTGCAGTCGATATTTCTGCTCGCCCTGAAGGTGGAAAAGCCACAAGTATGTTTGGTTTACTCGATCAAACCATTAATATTATGGGACAACAAAGTATTAATGAAGAGCTCAAACAAGCCAATATCGTGATTCAACCTAAAGTTGGTCATATTGGAACGCTCGATTTAAAAGCAAGTCATGAAACCATTTTAGCGGGTGAGAAAGCGACTCAGCTCAAAATTCATGCCATTAATAAAGCTATTGCAGATTTCAAAAAATCACCTGCTGCATTGAAACCCGCGCCTAGAGCTAAATTTTAAAATCAAGAAATTTGCTATATGCACATAGGTTTGCATCTGTTAAATTGATATAGATGACTCGTCATCTATATCAAACATTTCCTTATTCATTACTAATACAAAGAGAAAATGTATGGAATTAATTTTGGAACCGTGGCATTGGTTTGTATTGGGTATTGCTTTAATTCTATCTGAATTAATGCTTCCAGCTTTTGCTGCACTTTGGTTTGGCATAGGCGCTATTTTAGTTGGAGTTTTACTTTGGCTATTTCCATCTATGGGGCAAACAGCTCAAATTATTACTTGGATTATCCTTTCCGTTCTAGCAACTGTCTTTTGGTTTAAATACATCAAACCACTTTCTATAGATAAAACCAAAGCAGGTTTATCTCGTGAAGCAACAATTGGACAAGTTGGAATGGTCATTCAAAATAATTTAGAACATGACCAAATTAAAGTTCGATTCCCAATGCCTGTATTAGGTTCTGATGAATGGAATTGCCGTACACAATCGTATGTACAAGTTGGCGATCGCGTTCGTGTAATCGATATTTTAGGCAACGATTTAGTTGTACAGGCACACACCACCAATTATGAAAATGAAAAAGTGAGTAAATAAAATGTCAGCTGGTTCTATTATTGTATTGGCGTTTTTAGCCTTTGTTGCAATAACAATTTTTAAAGGCGTACGTATTGTTCCACAAGGTTATAAATGGATTGTACAGCGCTTAGGTAAATACCATACAACACTTGGTCCTGGTCTAAACTTTGTTATTCCGTATATTGACGAAGTTGCATATAAAGTTACAACGAAAGACATCGTACTTGACATTCCATCACAAGAAGTAATTTCACGTGATAACGCGGTTCTTTTAATGAATGCTGTTGCGTACATTAACTTAACAACGCCTGAAAAAGCTGTTTATGGTATTGAAAACTACACGTGGGCAATTCAAAACATGGTTCAAACTTCACTACGTTCAATTGTAGGTGAAATGGACTTAGATGATGCTTTATCTTCACGTGACCATATTAAAGCAAAGCTTAAAGCTGCTATTTCAGATGATATTGCAGATTGGGGTATTACGCTTAAAACTGTAGAAATTCAAGATATTAAACCATCTCACACCATGCAAACTGCGATGGAAGAACAAGCTGCTGCAGAACGTCAACGTCGTGCAACAGTAACGAAAGCAGATGGTGAAAAACAAGCTGCTATTCTTGAGGCTGATGGTCGTTTAGAAGCATCTCGTCGTGATGCAGAAGCACAAATTGTTCTAGCGGAATCTTCACAACGTGCAATTGAATTAGTAACTTCAGCAGTTGGCGATAAAGAAATTCCTGTTGCTTACTTATTAGGTGAACAATATGTGAAAGCTATGCAAGATATGTCTAAATCGAATAATGCAAAAACTGTTGTGCTTCCTGCCGATATTTTAAGTACTATTCGCGGCATTATGGGTCGTGGAAACTAAAAAACTAAAGCTATAAACTTCACACAATATGGGTAGCAGATTTGCTACCCATATTTTTTTTGCTTACGATAAAACCGCAATTATTAATAAATTTTGTATAAAATTACTATTTATTTTTAAACTTATATATGATTAGCAAACAAGTTTTAAGTGAAGCTAATTAAAAGCCTTAAAAAATTCACTTTAAAACACAGTTTCTATATATCCTGACATGGACATAGTTATGAATTTAAATCCTACATTAATAACCTTTTTATTCTATATCGTCGCCATGGTTTTCATTGGTCTCATGGCTTACCGCGCAACCACTAACTTTTCAGACTATATTCTTGGCGGAAGACGCTTAGGTAGTTTCGTTACTGCACTTTCAGCAGGCGCATCTGACATGAGTGGTTGGTTACTCATGGGCTTACCTGGTGCGATTTATCTTGCAGGTCTTTCTGAAGCTTGGATTGCAATTGGTCTTATTATTGGTGCTTGGATCAACTGGTATTTAGTTGCTGGTCGATTACGTGTACATACAGAAGTTCAAAATAACGCTCTTACTCTACCAGACTATTTTGCTAACCGCTTTAACGACAATAAGAAAATTTTACGTATTGCGTCTGCATTTATTATTTTAATTTTCTTCGCAATTTACTGTGCTTCAGGCATGGTTGCTGGTGCGCGTTTATTCGAAAGTATGTTTGAAATGTCTTACAGCACAGCATTATGGGTAAGTGCTTTAGCAACTATTAGCTATGTATTTATTGGTGGTTTCTTGGCAGTAAGCTGGACAGATACCATTCAAGCTGGCTTGATGATTTTTGCACTTTTACTAACACCAATTGTTGCTATTTTAACGTTCTCCGACCTATCTCAAGTGACAATGGCACTTGAAGCAGCTCGTCCACAAGCCATGAATATCATGGGTGATTTAAGCTTTATTGCCATTATTTCATTACTTGCTTGGGGCTTAGGCTACTTTGGTCAACCGCACATTCTTGTACGCTTTATGGCTGCGGACTCTGTAAAATCTATTCCAAATGCGCGTCGTATTGGCATGACATGGATGATTTTATGTTTAGGTGGTGCAGTTGCTGCAGGTTTTATTGGTATTGCTTATTTCCAACAACATCCTGAATTGGCTGCGGTTGTAAATGCAAACCCTGAAACCGTATTCATGGAATTAACTAAAATTTTATTTAACCCATGGATTGCAGGTATTGTTTTAGCGGCAATTTTGGCAGCCGTAATGAGTACATTAAGCTGCCAATTACTTGTATGTTCAAGCACTTTAACTGAAGATTTCTACAAAACATTTATCCGCAAAGCAGCATCTCAAAATGAGTTGGTTTGGGTAGGTCGTTTAATGGTTCTTCTTATTGCTGTTCTTGCAATTTGGTTAGCTGCAAATCCTGAATCTAAAGTACTTGGTTTAGTGGCTTATGCTTGGGCTGGTTTTGGTGCTGCATTCGGTCCACTTATTATTTTATCGTTATTCTGGAAACGTATGACTTTAAATGGTGCTTTAGTGGGTATGGTACTTGGTGCTGCTATTGTAATTATTTGGAAAAACTTCTTTGCCGAAACAGGTCTTTATGAAATTGTACCTGGCTTTATTTGTTCATTCATTGCCATTATTGTGGTGAGTTTATTAGATAAAGAACCAAGCCAAGATATTACAGATCGCTTCAATGAAGCAGATCAGTTATATATCGATTCAACTAAATAACTTAAAGCTTTCTTTTAAATGAAACAAAAAAGCCAGTTTTCTAACTGGCTTTTTTACATTTTCAACTATTTAAAACACATCTAAATACTCAGAGTTTTAAAACTTAATTATTCAGATTTACCGTCTATCATACCTTTTAAATAGTTCTTTTTTTCTGATTTAAAGCGCTTTGCAGGCCATGTCATAATAAATCTTGCACCACCTAAAGTCGGGCTTTCATCTACTCTAATTTCACCGCCAAACCAATATGCAATACGACTTACAATAGATAAACCTAGACCATAACCACCCGATGCACGAGTACGACTATCATCTAAACGAGCAAATGCTTCAAAAACACGTTCCCGATCTTGTTCTGGAATACCCGCACCATCATCTTCAACACAAATATAAGCTTTACCATGATCATTCACACCACCACTAATCATTACTTTGTTATCACAATAACGAATGGCATTGCCTACTAAGTTTTGAACAACGCGATGTAAATAACGATATTCGGCATCCACTTGTAAATATTCAGGAGGTGCATTCAATATTATTTCTTTTTGCGTTTTTAATGCTTCAGTTTCCGTTGCAACTTGCTCTAAAACCTCAAGCAATACTACTTTTTCATAATCGAATGATGGTGTACCTTGCTCTAACTTAGCATAAGTCATAATTTCATCAATAAGATTATTTAGCGCCTCAATATCTTTATCGATCATATCAACTTGCTGAAGTCGACTGTCATAGTCATCATCTTCGGCTAGCATTTCCATACCAAAGCGAATTCGAGCAACAGGTGTTCTTAATTCATGCGACACCGCACGCATTAATTCACGTTGCGCTTCAATTAAACGCTGAATATGGTCGGACATGCTGTTATAGCTTGATGCCAAACTTGCCATTTCATCAGAACCATCAACAGGCAATCGGATACTCATATCGCCTGCTTTCATTCCATTTAAAGCATGATTTACTTGGCGAACCTTACGTTGCATTGGCACGAGTAAACCATATACGCCTAAACTTAAAACAAACAAACTAAGTAGCGTAATACCTGCTGCCAATTGAACTGGCATCCAATTAAACAGTGGAATTGGTCCTAAAACCAAAACTTGTGAATAGGAGTTCGACATTGGCGAAACAATAGAAACATTAGTACCACGCGTTGTCGCATTATCACGATACAGCACAATACTATGATCTAAACGTAATCGACCAATTTGTTCAGAATCTAAGGGTAAATTTTGAATGTTTTCAATACTGACAGAGTATGAAAATTTAGATTGCAGCTTCTGAAGATATTCTTTTTCTTGACCAGGATAATAAACAAGATAATCCATAATGAAAACGGGTAAAGCTTTCATTTGACGCTCATTAAAATTATCTACACGTATGTAAATATAATGATTAGGATCATCTTTTATTCCTAAAATGACATAAGTAACAGCATTACTTGCATCATAACGAACAGCGGCTTTTTGCTCATCTATTCGTTTTTTTTCGGTTCTGGTTAAACTAACTTTGTTTGCATCAATAAAATATATGGGTAATTCCAATAAGTCAGATGCATCTGAAATCCAATCTAATTTTTGTTGCGCATTCGGTTGTCTAGAAATACCTTCTGTAATGATATAAGAAATACCATCTGTCAAAGATTCTCTATATTCTTGCGCACGTTGATAGTTAATGATCTGCACCAACAGATAACCGAAAAGTGCGACCAAAACTACCAATATGACTAAACCGCCATATATGCGCAAAAATATACTGTGTTTAAACACGAGAATGTCCTGTTCTAGACCAGAAAACGCTTAATTCAATTACATACCGTTGGTTTCTTTAACGAATAAGTAACCTTTACTACGTACTGTTTTAATACGTTTAGGGTTTTCTGGATCATCACCAATTTTTGGACGAATACGCGAAATGCGTACATCAATTGAACGGTCTTGACCATCGTATTCAATACCACGTAAACGCTCGAAGATATCTTCACGAGATAAAATACGACCTGCGTTTGAAGCCAATAACCATAACAAATCATATTCAGCACTTGTAAAGTCAACAAGCTCGCCATGCAAAGTTACTGAACGGCCACCGTTATCAATAACTAAGTCATCAAATTCGATACGTTGTGCAACTTCGTCTTCAGGTGCTTTGTCTGTACGACGAAGCAATGCACGAATACGTGCTAAAAGTACGCGCGGTTGAACTGGTTTAGCAACATAGTCATCTGCACCCATTTCAAGACCAAGTACTTGATCCATATCTTCTGTACGTGCGGTTAACATTAAAATAGGTTGATGGTAATGCGGACGAACTTCACGACAAATGGTTAAGCCATCTGCACCAGGAAGCATAACGTCGAGTACAACCATATCTGGTTGTTCTGCAATAATGCGACGAATGGCACGATTGCCATCTGGTTCTACCCCAACTTCTAGTCCATTACGGATTAAATATTCTTGAGTCAGACGTGCAAGACGCTCATCATCTTCAACAATCAAAATTTTAGGTAACTTTTCTTCTTGGCTCATTAGGTGCCCCTTTATTAGTCATTACGTATTCTTTATAAATCCAAGAGATACGCTTAAATATATATCTGCAATATACACACGTTTACATTGTAAACAAGATTCCGTTCACCAAACTGATACATCAAAGTTGTATTTTGTTATATTTCTTTACGCATTGAATTATTTAAAGTTTTCATTTTTATAGGGGTTTTGACCTATTTATTAGAAATAAAATTTTACAATTAGTGTTAAATTTGATCTATTTCATTATTTGATCAGAAACTGTCTGCTTGTTCTTACCCTTTTTTACTTATCCACAAGTTTATCTATAAGCACTTAATACGACCTTTGTTATGCTATGTCCTTGTGTCATAAGACATCATCAAGCCACACACAAAAAATGATTATTTTTTTGTAAATAAAGATTAAAAAACTACGAAAGAAAAAAGAGAAATGTCAATATTGATCTAAGCTATTTTTTCCCGTATCTTGTGTCTAATTCAACTTTAAACCACTAAGTCTTGTGTTTATCCCTCACACACTGTGGCCTATTTTTCGCCCAGTTCAAATGGTCCATAAACATAAAAATAGATGACATATGGAGCTATGCTGACAATGAGCGTAATCACATCAACACCCGGCCAAATTCAGGTGATTAAACGCACCGGTGATGTTGCTGCTTTTGATGCAGAAAAAATTGCCGTTGCAATTGGTAAAGCATTTTTAGCGGTTGAAGGCCAACAGAGCACAGACTCTAGCCGAGTTCATGACCGTATTTCTCAGCTTACAGAAATGGTATTAAACACATTTAAACGTCGTTTGCCTTCTGGCGGTACTATTCATATTGAAGAAATTCAAGACCAAGTAGAACTTGCACTTATGCGCACTGGGGAACAAAAAGTTGCACGTTCTTATGTAATTTATCGTGAACAACGCGCTGAAGCACGTAAGCAAACAAATGAGCATCATCACCCTACGCTACAAATTACAGGTACAAATGGTCAGCTTGCACCTTTAGATTTAAGCCGCCTTCAAGCAACAATTGAAAAAGCGAGCGAAGGTTTAGAAGGTATTGATGTTCAAGCGATTATCGAAGAAACAGTTAAAAACCTTTATAACGGTGTAAAAGCGACTGACATCTCTACAACAATGATGATGGCTACGCGTACTCGTATTGAACAAGAACCAAACTACACGTATGTAACTGCGCGTTTATTACGTGACAACTTAGTTGCAACTGGTCTTGAGTTCTTAGGTTTATCTACAGATACTTTAGAAAATGATGCTTTAGAAACATTCTTGAAAAAAGGTGTTGAGCTTGAGCTTCTTTCTCCAGAATTATTAAACTTTGACCTTGAAAAATTGGCAGCGGCAATTAAACCTGAACGCTCTAACCAATTTACATATTTAGGTCTTCAAACTTTATTTGACCGTTACTTCATTCATTCAGATGACGTTCGTTTTGAATTACCGCAATTATTCTTCATGCGTGTTTCAATGGGCTTGTCATTAAACGAAGAAAACCGTGAAGATCGTGCAATTGAGTTCTATAACTTATTGTCTAGCTTTGACTACATGGCTTCTACGCCTACGTTGTTCAACTCAGGGACTTTACGTCCACAGCTATCTAGCTGCTACTTAACTACAATCGCAGATGACCTATACAACATTTATGGTTCTATGCGTGACAATGCCCTTCTTTCTAAATGGGCTGGTGGTTTAGGTAATGACTGGACACCTGTTCGTGCATTGAACTCTTATATCAAAGGCACAAACGGTAAATCTCAAGGTGTTGTTCCATTCCTTAAAGTGGCAAACGATACAGCTGTTGCGGTAAACCAAGGTGGTAAACGTAAAGGTGCAGTTTGTGCATACTTAGAAACTTGGCACTTAGACATCGAAGAATTCCTTGAACTTCGTAAGAACACTGGTGACGACCGTCGTCGTACACATGACATGAACACAGCGAACTGGGTTCCTGACTTATTCATGCAACGTGTATTTGAAGATGCTGAATGGACACTATTCACGCCATCTGAAACTCCAGATTTGCATGACTTAACAGGTAAAGAATTTGCTGAACGTTATGCACATTACGAAGCAATTGCCAAAGAAACTGACATGCTTCATAAGAAAGTACGTGCAAAAGACTTATGGCGCAAAATGCTTTCTATGTTGTTTGAAACAGGTCACCCGTGGATCACATTCAAAGACGTTTGTAACTTACGTTCACCACAACAACATGTTGGCGTAGTTCACTCATCTAACTTATGTACAGAAATCACGCTTAATACAAACCAAGACGAAATTGCGGTATGTAACTTAGGTTCGATTAACCTTGTACAACACGTTCAAGGTGGTGTTTTAGACCGTGAAAAACTTGCTCGTACAGTAAAAACTGCTGTTCGCATGTTAGATAACGTAATTGACATCAACTACTACGCTGTTGAACAAGCTCGCAACTCGAACTTGAAACATCGTCCAGTGGGTATGGGTATCATGGGCTTCCAAGATGCTTTATACGAAATGCAAATTGCTTACGGTTCAGATGCAGCGGTTGATTTTGCTGATGAATCTATGGAAGTGATTTCTTACTACGCAATTGCAACATCTAGCGATTTAGCAATTGAACGTGGTGCGTATGAAACATTTAAAGGTTCATTATGGGATCAAGGTATTTTACCAATTGACTCATTAGACCTTGTTGCAAAATCACGCCCAGAACGCATGTTCGAAGTTGACCGTACAACTCGTTTGGATTGGGACACTTTACGTGCCAAAGTTCAAAAAGACGGTATGCGTAACTCTAACGTAATGGCGATTGCTCCAACTGCAACAATCTCTAACATTTGTGGTGTTTCTCAGTCTATCGAGCCTACTTTCCAAAACCTTTATGTGAAATCTAACCTTTCTGGTGAATTCACAGTGATCAACCCGTACTTAGTACGTGCGTTAAAAGATCGTGGTCTTTGGGATTCTGTAATGGTGAACGACCTTAAACACTTCGAAGGTTCTGTTCAGAAGATTTCTCGTATTCCTGAAGAATTAAAAGCAATCTTCGCAACTGCATTTGAAGTTGAACCACGTTGGATTGTTGACGCTGCATCTCGTCGTCAAAAATGGATCGATCAAGCACAGTCTCTTAACCTTTACATCTCTGGTGCAAACGGTAAGAAACTAGATATGACGTACAAAATGGCGTGGTTACGTGGTCTTAAGACAACTTATTACCTTCGTGCATTAGGTGCGACATCTGCAGAGAAATCTACAATTAACACTGGCGCGTTAAATGCTGTTAAAGCAACTGCAACTGCCGCTCCTGTTGTTGCAGCACCTGTAGTAGAAGCGAAAAAACCTGAAGCTGTTGAAGAAGAAGGTTTTGGTCAAGCAGCTCCTGTACCAATGGCATGTTCAATTGACAACCCAGATTGTGAGGCTTGTCAGTAAGCTGACAACCTCCCCTAACCCCTCCTAAAAGGAGGGGGATCACATCTATTAATCTTAAGGTGTGAAAGTCCCTCTTTTTAAAGAGGGATTTAGGGAGATTCCAAACTGAATACAAATAAAATAGGAGGTGCGGATTTAAAGACTTATAAAATTT
This sequence comes from Acinetobacter faecalis, assembly GCF_034187745.1. Taxonomy (NCBI): domain Bacteria; kingdom Pseudomonadati; phylum Pseudomonadota; class Gammaproteobacteria; order Moraxellales; family Moraxellaceae; genus Acinetobacter; species Acinetobacter faecalis. Next base: position 77,096 of record NZ_JAXHPF010000001.1, on the reverse strand, counting down.
AAGCAATAAAAAATGGCCTATCACAAGTGACAGACCATTGTTTTGAAAACCCAAGCTTTCAGAGGAAATACTTCCCTGAATGACTAAAGTATTCGATGTTAAATTTTTCGACGACTTAACAAAGAATACTTTAGCAAAGTTTAGGGTTCGAGTCACTCCTCTGAAAGCATCTTTTACAAAAAGGAAATGCTGATGAGAATAAGTTGCTCACTGGATAAGCCTGTTAGTGTTTGTAACTATATTCGCTTTCGATTTAATCGTTGGGAAAAAGTGCAAGCTCATTGCAGAAGCTATCCAAATCAAGCCCAATTAAGCTTGTGGTAAAACTTAAGAGGCTGAAAAGCCTCTTAACTTAAATACAAGGAAACAACCATGCTTCATATGACTCATAACTACATGTTAGGACTAGCAGCCTTGGTCATTTCCTTTTTTGTTTTGTTTTATATCCCGCTTGGCTACATTTGGGTAAAAGCAAGAGAACAAAAGCGTAATCAAAATAAGTAGTGTGGAACTTTGCTTTTTTCGAACAAGATTAAAACAAAGCTTGGTAAAACTTAATTTTGCTTACACAAATTAAGCGTATAGTAGGGACATCTGAACTTCGTAAGTTAGATGTCTAAATAAAAGATATAAAGCAACGAAGAGAGAATTTAATATGTCTATCCTAAGTTGGGACGATTTCGAAGATGATTCGCAAAAACCGGCTGCACCTGAACACAAGTCTGCGCCCGTCGAACCGCAAAAAACGACTAATTCGCAGATTGTATCTGATGAGCGCAACGAACCGTCGAGTGTGGCAGCTCCACAGCCCGCTCGCACCGCTGCAAGAACATCAACAGATTCAACCGATCCGTTGGCAAGAGCATCTAACGCTTTAGAAACTTTAGATGTTGCACCTGGTCTTGAAGAACTTGAGATGGGTGCTCAGCGTGTACAAGTTGACGACAAAGCAATGATTAACTGTCGTGCTGACTTGAACCAACTTGTACCATTTAAATACGAATGGGCTTGGCAAAAGTATCTAGATGGTTGTGCAAACCACTGGATGCCTCAAGAAGTTAACATGAACCACGACATCGCGCTTTGGAAGTCTGAAAATGGCTTAACTGAAGACGAACGTACCATTGTTATGCGTTCTTTAGGTTTCTTCTCTACTGCCGATTCTTTGGTTGCAAACAACTTAGTTCTTGCGATTTATCGTCATATTACTAACCCTGAATGCCGTCAATACATTTTACGTCAAGCATTTGAAGAAGCGATTCATACGCACGCTTACCAATACTGTATCGAATCTTTAGGTATGGATGAAGGCGAAGTCTTCAACATGTACCGTGAAGTTCCGTCTGTAGCTCGTAAAGCAGCTTGGGGCTTGAAATATACTCAATCTTTAAGCGACCCTACTTTCAAAACAGGTACACCTGAAAACGACCAAATTTTGCTTCGCAACTTGATCGCATTCTACTGTGTTCTTGAAGGTATTTTCTTCTACTGTGGTTTCAGCCAAATTTTATCTATGGGTCGTCGTAATAAGATGAACGGTGTTGCTGAGCAATTCCAATACATTTTACGTGATGAATCTATGCACTTGAACTTTGGTATCGATATGATTAACCAAATCAAGATCGAAAACCCTAGTCTTTGGACTGCTGAATTCCAAGAAGAAATCGTTCAAATGATTCTTGAAGGTACTATGCTTGAAATCGAATATGCGCGTGACACGATGCCACGTGGTGTATTGGGTATGAATGCCGCGATGATGGAAGAATACTTGAAGTTTATTGCTAACCGTCGTTTAGCTCAGTTGGGCTTACCTGAACAATTTGCTGGTGTAACGAATCCGTTCCAGTGGATGTCTGAAATGATGGACTTACGTAAAGAGAAGAACTTCTTTGAAACTCGCGTAACGGATTACCAAACTGGTGGCGCGTTAAGCTGGTAATAGCTTTTTAGATTTATTTCTAAAAAGGGAGGGTTAATCCCTCCCTTTTTTTATTGCTTTATAACAAATTTAAAAACGGGGCAGAAATGAGTTTACAAGTTGATATCGAGTTAATAAATACTAAGACAGATGAGTTATTAAGCAAAGAAGTAAATGAAGAGTTGTTCGTTGAAGTTTACCAAGCAAAAAACTTATCAAATACAAAAATAGAAAATACTAATCAGTTAGTTAAACTTTTTAAAAATGAGACAACACAATATAAATTATCTAATCAGATAGGAAGGATTATATTTGATGACTTTATCTTCGTAGATACGATAGGATTTAAGCCTGAAAAATTAGGTAAATTTGAGTTAAATTACACAACAATAACTAATATTTCCAAAAAAATAACTGCTGAAAAACTAAATGATAAAGGTCGAATTGTTTTTACAATTAAAGATGCTATTTCTAGCTTCAATATAATCTATGATAAAACCGTACTATTTTCCTCAAAACAAAAATCTATAACCATCTCTAATTTATGGATTTTTGGCTTAAATTTACAAGATTTTAATAAGGAATTAGATTATCTAAAAAATCTATATAATGATCGCGATAATTTCTTAAGCGAGTTCAACGAGCTCAAACTTGAAATTAACAATGGTAGAGGTGAACTCAATCAAAAGAAAAATGAAACTGATCAATATATTTTAGAAAAAGAAAATTTAATTGAGGAGTTAGAGGAAAATATTAAAAGTTTAGAAACTACTAAAGGTGACTTAAAATCTATTATACAAAATTTAGATACACAAAAAGCAACTTTAGAATCTCAGATTTCCGCTAAAAACACAGAATTAGATAGATTAAATTCGAATAACGAAAACTTAAAAAAAGATAATCAAGATATTGAGAATGAAATATCAAAATTAAAGGAACGAAAAGAAGCATTAGCTAAAGAAGTAAACTTAGTTCCTGATAATTTAATAGGTTTTAATCAAAGAACTAATGAATCAAAAAGAACATATTATTGGTTATGTACCATACCATTATTAATGTTATGTATATTATTTATGTGTGCTTGGTTAAATATCACATCGCTTGCAAGTTCAGAAAATATTAATACTTTAGAACAAGCTTATGTTTTGATAATACAACGCTTACCATTAACCTTATTAATAATAACATTGGTATCAATTTTAATTGCTTTACTATATAAAATGCTTAGGTATCTAATGGAAGTACAACAACAAGAGTTAACTCTATCAAAAATTAGTGTTCTTGCTCGAGACATTGCAGATAGTGAATATCAAAACTCACAAGAAGATGAAAAACAAGAGCATAGAATTAAATATAAAATGCAATTAATACGGGATTACTTTAATTCTGAATTTAAAAGGTATCAAGAATTCGTTCAAACTGAAAAAAATGAAGATAATAAATCCAACATAAATATACCTTTACAATTAAAACGACCAATAAATAAAAAATAACAATCACCACAAATTATTTAAATATAAAAAAGCCCTCAATTGAGGGCTTTTTTATATTTAAGTGCTTAGAACGTAAATCCTAAATTAAGATTTACACGATATAACCACTTATCTGAATACTTAGAGTCTTGTCCAGAAGTTAAGCCTGTACCATTTTGTGCACCACCCAAAATGTTCGCATTCTTAGCCCAAGTATAATCAGCCCATACCATAAACGGCTTTGCAATGAACATCGCACCTGTTGTATTCATTTGAGATGATTTCCAGTCACTTTTCGCTTTATCTAAGTAGCTGTAGTCATTGTAAAAACGAACTGCTTTTAACTTACCCATATTCTTAATTGGTAATGTATAAGCAAGATTTACACTAGATACAGTCCCTTCAGAAGCAATAAAGTACGATGGTGTTAAACCATTTGCACCCATGAGTGTTCTATTGTTATCAACACCTTCAGGGTTTTTAGCATCGTATTCATACTGAATAATCGATGATTGTAAATTCCAACGCTTATAATTACTGTTTGTATGAATACCTACAGCATGATATTTACCATCATCTTTTGTTTCTGTGTTATATAACTCTGAAATTGAGCCAGAGAAGCCAACTTCGTGTTTACCAAGACTTTCCGTATCAAACTTATGCACAACACGCGCATTAAACTGGTTGCGTTTTTCGTTTTGGTATCCAGATTGGAACGGTAAATGATTTTCTGATAAATCATCAAAAGTTGCAGCTTCAGGTGAATAACGTAAGTCTGCATCTAGCATACGTGGGTAATAACCCAACTTTACATCCCAATTAGCATTGTCAAAGTTCCAATTCACACCAGGCGCAATGTTGTTGCCATAACCTAAGAAAAATGGAATGTGATATGTCCAACCATTTTGTGGATATGGATAAATTGCAAATGGTTTATAAACCAAACCTGCTTCTATGCTTTGCTTCTCATCTATTTTGTATCCAACATAAGCCTTTTCAATAGATGTCATTTCTTGATCTTGAATGATTGGACTTGCGTTAAAATAAAAATCTCCATAATTTCCTTTTAAATCTAAACGGAAAATATCGAAATCTAATTTACCTGCACCACGGTTTGTACTCTCATCCCACTGTTCATAGCGATGATTAAAACGAAGTACACCACCTACTTTAAATGAGTTTGCTCCATCTTCACTCTTCCACTCTAAAGGATCATCTTTCGCATGTAACAATGGACTTGCTGATGCCATAAGTAAGAGTGCAGTTGTCCCTAACAGTACTTTTTTCATAGTTTACCCCTTCGATACACACTCAATCCATATGTTTTACATATAAAACTTTGTTTGTATCAGATGTTATGTAAAAAAAATTAGCTTTAAATAGATTCGCTAATGGTGCTTAAACTTCAGTATCTTAATAATTCAAAACAACACTAAAGTTTTCAGTGAGTCGTCTATTTTTAGATACAACTTTCTGAAGATTTCCTTTCCACGTTTATGTTCCTTAAGTAATTTACCTACCTAAACTGAACACTTTTTAGTAAAGACTAAAATTTATTGATCTCTTAATTTCACTTATTTTTTGGACGGTCTTTACTTATTTTCATTTTTTATTCAAAGAACTGAGCACCTAACGTATTAAATACTCAGTAAAATTTATGATGAATGATTATTTCAAATTAATACAATTTCTTTTGTGGTGGACCTGCAAATTTAAGCGGACCAATAGAATTCATATCTAGCTCAATCACGGCTGGACCATTCAAATTAATCGCTTCTTGAATTGCAGTTTTGAACTCCTCAGCACTGCCCACTTTCCAGCTTTTCACGCCCATAGATTCACCTAAGGCTTGATAATCTGGTGTGTGCAATTCATTGAAATATTGACGACCACCAAAGTAATTATTTTGAATGCCGCGCATTACGCCATAACCACCATCATTCATGACCATAAGAACCATGTCGGTATTTTCTTGTGCCATTGTGGCAATTTCACCAATACCAAGCATTAAGCCACCATCACCCACTAAGCCAACAACTTTCTTTGTTGGGTTTGCAATAGATGCTCCAATGGCATGTGCAAGACCTAAGCCAATTGCACCTGCAAGTGAGTGAATATTTTTATTTGGTGTTTGGACTGGGAATAAACGGCTTCCCCAAGTGCTTCCCGACATTGTAATGTCACGAACAAAAATGCCATCTTCAGGAAGTGCTGCACGTAAATGATCACAAATGAGGGCATATTGATCCATTTGCGTACGTAAAGCTTCTATTGCGTTTTCACGAGCTGCTTTAATTTCTGCATCGTAAGCTGCATCTACTTTTGATACGCCTGATAATGCATTTACAACACGTGCAAGCGTGTCTTTTGCATCTGCACAAACAAATTGACCAATTTTGTAGTTACGTTGTTGTGCGACTGGATTTGCATCGACCTGAATAATATTTTCAGGGAACACCACCGAATAAGTTTTGGTTTCATTACTACGTAAGCGTGACCCCACCACAACCAATAAATCTGCATCTTGTAGTAATTTTTCAACAGCTGCTGAGTTATGGAATGCGCCTAATGTACGTGGATGATTATCTGCCAAAACACCACGTGCATGCGTAGATGACACAACAGGAATACCTAAGTCTGCAATGGCTTTAACTTCTTCAACTGCATTTAAAGTACCGCCACCAATCCAAAATACTGGACGTTTTGCAGTTTTAATCGCATCTGCAATTAAACTTACTTCTGCATCTTCAGCAATAGGAAGTTGTAGCGCTTTTACAGGACCTAAGTTTGCAGGTAAATCAATTTCTGCTGCTTGAACATCAATTGGAATTTCAACACTAACAGGTCCCATTGGCACTGTGGTTGCCACACGAATGGCTTCACGAATGACACCTACCGCATTGTCTGGGCTGGTAATACGAAATGCAGCTTTGCTTGATGCTTTTAAGAAAGTCAGCTGGTCTTTGGTTTCATGAATGAAGCTTGCATCACGGTCTAAATATTCACGTTCTACTTGACCTGTTAAATGCAATACTGGGCTTCCTGCATTCATTGCTTCAATCAGTGAACCTACAGCATTACCCGCGCCTGCACCTGTACTGGTTAGTGCAACGCCTAAACCTGTAAAACGTGAATGTGAATCTGCCATGGTCACACAACCAGCTTCACCACGTGCTGCAACAAAACGAATCTTTTCACGACGACCTACTGCATCTGCAATAGGTAAGTTATGAATAGAAATTACCCCATAAATACTATCTACTTGGTGCTGTTCTAATACACGTGCGATTGCTTCGCCTACATTTACTCTTTCTGTCATTTTTTCATTCCTTAAATTTTAAATTTCTAATACAACCTTCAATGTGTATTAATCAGACCAAGGGTTTGCTTGTTCGTTTAAACCTAAATAAATGCTTTTCTGTTGCATGTAAGACAAAATGCCTAGACGACCTTTTTCACGACCAATCCCACTGTCTTTAAAGCCACCGAATGGCGCACTAATCGAGAATTTTTTGTAGGTGTTAATCCATACTGTTCCGACTTCTAAAGTACGGGCAATTTTCCATGCTTTACGATAGCTTTCAGTCCAGATACCAGCTGCCAAGCCAAAGCAACTGTCATTTGCTTGCTCAATTAAGTCTTGTTCATTGTCGTAAGACATCACTACAAGAACAGGTCCAAAAATTTCTTCTTGGCATGTTTGCGCGCTATTTTTTAAGCCTGTAATAATGGTTGGTTTGTAGAAACTACCTTTGGCAAATTCACCGTCAGTAATGGCTTCACCACCTGTGACAACTGTTCCGCCCTCAGACTTTGCAAGTTCTACATAACGATGCACAGACTCCAAATGTTTTTGGTTAATCAGCGAACCCATATGAACATTTGGTGTTTCAGGATGACCTACGCGTAAACCTTCGGTAATTTCAACAAGGCGTTTTAAAAATTGCTCATAAATAGATTGATGAATAAATAAACGTGAACCTGCAATACATGCCTGACCAGCCGAACTGAAAATACCGTAAGCAATCCCTTTTGCAGCAATTTCAATATCTGCATCTGGGAATACAATTGTTGGTGATTTACCACCAAGCTCTAACGAAGTCGTAATCAGTTTTTCTGCTGCAATATGCGCTAAATGACGACCTGTCGTTGTACCACCTGTAAATGAAATTTTGCGTACCAAAGGATGTTGTGCAATCGCATCACCAATTACTGAACCACGACCAACAAGTACACTTAAAATACCTTTTGGTAAGCCTGCTTCTTCAAAAATTTTCGCAAGCTCTAACGCAATCAGTGATGTCGCTTCAGCAGGTTTTAAAATAACTGCATTCCCTGCTGCAATTGCAGGTGCAAGTTTTTGTACTTCACTGGCAATCGGTGAATTCCAAGGTGTGATTGCTGCAACCACACCAACAGGCTCATACACGCTCATGGTCATGAAATCTGGTGCGCGTTGAGTTGTTAACTCTTCATTAAAAGTTTCACATGCAGCCGCATTAAAACGTGCAGTTGCCGCAGCACTCATCACTAAAGCACGTGTTTCAGATAAAGGTTTACCATTGTCACGTGTTTGCAGTTTTGAAAGTTCATCGGCACGTGACTCAATAATATCTGCCACGCGATATAAAATTTTTGCACGCTCATGCGGTAATGAATTACGCCATTCGGGCTTACGCCAAGCTTGATCTGCTTTTACAATCGCTTCTTCAACATCTTCTAAAGTTGCTGTTGAAATTTCGGCATTTACTGAGTTATCTGCTGGAAATAGGCTTTGAATCACATTCCCTCGACCAAGACGCCACTCACCTGCAATATAAATTTCTTTTACCATGGCACTCACCTATCCCTTTTAAATCTGAATTGCGTCTACGCTATTTCTGCATGCACGAATGACACTCAATGCAGCCAATGTTGATGTTTTCGGATTACTTTCCAAAGGCACACCAATCATTTCTATACTCATTTGACCAAAGCGACCTTCTGCCACAATGGTGTGTTTGTTTTGACTAATATTTGGATCGACCGTAAGCTCTACCATCGTTTCATCCATACCAATGCCAGCTAAAGCAATGGTTGCCGCCACATTGGCATTTGCAGGAAAATTCAATGCAGCTTCACGGGCTGTTCCTGTATAAAATACTGTTGCTTCTTTTACGTTATCTAAATCAATGAGTTTTTCTGCATAACTACCACGCCAGCTATTTGGGCTTTTACAACCTTTATAAGTCACTTTCTCAAGTCCACCTTCTTTCGCTGCGGCAATGCCATCAATTCCTGCAATTGCACCTGCTAATAAGTGAAGATGTGCCCCTGACTTTTCCGCAGTTTTTTGCAATTTTTCGAAAAATGCAGGATCTGCCAATGTGCCTACAGAAATCAGACCAATCGTCCAACCGCGTTTCAACACATCTAAAGCATGTTCTTTAACCGCAGCTTGCCCTGCAACCTCAATGACATAATCAGGCTCACCTAAACAGTCATCGATTTTAGAAATGACATGTACATCTGCTGCGACCTTTTGCTTTACAGCGTCAACACTACGCTCAGGTACAACCACCCATTTCAATTCAAGATCTTTTGGCAAATGACTACACACTTCATTTGCCATTGCTCCAAATCCAATCATCATTAACTGTTTCATATATTCACCTTATAGATGCTTATTGAAGCCGCCAGACACATCAATGGTTGAACCTGTTGTGTATGAAGCCAATGGTGATGCTAAGAAAACAAGCGCGCGAGCTGGTTCTTCAGGCTTACCTAAACGTGCCATTGGAATGCCACGTTTTTTCGCTATATTGCCAATCCATTCTTCCCAAGATTGATCTTGGTCAGAACGGTCTGCAAAACGGCGTTTCCATTGTGCAGATTCAACCATGCCCAATAAAATTGAATTGACGCGAATGTTGTATTGAGAAAACTCATGTGCCAACGAATGCGTTAAGTTCAACAAAGCAGCACGTGCTGAAGAAGTCGCAATCATGTGAGGCTCTGGCTGTAACGCAAGTAGTGAATTTACGTTGGTAATAGAACCAAAATTCGACTGTTTTAAAGCCGGTAAAAATGCTTTTACAGGATGTAATACGCTAAAATATTTCAGCTCAATTTCTTTTAGCCAATCTTCATCTTCCGTGTTTTCAAAGTTTGAAACACGTCCCTGACCTGCGTTATTAATTAAGATATCTACACCACCAAATTCTTTTTCAACGTTGTTTGCAAATTGAATAACGTCTTGTTTATCTAAAACATTACAAGTTGCTGTTAATACTTTTGCATTTGGATAACGCGATAAAATAAATTCTTTCGATTCCGCTAAGCGTTGTTCATTACGCCCACACCATGCGACATTGGCACCTTCAGCAACAAGCAATTCAACTGTTGCTAGCCCAATACCCGACGAGCCACCTGTAACAACTGCATTTTTTCCATTCAATTGGAAGCTCATATCCTTAACTCACATAAACGCTTACTTAAGCGATAATAAAATTTGATTAAATTGCTCTGCTTGGTCGAGATAACTCAAATGCCCAGCATCTTCAATTTGATAGCAATGACCGAATTTATATGTATCTGCCAATGCTTGAATATCTTGTGCAGGTGTAATGCCATCTGACATGCCCATTACCACATGCGTATTTTTTTGCTGTTCTCGCAAATAACTTTGTATTGAGTCGTAAGCCAATAAATAAGATGCATGCGTAAAACCATCTAAGCTGATGTCTTGCATAACAGCGGTAATCAGTTCCATCGCATTTTGTGTTGCATGTGCAACTAAATAAGGTCCACGTGAATTAGCCATTCCCGTTGCACCAAGTTCTTTCAACATTTTCGGTCTTTTTTCAAAAACATCTTGTTGTTTCTGAGCATCAAAATCTTTATATCCTTGCGCTACATTCGCAAGAACTAAAGCATTTACGCATTCAGGGTATAAAGCATTAAATGCTGCTGCCTGTAATGCACCCAATGAATGCCCAACTAAAATAATATTGTTTAAATTCAATGCATCTAACATGCCTTTTAAACGCTTTGCATAATCAGTTGCATTGGGTTGTGCTGTATTTAATAAATCAGATTCTCCATAGCCTGGTGCATCCCAAGCAATGATATGAAAGTCATGGCTTAAATCTTGAAGTTGTCTGATCCAAGAACCTGAACCGGAACTAATACCGTGGAGCAATACCAAAGTTTTACCTTGTCCTGCTTCTCTGTAAGACTGCTTCACGCCATTAAATTGAACAGTTTTCAATTCAACTTGTGCGAGTTGTGCGATATAAGTCATGACTTCGAATCCTAAATAAATTAACGCTCGATTTGAGACAATGGATGCTCAGGCGGGTAGTTCGGAATTGTTGGCTTTCCTGTACCTAACATCACACACATCAACGCATCTTCAGTACCTGGGTTAAACAAACCACGGTAAATACCAGGTGGAATTGAAATCAAATCACGCTCTTTTAAACGTGTAGAAAATTTCTGACCTTCATGCTCAATGAACAAATCAATTTCGCCACGAAGCATGAAAAACACTTCTTCAACATCATGATGAATATGCAATGGACCTTCACACTGAGGTGGTAGAACCATTGTTGAAAATGTAAAGTTTTCCGCAGGAACTGTGTTGCTATCACTCGCTACACCTGTAGCGCCAGTACCCATATAACGCATTTGAGCACGGCGATATTTAGGATCGTAATCTGCTTGGAATTTCAAAGCATCAAAATCGTATTTACGAGTTTCAAAGCGAGCAATACGTCCACCAATCCACTCTTCTAAAGTTTTGTCTTCTGGTTGTTTCCAAGATTCAAATTGTTGAGTTGACATGAAACTCACTCCTTTAAGTTTTGGACTGAATCGTAATAACTTTTGATTTCATCAGTCCGTTTGTTAAATTCTTGTTTTCCAATCACAGCTTGTGACAAGTAAACTTTTAGTTTTAGTAACGCTTCAATAATGGAGCAAGGAAGAACGAACCAACGACTGCAACTACAGCAAGGAATGTAATACCTAAATTGAAACTGCCTGTTTGCATCACAATTGCACCAATAATGACTGGAGCCGCTGCACTGGCAAAGTTACCTAAACCATTGAAGATTCCACCTGCTGTAGCACCAACGTCTGCTGTTGTAATACGGGCAAGTAATGCAAATACCGCAGCAACACCAAAGCCCCAAGCCATCGCACTTAATGACATTGCTAAAATTACGACCATTGGATTTGTTGCAATAACCATTAGGTACATGAAAATACCCGCGACAAATAAGCCACCACTCACTTGAATTGCACGCTTACCAAGCTTGTCAGAGAAGACAGCACCTACAATTTCACCAATCAACATCGCAATGAATGGGAAGCTTGAGTAAATACCAAACTCTTTCAAGTTGAAGCCTTTGTCTTGAATAAGATATGACGGCACCCAACTGTTTAGACCCCACAAATAAGTCATCAAGGCAATGTTAAAAATACAAATAAGCCAGAATGCACTATTGGTAAGAAGCTTTTTAGTATTCGCTAGGTGCTCTTTAAAATTCACACGCTTAGCAACACCCGCTAAATCGACAGTACGTTTTAACTCTAAGTTACGTAAACCGAAGTAAACCAATGCCATAACAACAAGTGTTAATGCTGCCATTACAAAGAATGTTGAATGCCAATCGTAATGAGCTAAAACATATGCAGTAATTGGGAAACCAAGGAAAGCACCAATTGGTGTACCTAGTAAAAACATTGTAGATGCACGAGCTTGCTGACGATCAGTATAGGTTTGCTTAACAATGGTATATGCCAATGCAAACAAAGGACCTTCAGCTAAACCAAGTAAAATTCGAAGTACAACAAGTGTTGTGAAGTCTGAGGTAAATCCCATTGCTAACATGAGTAAACCCCATGAAGCTACACTCCAAAACAACATTTTCTTAGGACAAAAAATATCTCCCAAGAAACTTAAGAACATTGATGAAAAACCATATGCCAGCAAGAAACTGGTCATTAGCCATCCTAGTTTTGCCTTGTCGTTACCAATTCCCATTACATCTAAAAATGTAGAATCGGAAAACAATACTGCAATACTAATCTTGTCAAAAAATGCGAGAACAACGCAGATCATCAAAATGATGGCTGGTGTCCAATGTTTTATACCTGTCTTAGTTTCACTTTCCATGATACGTTCCTTCGAATATGCGCTAAGTGATATTCCTGGCTCTGCTATTTCAATTTCATTAAATTAAAATCTAAATCTTGTAGTTGTTGTGGATCGAGCTCTTTAGCACTTGCTAACCATCTTTTTGCAAGTTTGACTAACTTCGCTTCATTCACTGCAATCATGTTAATAAGCTGATTTTTTTCATTGAGATAGAAAAAGCATTGCTGAGTAGAATTTGTTTTACGTATAACCACCTGAGAGGTTTGTTCAGGCTGATACGTCCCCAAAATTTGAATATTGCATTGATATTGATCTGACCATAACCAAGGAATATCTTGATATGGTGTTAGATCACCTAACATTGATTTTGCTGCTGAAATTGCTTGGTTTTGTGCATTTGCCCAAGACTGAATGCAGTAACCTAAAGATGGATGTATTGCGACATCACCGGCTGCATAAATATCTGGATCAGATGACTGACCATACTCATTCACAACAATGCCATCTTTAACATCTAGTGATGCAGCAGTTGCTAATTCTTTTGCAATTTCAGCGCCTGCACCAACCACTACACAATCAAATATATGTGTACCGCTATCCACGTTTTGCACTTCAATTTTCTGACTTTCAACTTCATTCAGATTTAATTGAGTCGCATTTAAATGAATCTTTGTGCCTGCATCTTCATGTAAGTTTTTTAGAAATATGGAAACTTCAGGACTTACGCTTCTTGCACAAAGGCGAGAACCATATTCAAAAATTTCAACATTTTTTCCTTGCTTACGTGCTGTTGCTGCAATTTCAAGACCAATCCAACCACCGCCAATAACAGCAATATTTTGTGCAGTCTTAAATTGTTCTGCTAAATTTTGGCAATCTTGAATATCTCTCATCGTGTAAACATTTTTAAGTTCTGACCATTGCGCAACAGGAATACGAGCACGGCTTCCAGTTGCAATGAGCAACTTGTCATATGAAAGCGTTTTTCCACTTTTTAATTGAACCGTTTTAGCAAATTTATCTATGTTCACAGCCAAATCGGGTTTGTGCCAAATCACTGAAAACTCATCAAGTTGCTCTGCGGTAAATAAATTTAGGCTTTCTACAGTCGCTTCTTTCGAAAGTACTTGCTTAGACAAAGGCGGACGCTCGTAAAAAACGCTGTCTTCGTTAGAAACAACATGAATTTCACCGTCATATCCTTGGGTTCGTAGCGTATGAACTGCCCAACCCGCAGCTTGCCCAGCACCTACAATCACAATTTTATTCATGTTGTCGATATCCTTATCTTCTATTCGTTACGCTGGTTTAACTTGGCGACGTGTTTCGTGGTCTAAACCACCTTCAATCGCCCACTCCGTAAAGAGTTCTAAACGATGCTCTTCTTCACGTGGTTGCCATTCTTCTGTTAAATAATCATCGTTGGTGTAGTACTCAAAAGCTCCACCCAATGGCGAATTCACATACCAAAAATACGCAGATGAAATAGGATGGCGACCAGGCCCAATAAAGGTTGACCATTGCTGACGGTTCATACTCAAACCACCACCAATCACTTCATGAATATCACGAACAACAAAGGCAACATGGTTTAAACCAGCAGGTTTATTCGGAATAGAAAGCAAGAACAAATCATGATGGAAACCTTCACCACGACAACGTAAAAATGCGCCACGGTTTGTGTAAGCATCAGATAAATGGAAGCCTAATTTTTCAATATAGAAAGCTTGGGTAGTTTTTAAATCTGGTGTGAAAAATACAACATGACCAATATCAACAGGCTCTGCTTTTTCATAAACAGGACTTGCTGCGTTCACACGCTGAATATTGCCAAACTGATTAATACCCTCAGTTTTCGCTTGAGAAATTTCTTTGGTAATTGTCTTTTTAAAAACAATGGTCATACCATTTGGATCAAGACATTCAACTTGACTATCCGTAGCATTGAACTTTGGTTCAGCAGAAAGTTTTGCTTTTAAAGCGTCAAGGTCTTGATCATTTTCAACACCCCAAGTCACTTCACGTAAAGTAGAACCTGCCTCAATGGCTTCTGGTAAACGTTCATCTGCTATATCAAATAAATAAACTTTGCAGCCATTTTGTGTTTGATATAAATCTGTACCTTCAATATCTGAAGTAGTTGCTGTTAAACCAAAATCTGCCAAAAACGTTTTTGCTTCAGCTCGGTCTTCAACACCAAATTTTAGAACTTCAATACCTGTAATCATGTGTTGCTCCTTAATTAAATACAAAGCCGCCATTCACAGGAATGTTTTGACCCGTCACAAAAGAAGACATATCTGAAAGTAGATAAATCGCTGTGCCGTTCAAATCCTGTGGATGTTGTTGACGTTGTATTGCTCTTCCATTGACATACAAATCATGACGAGCCTGAGGTACATATTCCGTTGCTTCTACTAGCGTTAAACCTGGGCTAATGGTGTTGACACAAATATTGTCTTCACCTAACTCACGTGCCATAGAACGGGTCATTGAAATAATTGCCCCCTTACTTGCAACATAAGCCATTAAACGCTGAGCACCCCACATTGCGGTGTCCGATGCAATATTGACAATTTTTCCTGAACCCGACTTTTTCAAATGTGGAACGCATGCTTGTGTCACCAACCAAGTGCCTTTTACATTAACAGTCATCACTCGATCCCAAAGATCTTCGTCATATTCCATGAGTGACACACCGCCAACACCTGTTGCCAAAGCGGCACAGTTAATTAAGCCATCTAGACCATTTAATGTTGCAACCGCTTGATCTACCGCTTTCTGAACAGATGCTTTTTGACTTAAATCAATTTCAACTGCAGAAACATCTAATCCTTGTTCAGAGAGTACCTTCGCTTCTTGACGAACCAAGTCCACCAAAATATCTGCCATCACAACCGATGCGCCAGCTTCAGCAGCAGCTTGAGCGAAATCACGCCCTAAACCACGTGCAGCACCTGTCACAAGAATGCGTTTACCCGCTAAAATTGGCAGATTAGCCATGAGATGCTTCCTTCATTTCAATGCGGTTTTCATTTTGAGAACCTTGAAGTGTTGCAAATTTTTTAAGCTGCTTTTCTGCTTCTTTTTTCATGAGGCGACGTAAGCGTGATAAACCAACATCATGCTGATAAAGGAATTCGTGTTTACGGGCATTTGGTGCAAGATTTTCTAAAATAATGCGGTCTTGTTCTAATACATCCCAATGCAATTGCTCTAAATGATTGCGGTATAAGAAACGCCATACATTACGTTGCCAACCTGAAACTTTACGACAACGCCAGAAGAATACACGTGTATTGTTTTCATCAATTGGGGTCGCAAAACCAACAATCCAGAATTCACCACCTGGACCAAACTGTTTACGATAAGGAATAGATAAACGTAACCAAGCAGCACCTGTTTGACCGTATTCAACCCAGTCAAAGTTCACACCTGTTTGACCTTCTTTTTCAAAAACAAAACCATCTTTCGTTGGACGATGTTTCATTTCTGCAGTTTTTTCACCATCTGCCATTGAGTGCGATGTGCAATGCAAATAAGTACCGTGCATCGGATCCATCACATTATCTACTGCATATTGATGGTTCACTTTCCAGTCTGCCATGCAAAGAAATGAACTCCATTCTTCGCTTGCGAGTTGATCTGGAAGCACCAGTTCAGCAGGTGCTTCGTTGTCGTCAATACCAAACCAAATGAAAATTGCACCGTGTAATTCTTGAACTTGATACGTTTTTACGCAGTCACTGCCTTTTAATGGGCAATCGTGAACCGCAGGTACATCTTCCACCACACCATCATGACGAACTTCAACACCGTGATACCAACATGCAATACGGTTACCTAAGTTCCAACCTAATGATAGACGCGCACCACGGTGCGGACAGCGATCTTCCAATGCATGAACTTGCCCTTTGTCATCACGCCATACAACAATATTTTCGCCTAAACGTGTAATACCAACAGGGTTAGAACCCACTTCCCAACTTGCCAATACTGGATACCATTGGTCACGTAAACCAAGATCTAAATATTGTTCAACATTCATTTCTGCAATAGTCATCATGATGTCCTTATCTGTTAATAACCTAAACGTTGCATTTCAGCGGAAAAGCTTCCAACTGACCATAAATCACCAGATTCATCTCTAAACCCTTGACCATTTAATGCATTCACTAAGTCATCTAATTCAGTTACACCATTGGTGAATGCAGTAATTAAATGCTGAACAAAATCTTGCTCATACGGGCTTGGTTCTTTGTAGCGGTTTTGCCATACCAAGTGCTCGACTTGACCTGGAATTTGAATATTATTAATACCTGCATCGCTTGAAGGTGTTGCATTAATCCATCTAGCTAGCTTTTCGTTATATTGCTTCATTTGATCTCTTCCCTAATCACACAATTTTTAAAGTTGAATTTGAATTTCTTCGTTCTCAACTCGAACGGGATATGTGCATAAATCGCGACAACCTGGGCCACTCTCTAAACGCCCAGTTGGAATATCGAAAATTGCCTCATGTAATGGACATTCAACTGTTGAATCTTCAATGAAACCTTCAGTTAATAAAGCAAATGCATGAGGACAAACATTTTCTATTGCGAAATAATTTTCATTAATAAAAAAAACACCAATTTTTTTATCATTGATCTCAATTGCCTTCGGCTCTTCTTCTGCTACATCATCTACTTTACAAACAGAAATCCAATTCACGAGACCATCTCCATGTTTTACCAACAAAACTTTATTTAATATTTAAAACATAGTATGAGGATAAGCTTTAACTAAAATATTTGTCAATTAATATTTAAAGCATAAATTCAGCAACTTATATAAAATAAATATCTTGTAACGTTTTAAATAATAAATTATGTTTTGTATATAAACATTGTGCAGTTTATCCAAGCTCGCTAAAATATAGTGCATGGCATCCCTCTTTCGGGGCAAACATTAATATAGTTAAGGCAAACTTACTGATGAATTCGACTGAAGTAGAAGTAATGCTAGATCAAGAAGTTAATAAAAATGAGGACCGCTACTTAGTACCTGGCTTAATACGAGGCTTAGCAATTCTTGCATTATTTGACGAAGATAATCAGGAAATGACGATTTCTGAAATTGCAGAAAAAATTGATGTGAATCGTTCTAGCGCATTTCGCTTAATTTACACATTAGAGCATTGTGGATACCTAAGAAAACTATCCCAAAAAACTTATGCTCTAGATAGCCGAGTAATGTCTTTAGGGTTTAATAGTCTATCTAAACAATCCCTTAACGAGCTTTCATCGCCAATTATGAAAGAGTTACGGGATCGTATAAAAATAGCTGTACATTTGTCTATTTTAGAAGGCACAAATGTTGTATTTATCAATAATGTACAATCTATGGGGGCATTTACTAGCACCCTTCAAATTGGTACACATTGGCCTGCGCATGCAACTGTTATTGGTCAACTTATGTTGTCTAGATTACCAACACCCGAAGTAAAAAGACGTTATAAAGACTTTAGCGATTGGAAAGTTTTTTCTGAACGTACACCACATGATTTAGAGAGCTTACTTGCTCGACTTGAACACGTTAGAAAAGAACCTTTTATGGTGAGCTGGGGACATTTCAATGCTGACATGGCAGCTTGCGCAGCACCTGTTTACAATCAATCAAATAAGGAAATGATTGCAGTATTATCTGTGAGTTGCCCAATAAGCACATACGATGAAGAAACATTCCACACAAAAGTTTCTCAAAGCGTCATCCACCATGCAGATAAAATTTCAAAATTTATTTATATATAAAACAATATATGTAAATATTTTTTAGAAAATATATTCCTTTAAATAAAAAAGATGCTCCTCCTTGGTGCATTTTTTTTTGCTTTATTTAAAGGTAATTGGAATTTAATAATTCAGAGGTTTTTTTCATCTAACAATTACTTTTCCGCATTAATTTCTTTTATATATAAAAAGTATTATTTATTTTTGTGCAATGAAAAATTAAAACCTAAAACACCCGACTTACCACTTCCCCATTAAATAAAATACAATCTTGTACGCGTTGTTTCTGCACAGAACTTAACTCATCTACAGAAAACCATCTAAATTCAGAATGCTCTGAACTCAATTTAATATTTGAATTTTCAGCTAAATGACATTTAAATAAAAATGCATGTGAGGTTACCGCAGAGTGAAAATACACACCAGATAAGTAGTCTATATGTATATCGCAGCCCAACTCTTCTTTGCATTCACGAATAAGTGCAGCATGTATGGTTTCCCCCATATCCAACCCACCACCAGGCAATCCCCAAGCACAATTGGTATAAGTTGCTTTTAGCAATAGAACTTCATTATTTTCATTGAGTATGACGGCATGTGAACTTAGCCTATAAAAATCGTCAAATGCCATATTTTTTCCCAATTTAAATTAGATTTAAAATTTACACAGTAAAATAAATACAATAAGTATTACAAATACCTTCATTACCCTTTAATGTAGTGAGTTCGGTATAGAAATATGTTGATGTGCAACCTTCCATTTACCTTGAATTTTCTCAAAACAAAACGTTGTTCGACACCAAGGTAAATTTAACGCTCGCGTTGTATCAGCATAATCAATTTTGGAATAACAATGCATAAACGCTAAATCTGATTTCGCATGAATTTCTACCTTTCGTCTATATACACGTACATCATCGACAAAATCACTACTATACTTTTCCCACAATTGTTTAAGTTCACTAACATTATTTTGCTGACTACTCACGTCAAACACCTTAAAGTGATCTGAACACATATCAGTTATTGCTTGTAAATCTAAACTTTCAATAGCCCTATCCCATTGTTTTATTTTAAATAAAATTTCTTGTGCATTATGTTTATCGCCAATTAACTGAACAAACAAAAGATTTACCCCATCCAAATCCTTATTATTTAGTTTAACTTATCAATAAATGCAATAAAAAATATGTTACTTATCATGTATTTTTAAACATCTACGCCAGCCTTATTCTACTTATAAGTAAAACAAAATCTTAAAATATTCATTTCTCAATAATAAAAAAAGCATGCCTAAGCATGCAATTTTCAATTCACTACAACGAATAATCAGGTTAAATCTTTAATAACTGTTTGTATTCCATTATTTTTAACAGAATCTATGCCTTTTTCTCGTGATTGCTCACTAGAATAAAGCTGACTTGTACCAATGACCTGATGATTAGCCGCTTTTAAATTAAAATAAGGTTTTCCATTTTTTGCAGTCAAACGTTCATAACGAGAATCATCTATACAATTTTTTTGAACCGATTCAATACCCACAAGTGCCGATGGCTTTGCTTTATAAAGTTCACTTGTAAGGATAGCTTCTCCATTACCTGCTTTTAAACTAAAGCGATATTGACCATCATTCGCTTGAGTGATTTCAAACCATCCTGACATACCACACCTCTTTTAATTGCTTTTATTTATGTGTATTTAAATAGACTAATCACAATTTATTCTATTCATATGAAATATAAATGACTTTTTATGAATAGAAAAGTAGCTTATTAAAATAAGTGTTTATTACACATCACTTTATTCAATATTTTTATTTATAAATGTCCGAAAAAAGGCAAAACCACCTATAAGTTTTGCCTTTAAATTTTAGTTTGAACTTACAATTTTTTTTGCATAAATATCACGTTGCATTTCCAAAACTTCCACACAAAACTGAACTGTGACATTAGATTGTTTAGGCGCTTTTTCACAAAGAACTTCAAGTAATTTTTCTGCAATTTCTTTTCTTAATTCGGCAGATCGTCCTGTTAACAAAGACAATTTAAGATGCATATATGCCTGATTTTGTTCATTATCACCAATCACATAATCTGTTTGGCAGATTGCACGGCTTTTTATGTCTAATCCCGCTTGAGCATATCCGCCTTGAATTAAGGCCTGATTCAATGAAATTAATAATGGTTTTACTTCTAAATTTTCAATATTGTCTGAATATTCAAGATGAATGTGTGGCATAGGATAATCTTCAAAATATTTTAATTAATTTATACCATGTTCATTTTAGTAAATCTGCATTAAAACCCATATCACTTATTTTATATTTTGATAGGCAATAAAAAAGCACAATGCATTGAATGACTGTGCTTTTTTTTAAAAAAAGCTTATGCTTTTTTCACATATTCTGACTTCAATTTCATTGCGCCAACGCCATCAATTTTACAATCAATATCATGTCCATCAGCAGCATCTGGTAATAGGCGAATATTTTTAACTTTAGTACCAACTTTTACTACAGATGATGAACCTTTAATTTTCAAATCTTTAATTACAGTTACGGTATCGCCATCTGCAAGTACGTTGCCATTTGCATCTTTAATAATAGCGTCAATTTCTGCTTCTGAAGTTTCGCCAGCTTTCCATTCGTGTGAACATTCAGGGCAAATAAGTAGGTCGCCATCTTCGTATGTGTATTCTGATTGGCACTGTGGGCAATTTGGTAAAGACATAAAAAATCTCAAAAAAAGAAGAAAAAATATAAAAATACACTATAACATTTTTATATTTCTTTGATGTAGTGAAAAGTCTTATTTAAAGTATGGTTTTTTATTTTTTAAATATATAAACAAAATAAAAAGCATGTCTATGGACATGCTTTTAATAATACTTAAATTCGCATTTTATGCAGGTTGTTCTGTGTCTAAATCTTCGTCTTCATCATCGTAGACGTAAGCCATACAGCCCCAACCATCGTATTCGCCATTATACTCAGTTCCAATTTTAGTGAACCATTCTTCTAAATCTACAATATCTGAATAGTCTGGTTCCATATAAACATAAATTGTAATGAACCATTCATCTGTTTCTTCGTCTTGGAATAACGAAATTTTTTGCTCTTCATTTAATAAGAAAAGTGCACATTTTTCCGCAGTTTCTTGGTTTTTAAATGCAATTGAATATTCAATTTCATGAGCAACAGTTAAATCATCACCATCTTCAGCCATTTGCCAAAGTACGTTGCCGTTGTCATCATCTGGGAATTGTTGATAATCGCGTGACATTGTTTTTCCTTATTTTGAACATATATTTCTATGGTCTAGATTAGCCTATATATGTTTCAATTTGGAGATTAATTACGACTTCGTACAATTAACTATTGATTTTGCAATGAACAATATCAAAACGGCACATTGCCTTTAATTTCAACTTCTTTACCACTTAATGGCTGCTTAAACGCCAAATAACTTGCATGCAACGCCATTCTATTTAATAAACTTAAATCTGGTTCAGGATGATAAATTTTATCGCCAGTAATAGGATGACCAATATGCATCATATGCACACGAAGTTGATGCGAACGCCCTGTAATTGGCGTAAGTAAAACGCGTGTAATATCTTCTTCTGCATTATATTCCAATGCTTGATATAAAGTTTTTGCAGATTTACCTAACTCAAAATGCACCATCTGACGTGGTCTGTTTTCCCAATCTGTAATTAAAGGAACCTCTACACTTCCCTCACCATCAAGCTTCCCTTGAACCAAAGCAATATAGTTCTTCGTTACAGTTCGCGCTTGAAACATCTTGCTAATAGCCACTTCAGCATCTCTATGTTTAGCAAACATTAAAATGCCCGAAGTTGCCATATCTAAACGATGCGTAATTTTTGCATTTGGATATTTTTCCAAAACACGTAAATATGCACTGTCATGGTGTTCAGGTAAACGCCCAGGTACAGACAACAATTCCGCAGGCTTTTCAATCACTACTAAATCATCATCTTCATAGACAATAGAAAGTGGTTCTTGCGGAGGCATATATACAAATTTATCGTCTAAAGGCATGAAATTACAGCATAGGGAGGAAAAAACGCAAAGTAGCAAGATGCATTTCGACTGTCAATCTTTCAGCTCATTTAGCCCTAACCGTTCTTAAGCAATTTGAATTGTCGTTTGTGATTTACCAAGTGCTTTGGCTTTATACATCAGCATATCTGCTGCATGTGTTGCATCATCTAAATCTTCAGGAAGATGATCGAACAAAATGATTCCCATACTAAAATCTACACCTGACTGTTCTTTTAAACCACTTTCATTAAAAGCGCGTCTTAAACGTGCAGAATACTCTTCAGCACCTTTGGCATCTGTTCTTTTTAATATAACAATAAACTCATCTCCGCCCATTCGCGCAACAATATCAGTACTTCTAGTGGCTTTTTTTAAAATTTCTGCAAACGCAACTAACACGTCGTCACCTTTAGAATGCCCTAAAGAATCATTGATTTTTTTAAAGCCATCTAAATCTATGACACCTACCGCAAAACCATGTGAAGATTTATGTGAATTTCTTCGAATATCATCATATTGCATTTGAAATGCACGAGAATTACTTAAAGCAGTTAGGCTATCTCTCATTGCCATTTTAGTCATTGCAATTAAACTTCCACGTACTTTAAATAGCAAAATAGCCACTACACTAAAAAATGCTAAGCGAACAAAAGCATTCCAATATGGCGCAAGTGTCTGCGTATATTGATGTCCCGAGCTAAAATCTGCATATAACCACATGCACGTTGCGCCTAATATAGAAAGAACAGTTACTTTAGTGTTGTCATACCAAACAGCGACAGAAACGGGAATTAAATAGAACACTGAAAAGGAATATTCATAGCCTGTAGCAAGATCTATCCACCCCATAATAAGCGTGAATAAAATAATAATACTTCGGCGAGTCAATGCACGTCCTGAAAGTAATTTTTCAACCTGAGTAAGCATCTAAAATATCCAGAACACTATCTATTAATCATCATCTTAATGCAATATTTCAAAATACCCTACCCTAATAGCTTAAAATTTAACAACTTAAATGTAACTTAAAAATTAGATATTAAGTTTTCTAGGTATTTAATTTAATTAAGATTTAATGAATGTTTGAATAATAAATTGAGAAATTATTTTTATATTTTATTCGGAAGAATTTTTTAGGGTGTTGGGAAAAACAGTGTTTTGTTTACTTCAACTATCATGACTTTGTAAGTTATGATCTTATAGCCTATAAACTTGTGATCTATAGCGTCCTAAGTCGAATCGAGACCTTTTGGGTAAGTACTGCACTCGCGTTTTGCGCCGCTCACAGCATGCTACTCTTTTCGATTCCCGTCACACCCTTGAAACATATAATAGTGAAAGGTCGCTGAAATTAATTTCCTAAGATCTTTTAATTTCTAGCTTATATAAAAATAATTTCCACAAAACACTCACATATAGAAAATATTTTTCAATAAGAACCCAATTCGACATTTTTTATCTATTTAATGATGCTTATTCAGGAATTCTTACAATCTACACTTACATATATTAATTGATGTATTTATAGAGAATAATCTAACGGGTTTTTAAGAAATTGTACTTTGTACCCACGTTGCAATAAACCACCATAAGCTTATAGCAGACATACCACATAATAAATTTGCCAAAACTTTTTGCAATTTACTTAAGGTTTGAGATTTATAAATTTTAAGATTAAGAATATAAGCGACACAGCCTAAAGCACCGCCAATAGCTCCACCAAACAGAACCAATAATAATGGCCAAGCCGCTATAAAATGTGCCTTTTTAGCTAAAGGGGCTTTTTCTAAAGTTTCTACATATTCCATATTTTACCTACTATTTTTTCATTTATTAAAAGCCAAATATGGTTTTTATATAGCAATTTTTAAGCCATTTATGCTGTGAAAAATGAAGTTATTCCATCATCAATTCATCAAAGTCTTTAATTTTAGATAAATAAATAGGTGCAAAATTAACTTTAGACCATGTTTCTTTAAAACGTGGATCTTCATCACCCACTTCATTCATATTTTTACGATACAGCTTTTTTCCTGTTAATAAATTTATGCTCGTTTCACTTGAAACATAAGGGCCATAATTACTTGAATTTTCATAGCCAATTAAGCGCATATCATTATTTTCTAGTCTAAAACTATAGCCCCACCATCCATAACGCCCGTGTCCATAATGAATAAACAATTTGTTTTTATTAATTTCCACACTAAGTTCAGGTGGGAAATAAACTCCACCTTCTTCATTTTCAGATGAAAAGGCTCTTAAATTTTGCACGATCTTTTTATATGCACCTTTTTCATTTAAAAGCACCAATATGCCACGGCGGTTACGGTCTAATTTCCCTTGATACTCATGCTCTGCCCATTGCTTTGCATCTGTACCTTTTACAATTAAAACTAAATCCTGTTTACCATCTTTATTTAAGTCGCCTTCTATAGCTTCAAATAGTACATAGTTTTTTGGCAAATACGCTTTGTATTTAATATTGTCTTTTTTTAGCTTAATTTCTTCAAAACTTTGCGTAGCTATATTTTCTGATGATGCTTGAGCAAATACCGCCTGCCCTGTAAAACATGTAGCAGCAAGTAAAATGCTTATTGTGATTTTTCTCATTATCTTCATTCTATTCAATTTATAAATTATAGGATTTATATAAATAAAACCCACCAATTGGTGGGTTTAAAATATGTTGTTTTATTAAACATCACAACATTTTTCACATGCTTCTACTTTCTCTCTTGGCCAGTTCATTCTTGCTCTTTTATATGCCAGTTCATAATTTGCAAAATAGCCTATTAAAATTTGGTCGCTTAGTTTTGGTAAGTTTTCACAACCTGCTGTTGCATTATGTATTTTATTAATACCATTTTCCGCAGGCTTTTCATCGACTATAAATTTTATCATCTGCATTTTTTGCCCCCCCCCCAAACACTTTTAAAGTTCAAATATGAACAAATCCATAAAGTTATTATGGTTTATAAATCACATATTAAAAATATGTCTTTTATGGGTGAAAATCAATCATTTTCTTGCATGAAATTTAAACTATTTTTCATGTAAATTTCAAAAAACATGAACAGATAAACATTTGTTTTTATTTACTATGATATTTCTGAATTTACTGTATTTTTCTTTTTCTCTCGAAACCATCTTACTGTAAAAATAGCCAGCACAATAATTAGAACAACCACAAGAACAGGCACAATTAAAGATAATATTGAAAGTAGAAATGCTCCAATCCATTCACCTGTTGATACAAGTGGATTTGCTACTCCGCCTGTTGTTGCTGTTGATACGCCACGAACTGCAACTGTGCTCATTTGTACTGCGCCTGCTGTACCTCCACCAATAATAATGGCTGCTGCCCAACTTGCGAATTGCGACATTTCTCCGCTACTTACTGCCATGGTGGTGAGTGTGCCTGCAATCATGGCAGCGGGAGTTGCTACGGTGTCTAGCATGTTGTCTACCCACGGTATGTAGTAAGCGGCAACTTCACATACGGTTGCGACTGCAAGCGCAATACAGACCGATGGCATTGCAAGCCATTCGAAGCCTTTCATAGGTTCGAACCATCCTAAAAGTGATGCAATACTCATAACCAATAGTGGTACGAATACTCGAAATCCGCAGGCTGCGCTAAGTCCAATACCTATACATAAGCCAAGTATGGTTTCCATGTGGTGTTCCTTTATTTTTCTTTTGCTGTTGTTTTATACGTTAACAAAAAAGCCCCATCGGGTGATAGGGCTTTTATTTAAAACAGTAAGTGCTGTTTTATGCGTGTTGCTTAGGCATTCTTATTGTTAAATTGAACGCCATGGCATTTGGTACACGGGGGTAATCGGTCTGTACCAATTTCTAAGTAGGCGCGGTGTCCGCATTGCACACAAAAATAGAAGCCTGTGCCAGGTTTTTGACCAGCTTGAACCATTTTTGCTCTCCTTGGGTTTAGAAATGGTGAGACCAATATAACCGAATATTTATGACTTTCAATTAGCCATTTAGTCGAATGATGATGTCAGAAAGGCGAAGGATTACCTAAACTTCAATCTATAGATTCTAAATTTATTCCAGCAAATATATAGCGAGCATTCCACTTTTGATACAAATGATCTTGCTCATCGTAATAACCCTGAGGCATTTGAGATGTAAGCTTTTTTGACCGTAGAAGACCATCTTCCTCCTTAGTTATTGTTGTATAGAATATATTTTCATCTAATATCGCTTGCAACTTTTCAATACTAAGTGGGCTAATCTTATGCTCATTTTCTATTATCTTAATGACCACTCTTAACGGAATGGTGTGGTCACGAGTTACCATTCTATCTCTTTCTTTTTTTAAACTATTACGTTTAGTAGTTTCATTTTTATATTTTATTAGTTTTGTTTCATATTCATAAAATACTTTTTTTGCTTCATTCGATATCTTCTGAGTCCAAAGCAAATTTTGCCATTTAGCATTTCCATTTTTATTTATAAAATTATTTGAATAGCAAAAATATGAGTCTATAAAATGTCTCATATGATGTGTTCTATTGCTATTAAGTTCTAATAGTATATGTTGTAGCTCTATTTGTGCATTTTTTAAATGATCTTCCATATTCCCTCATCAAGATTTTTAAATCAATTTAAACTAATTTACATTGATTACATCACTTATTGAGGTATATGAGAAAAAATTAAACTTAATACTTTTATGTTCGAGGCATTTTCAGCATGTCTATACTTATCGGATTCTTTTAAATCATTCCAACCTGTTAATGTAGTCGGATCAATACCCTTATCAATTAAAATATCTTCAGGGGTAAAAGTTACTATTGAGTACTGAAATTTCTTAATCAAATCATCTTGTTGTATATCACGTGAAATAGTTAATGAAGTAAGCGCAACTTTACAGATAATATTAAAAATATAATTTGAGATTAAATCATAAAATAATTCGCAATTATCATTCTCTGTAAATGGATATAACCGATCATTATCTGGAAATTTAAAGTTGTACTTAGATAAATTCTTATGTGCAAAATAATTTCTTAACTTACGAATTCCTATCTGTTCATCATTCAAAAATTTGTATTCTACTTCAGTGATTAAAGACTCTTTATAAGCAAATTTTATTACATTTATAAAATTACATTCATAGTCATCTTTATAAGCAAGAAGAGCATTTTCCAAAAGATTAGTTAGATAAATCAAAGCAACAACAGCATTCTCAGATTTAAGCTGTTCTAAAAAAGTTAATTGGTTTCCGTAATATTTGGAGTATTGCCATACTATGTCTATTACTTCTCCTTTATTTAACTGCATGAAATCATCCTATTTTAAATAGTAAATCCACCCTAACCCTCCTTTAAAAAAGGAGGGAGTTCCCCCTCTTTCTAAAAGAGGGGTTAGGGGAGATTCTTAAACATTCCCCTCTAAAAAATCCTGCGCAAAGCGTTGTAACACCCCACCTGCTTCATACACATGAACTTCTTCTTCCGTATCTAAACGACACGTTACAGGCACTTCCATAATTTGGTTCATACCTTCAGGTGTAGAACGCTCAATCACCAAAGTTAAAGTTGAACGTGGCGCAATGTTCCCAATCACGCTATACAACTCCGTACCATCTAAGCCCAAAGTTTTACGGTCAGTTCCTGCCTTAAACTCAAGCGGTAACACGCCCATACCTACCAAATTGGTACGGTGAATACGCTCAAAACCTTCTGCAACAATTACTTCCACCCCTGCAAGGCGAACACCTTTAGCCGCCCAGTCTCGGCTAGAACCTTGTCCGTAATCTTTCCCTGCAATAATAATTAAAGGCTGTTTGCGGTTCATGTAAGTTTCAATGGCTTCCCACATACGCATTACTTCGCCCTCAGGCTCTACACGCGCTTTTGAACCTTGCTTAATTGTGCCGTCCGAACGAACCACCATTTCATTAAACAATTTTGGGTTAGCAAAAGTTGCACGTTGCGTCGTTAAGTGATCACCACGGTGCGTTGCATAAGAGTTAAAGTCTTCCTCAGGCAAGCCCATTTTTTTCAAATATTCCCCAGAAGCACTGTCTAACACAATCGCATTCGATGGAGATAAATGATCTGTGGTGATGTTATCGCCCAAAATTGCAAGCGGACGCATATTTGCCAAAGTACGTGGCGCAGCCAAAGCACCTTCCCAATATGGCGGACGGCGAATATACGTACTTTGCGGTCGCCAATCATATAAAGGACTTGATGCTTTTTCAGCAACGCCTAAATCGAACATTGGAATATACACTTTCTTAAATTGTTCAGGCTTCACCGCTTCTTTCACCAAAGCATCAATTTCAGCATCAGACGGCCAAATGTCTTTTAAGTAAATTGGATTTCCATCTTTGTCGTTACCTAACGAATCGGTTTCAATGTCAAAACGAATTGTCCCTGCAATTGCATACGCCACAACTAAAGGTGGCGATGCTAAAAATGCTTGCTTCGCATAAGGATGAATTCGACCATCAAAGTTACGGTTACCCGAAAGTACCGCAGTTGCGTATAAGTCTCGATCTATAATTTCTTGCTGAATTTTCGGGTCTAATGCGCCCGACATACCGTTACACGTAGTACATGCATACGCCACAATACCAAAACCAAGTTGTTCTAAATCTTTTAAAACGCCTGCTTCTTCTAAATACAACGCTGCCGCTTTAGAACCTGGTGCAAAAGATGATTTCACCCAAGGTTTACGCACCAAACCAAGTTCATTTGCCTTACGTGCAAGTAAGCCTGCTGCAACGGTATTTCGTGGGTTAGATGTATTGGTACATGAAGTAATGGCAGCAATAATAATTGCACCGTCAGGCATTAAACCATCGGTACGGTTTTCTACAACGCCTGCAATGCCTTTTGCTTTTAAATCGCTTGTTGATACGCGCGCATGCGGGTTCGATGGTCCTGCAATGTTACGTGTAACGGTAGATAAATCAAAACGTAATACACGTGGATACTCAGCTTTAGTCATATCGTTTGCCCAAAGACCAATTTCTTTGGCATAGTTTTCTACAAGTTTCACTTGCTCAGGCTCACGACCTGTTAGAGTTAAATAATCTATGGTGTTTTGATCGATATAGAACATGGCAGCCGTTGCACCATATTCAGGTGTCATGTTGGAAATAGTCGCTCTATCTCCTACAGACATACTGTCTGCACCTTCGCCAAAGAATTCTAAATATGCACCAACTACACGTTCTTTACGTAAAAATTCTGTTAAAGCTAAAACGATGTCTGTTGCAGTAATACCTGCTTGGCGTTGTCCTACAAGTTCTACACCAATAATGTCGGGTAAACGCATCCATGAGGCACGACCAAGCATGACATTTTCAGCTTCTAAACCGCCCACACCAATTGAAATAACACCTAAAGCATCGGTATGTGGCGTATGTGAATCTGTACCTACACAAGTGTCAGGGAATGCAATACCATCTCGGTTTTGAATCACGGGTGACATTTTTTCTAAGTTAATTTGATGCATGATGCCGTTCCCTGCAGGAATCACATCGACATTTTCAAAAGCTGTTTTTGTCCATTCAATAAAATGAAAACGGTCTTCATTACGACGGTCTTCAATGGCACGGTTTTTTTCAAAAGCATCTGGGTCAAAACCGCCAAACTCCACCGCCAATGAATGATCGACAATAAGTTGAGTTGGCACAACAGGATTCACTTTAGCAGGGTCGCCACCTTGTTCTGCAATGGCATCACGCAAACCTGCTAAATCGACCAAAGCCGTTTGTCCCAAAATATCATGACACACCACACGCGCAGGATACCAAGGGAAATCGTGGTCTTGTTTACGGTAAATTAGTTCTTTTAAGGACTGTTCTAATATTGCAGAATCACAACGGCGTACTAACTGTTCTGCAAGCACTTTAGAGGTATAAGGAAGTTTTTCATAAGCGCCTTGCTCAATGCTTTCTACGGCTTGTCGCACGTCAAAATATTCTAGCTGGGTGCCTTGCAGTGGTTTACGGAAGTTGTTATTCATAGCTTGCCTGCCTTTCAATTCAATCTTTTATCAGCTTTTGTTGTTGCTTGTTTTTCAATCCATCTCAGGCATACTACACTGCCAAAACACCATTTCCCAAATGTTATATTTTTCATAAACTTAGGTTTAAAAACTACTGTTTTTTTAATATTTTTGAATATCAATCTCAAAATTTAGCTGTTAAATGTGATTTTTTTCAAAAAATAGCGGAAAATAGACCTCATTCTTTAGTATTAGATATAGTTTTAGAGATTAAAAAATGAGCTTACCTGCATTTTCTTCTTTCACCTTAACAGGTGTAGATGCGCAAAAATTCCTACAAGGTCAAGTGACTTTGAATGTTGAAAAACTTACTGAAGGAACAACTCGTTACACAGGTATTTGTAGCCTAAAAGGTCGTATTCAATACGGTTTTTGGCTAAAGAAAATTAACGCAGAAAGCTTTGAAATTATTAGCCCTGCGAACTTAGCCGAAGCACTAAGTAAACATATTAAAAAGTTTGGTGCTTTTTCTAAAATGAAACTTGAAGAAGCTAGTACGGTTTACCCAACAATTGAGGGTATTCACACTGTATTTGGAAGTGCTGAAACCAATATTGAAGCTTGGCAATTACAAGCTATTGAATCGGGTCAATCTTGGATTGAAGCCAACACATCGGAACTTTTCCAACCTCAAGAATTACGTTTGCATCAACGTGAGGGCGTTCATTACGACAAAGGTTGTTATTTAGGTCAAGAAATTGTGGCGCGCCTTTGGTTTAAAGCAAAACCGAAAAGTTGGTTGCATTTGGTTCAAGGCACAGGAGATGTTCCTGCATTTGCAACTCAGCTAAGTCCAAACACAACTGTTGTAAACAGTATTGGTATAGATGGTGGTTATAAAGCTTTAGTGGTGGCTAAACCTGAAGTTTTAGTTGAGTTAGGTTTAACAGTTTTAGATTTACCTGAAGCTTTAAATGGTGATGTGGCACGCCCGCAGTCATAAATCTAAATGTTTCTAAATATGTAAAAATTAAGCCTCCTTTCAAAAGGAGGCTTTTTTTACCTTATTTTTCAAGGCTTGTTATTAATTCTTATACATTGGAAACAATGTAAACACATTTCAGCCAAACACACGCTAAGAAACATAACATTAATATTCTATTAAGTTTTTTACATTAATTTAACTTGGTAGATATTCCTAAAGTTATTCGCAAACTGAATAATTTTTTACTCTTAATATATATTTCAACGCTATACCATCTTTTATATTAAATACTTAGCTTGGATATTTATCGTTAATTTAAGGTTTTTAATTTTATGAAAAAAATACTTCTAGCAAGTTTAATCGCAGTTTCTTCTCAATTTGCACTAGCAGACAACGCTCCACAAGTTGACCCTGCTTTTGCAAAAATTGAAACTTTAGTAAAAGCAAAAAACTTTAATGAAGCATATAAAGAATTAGACAAGCTTGCTCAAACAGGTAATGCACAAGCGATTTATGATCTTGGTTTTTTAACTCAAGCAGGTCAAGGCACAACTAAAAATGATGCTAAAGCGCTTGAATTATTCAAAAAATCTGCAGATAAAGGCTATCCAACTGCAAACTACCTTTTAGGTAAAACTTATATTTCAGGCGGTTTAGGTGTTAAGCCAGACCAAAAAACAGCAATAAACTATTTAGAAAAAGCTGCAAAACAAGGTATTGAAGAAGCAAATGTAGATTTAGCTGCACTTTATCTTGGTGAAAACAAAGATGCATCAACAAAGAAAGCACTTAAACTTTTAGATCCACTTGTGAAAAAAGGTAATCCTCAAGCGCTTCATCTTCGTGCTTTGTATGACATCAATACAGGTATGAAAGAGAAAAAAGATGCGAGTGTTAAAGCAGGCTTAGACAGCATTCAAGCACTTGCACAAAAAGGTTATGTGCCTGCACTTATGGAAGTAGGTAATATTTTAGCAACAGGTAAATTGGTTAAACAAAACTTACCAGAAGCGAAAAAAATCTTTGGAATGCTTGCAGAAAAAAATGTCCCGCATGCAAAAGAAGCTTTAGATGCCGTAACAAACTTAATGGCTCAACAAGCGAAAGCGCCAGCTTCTACAGCTAAAAAAGGTTAAGTTGAATAAAGTAAATACAATTCAACTTAAATAAGAAAATCCCTTAAGCTAGCAATAACTTAAGGGATTTTTTGCTCATGAGATTTACATATAAAAATAAATTAAAAACCATGAAATAGTTTATTCATATCTTTCACAACATAATCTTTAAAGTGATATGCACGTGCATGTTTTGCATCAAATTTTACAGTTAAGTCGTCTTTTTGGAATACATAAACACGATCTTCAGAACTAATTAAATAATCTTTGCCTAATGCTTTAAGTAAGGCATCAATTTTGTCTTCATCTGCAATACTTTCATCGGCATTAATTTTATCGTAATTGCGTCTAATACCTTTGACAAACATCTTAAAAACTCACTTCTTCACTTTTATCAACAACGTTAAGTTTAACCGAAAGCATTCACTTTGCACGATCATCTAAGTGCAAAAATTATATTTATGCCCACCACATAGCAATTAAAATACTCATCACGACAAATCCAACAATAGTGCTCATAAGTAATGGTGTTAAGGTTTTTTCACTTAAACCATAAGCCTGTCCGAGCATTGCAAATATGGTTGGCATAGGAAGCGATGCGATAATTGTTCCTGCATACACCATTTCTTGGCTTACATTTGTGAAATAAGTTAAACCTAAAAATACCAAAAGAGGGAAAATTAGATTATTTGAAATAACCAAATACACACTTTGCGCATTCACATATTTTAAGCTCAAACCTACTATGCCTCCACCAATTGCAAATAAAGCCAATGGTGATGCAGTTTGTCCAAGCATTAACAAAACTTGGTTTATTTGATGTGGAATTTCAATGTGTAATGCCGAAAATAGTATTCCAAACACAACCGCCATAAATAAAGGATTTTTCACTAAAGTTAAGACTGTATTTTTTATAATTTTAAAAACATTTACAGACTTCGAATTTTTAGAATTTAGCTCTGCCAAAACCAACACAGCAGGAATTAAAAATACACTTTCAATAATAACTACAAGGGAAATATAGGTCATCGCTTTTTGCCCCATTAAAAGTGTAAGCACCGCTGCACCAATTAAGCCTGTATTAGACATAGATGCACCTAATGACAAAATGGCTGTATCGGCTTTAGGATTTTTAAAATAATGCGCAAGAATATAAAAAGCAGCAACATATAATATAAAAGTTGTACCGCCATAAACTGCAAAATATTCAGGAAACCAAATTTCATGTAAATCTTTGGCTGCCAAAGACTGTAACAACAAAGCAGGCAAAGCGATTTTTATAACAAAAGCACCCACCGCAGCAATTTGCAGTTTAGATAATAAGTTCAACTTTACAGACAAATAGCCAAGTGCTAAAAGTAAGAAAATTGGTCCAATTATCGTCATAATCATGAAAAAAGTGTCCTATTAAAATCACTTCAAAAAAAGAAGAGCAGATTTTTAATCTGCTCTCTTTTTAAAAGTAATTCAACTTAAAATGATGTAAATAAATCTTTTAAACCATGTGGGTGGCAACGTAAATATTGTGGTGATACTGCTATTTTTGCACCCAATTCTGCGGCTGCTTGCCACGGCCAATTCGGTTGATACAAAATACCGCGTGCAATGCCAATAGCGTCTGCTTGTTCATATTGTAGCACTCCTTCTGCCTGCATTGGCTCTTCAATTAAACCAACAGCAATCACAGGAATATTCACCGCTTTTTTAATTGCATGTGCAAATGGCACTTGGTAGCAACTGTGAATATCGATGTTTTGTTTGGCATCTAATCCGCCACTTGAAACATGAATATATACAGCACCTAATGCTTCCAAAGCTTTAGATAATTCAACTGAAGATTCCACATTCCAACTTTCTACACCATCCATCCAATCTGTTGCAGAAATACGAATGCCAACAGGATAATCTTGTGGAACAGCATTTTTAATAGCTTGAAATACTTCTAGCGCCAAACGAATACGGTTTTCAAAACTCCCTCCATATTCATCTGTACGTTTATTTGAAATAGGCGATAAAAATTGATGCAATAAATAGCCATGTGCAGCATGTAATTCTATTAAATCGAAACCAACATCTACTGCCCGTTTTGCTGCATCTGCAAAATCTTGAATGAGTTTTTCAATTTCATGCTTTGTTAGTGCATGTGGCACTGTATCTGTTTCATTAAAAGCTAACTCACTTGCAGAAACTGTTTGCCATCCTAAAGTATCCTGCGGGTGTAACTGCCCTTTTCCAGTCCAAGGATAATCTGTAGATGCTTTTCGCCCTGCATGTGCCAATTGAATAGCAAATGGCATAGGTGAAATTGTTCTTATTTTATTCAGTGTCAATTTCATTTTTTCAGCTTGAGTATCGTTCCACAAACCTAAATCTGCATGGCTAATACGTCCTTCAGCTTGTACAGCCGTTGCTTCTACAATAGTTAAACCTGCACCCGATAATGCATATTTTGCCCATTGTTGCTCATGCCAAAATGTCACCTCTGCATCTGAAGTTGCAGAATATTGACACATCGGTGCAATAATAATTTTATTGCTTAGGTTAAGTGTTCCAAATTGAATTGGCTGAAATAACAAAGACACTAAAATCCCCTCATTTTAATCATTCATTTTTCAAATTTTACTCTAGCTTAGAAAAACAAAAACAGGCTCCGAAGAACCTGTTTATTTTTAGATTATTTTATAACTTAGAAAACAACTTTAGTGCTTAAACCCAATACAAATGCATCATCTACATTATTTGTAGAACCTGGATTAATCACATATTGTAAGTTTGGTCTTAACATCAACCATTTTGTTGGATTGTAGCTATAGTTCAACTCAACATTATATTCAGCGTTTGCATTAAATGGTTCTTT
Organism: Acinetobacter faecalis; assembly: GCF_034187745.1. Taxonomy (NCBI): domain Bacteria; kingdom Pseudomonadati; phylum Pseudomonadota; class Gammaproteobacteria; order Moraxellales; family Moraxellaceae; genus Acinetobacter; species Acinetobacter faecalis. Next base: position 41,781 of record NZ_JAXHPF010000001.1, on the reverse strand, counting down.
CACACTTGAAAGACGATTATTTACGTGTACGCGGTTTACAGCCAAACCAATATAGTCATTTGGCAATGCAGTAGATAAACCTACATATTTCAAACCAATTTGTTGTGTGTTATCTACTTTATTTGTTGTGCGATCATGCCATGTAAAGTTTGCAAAACCATGTAAACCTTGTTTGCCAGAACCTGTAGATGTTAATTGCTGTTCTACAGCCAACCAACCTGCAAATGTACGGTCTTCAGGTGCGCCTGTTTGAATATCTTTTTGGTTTTCAGGATTATCCGCTGTGTTATACATTGCACCTAAACGGTAACTACCAGCTAAACCATTCACCAATGATTTTGGTTGCCAGATTACTTCTACAGGAATTGTCACACCATCTGCATTATTTGTATCTAAATTCCAACCATGACGTTCTTTCGCATTTTCAGGGTTAAATTCATAAACACCTACTTGAACCGCAACGTCAGTGGTTAATTGTTGTTTTACACGTAAGCCCCACTGTGAAACAGGTGTATTCATCCAAATGCCGCCCTGCCATTTACCCATTTGCGCAGCACAAAATGCAGTATTAGCAAAATCACACGCCATTACGTTAAAGTCCATGCCTAGACCTAAACGACCAGCTTTAATACTTAAACCTTGATCTTTAAAATTCTTTTCAACAGATAATTCACTTAAACGACTTTTTTGATTACCACGTCCATAAGTACCTTGAACGTTTGCCATTTGTGGAACTTCACCTGAAATATCATCTACGGATGTACTTTTACCTTGACGTGCGGTCATTACCGCACGAACAGTTACACCGTTCCATCCTGCAAGCTTTTCCATATCTAAAGCTGTGCCTAACCACAATTGACCCGCAGTAGTAGGATCAGCATGTTCATTGCGTCCACCATTTGCCAAATAAGCAGTGTCTGTTGCAATATTCGCTTCAAACTTAACACCTTGTTGTGCAAACTCGGTACGTTTACCCGACCAATCCCCAAGCATATATTGACCTTTCGAATCAAAAGCATCTTCTGAATGAGCCTGAGACATAACTGTCATTAAAACAGTTGGCAGAATTGCTAAACTAATTTTCTTCATGATGGGAACCTAGTAGGATAAATACCTGTTACAAAAGACTTTCTTTGTAAATTTCACGTGAAAACTACCTAATTTTTCTATTTTTTGCTCAGCTTTATTTTTATTAGTCTGCATACTTTTATTTATATAATTGATTAAAAGACTAAATTTACTTTCATAAAACCATTAATTTACATATATTTCAGCAACTTAAAATTAAAACTTATCACTATTAACGATTAAGCATTTTGAATAAATAAATTTACAACATCTAAAATTTACTCTTTATTTTTATTATTTAAGTACTTACATTCACTTATCTTCAGTCATTTTTAATTTAGGCTTGTAATCTGAAAGCGATAACCCGATATTAGTCACATCCTCATATATTTAATGTCAGATGCCTGAATTACCTGAAGTTGAAACCACAAAAACCAGTTTATTGCCTCTTTTGAATGAAAAAGTCATTCGTGTGACTGTTCATCAATCGAGTTTAAGATGGCCAATTCCAAATGATATTCAAAAGTTAATTGGGCAAAAACTCATTAAACTCTCTAGACGCTCCAAATATATTTTGGCGGAGTTTGAACAAGACTCTATGCTTTGGCATTTGGGTATGTCAGGAAGTTTCCGTATTTGTGAAACCACTGAAGAATTACGCAAACACGACCACCTCATTATTCAATTTGAAGATATGGAGCTTCGTTATCACGATCCGCGTCGTTTTGGTTGCATTCTTTGGTTAGATGACCAATCCCAAACTAAACTCATTGATACGCTAGGGCCAGAACCTTTAAGCGATGTCTTCAATGCAGACTATTTAGCAGATAAATTAAAGTCTAAAAGTACAGCAATTAAAGTTGCCATTATGGACAACCATGTTGTTGTTGGCGTTGGCAATATTTATGCAACAGAAAGCTTATTCAATTTAGGTATTCATCCTGCACAACCTGCATCATCACTGAGCAAAGTTCAAATTGAAAAGCTTGTGATTGAAATTAAGCGAATTTTGAAACAAGCCATAGATTTAGGTGGTTCAACCTTACGTGATTTCACGAATGCAATGGGTGAAAATGGCTATTTCCAACAAACACTTTTAGCGTATGGACGGGTTGGTGAAATGTGTGTGAACTGTGAAACCACCCTAGAAAATATCAAGCTAGGTCAACGAGCAAGTGCATTTTGTCCACAATGTCAGCCATTAAAGAAAGTAAAACAGATTCAACGAGGTAAAAAATGAAAAGCGCAATTGCTCGCCACATTTTAGTGAAAGATAAAGAACTTGCAGAACAGCTCAAGAAAAAAATTAAAGATGGTGCCGATTTTGCAAAAATTGCAAAGCAACATTCAACTTGTCCATCTGCTAAAAAAGGCGGTGAATTAGGCGATATCAAAAAAGGTCAATTGGTTGCTCCAATTGATAAAGCTGTTTTTACTTTAGCTGAACGTGAATTACACGGCCCTATTAAAAGCCAGTTTGGTTGGCATTTATTAGAAATAAAATTCCGAATAGATTTTTAAGTTCCTTTAATATCCCCTCTCCTTTTAGGAGAGGGTTAGGGAGAGGTAAATCTCTAGAAGTAATGCTACTCATCTCTCATCAGGCTGAAAATAAAAAAACGGTGCATTTCGCACCATTTTTTTATTTTGAATGAATTAACCTTTACGTTTTAACTCATCGCGAATTTCACGAAGTAATTCAATATCTTCTGGTGTCGCAGTTGGAGCTAGTTCTTCTGCCGCTTTTTCACGACGCATTTTATTCATTAACTTAACTAACCAAAATACAACCCAAGCCAATAAAATAAAGTTAATTAAAATTGTGAGAAAGTTACCATAAGCAAATACATTCAAACCTGCTTCTTTTGCAGCAGCTAAATTCGTAATGCTATTTGGATTATCACCCAACACTAAGAACCAATTTGAGTAATCAACATCACCGCCCAAAGTCCAAGTAATTAATGGCATAAGTAAATCAGCAACTGCTGAATCGATGATTTTTCCGAAGGCACCACCAATAATTACACCAACAGCCAAATCCATTACATTGCCTTTTACAGCAAATTCTTTAAATTCTTGAATAACGCTCATATGTTCTCCAATTTTTTGTTATCAAATTTAATGTGACTAAGCATACATTATTGATTCAATTATTTCCGTGCAAATTACTTGGATTTAATTATTTTTAACAAAAAAACCGCCAACATACGTTAGCGGTTTTTTTAATTACTTAAAAAGTAAAATTATTTACCAGAACGGTTACGTTTACGTTCGTTCTCAGTCAAGTGACGCTTACGGATACGAATTGACTTAGGTGTTACTTCAACTAATTCATCATCTTCAATGAATTCAAGCGCTTGTTCAAGCGTGTATTCAATTGCAGGAACTAGCGTTAACGCTTCGTCAGTACCAGATGCACGTACGTTTGTTAACTGTTTCGCTTTAGTTGGGTTAACAGTCATGTCGTCAGAACGTGAGTTAATACCAATAATCATACCTTCGTAAACTTCTAACTGAGGTTTAGCGAATAGACGACCACGATCTTGAAGTGTAAACAATGCATAGCCCAAGCAAGTACCTTGAACCATAGAAATCAACACACCGTTTTGACGTTTCGCAACAGTACCTTGTTTCATTGGACCGTAATGCGAGAAGCTTGACGTCATGATACCAGTACCAGAAGTCATCGTAAGGAATTCTGAACGGAAACCAATTAAGCCACGTGAAGGAACAGTTGCTTCAATACGGATACGGCCTTTACCGTCAACTTCCATATTTGTCATTTCGCCTTTACGGTGACCCATTTGTTCCATTACAGAACCTTGATGCTGTTCTTCAACGTCAAAAGTAACGTTTTCGTACGGCTCTTGTTTTTCGCCATCAACTTCTTTCAAGATTACTTGTGGACGTGATACGCCCATTTCGAAGCCTTCGCGACGCATGTTTTCAATAAGAACTGAAAGGTGAAGTTCACCACGACCAGAAACTTTGAAACGGTCTGGACTATCAGTATCTTCAACACGAAGTGCTACGTTGTGAATTAATTCGCGGTCTAAACGTTCACGGATGTTACGTGAAGTTACGAATTTACCTTCTTTACCAGCAAACGGTGAGTTGTTTACTTGGAATGTCATTGTCACTGTAGGTTCATCTACAGAAAGTGCTGGAAGTGCTTCAACTGCTTTCGGATCACAAATTGTGTCAGAAATATTAAGCGCATCAATACCTGTTACACAAACGATATCACCTGCAGATGCTTCTTCAACGTCTACACGGTCAAGACCATGGTAACCCATGATTTTTAAGATACGGCCGTTACGTGTTTTACCATCTTTATCGATAACAGTTACTTGAGTATTCAATTTAACTGAACCGCGCTGGATACGACCAACACCGATAACACCAACGAAGCTGTTATAGTCAAGTGAAGACACTTGCATTTGGAATGGACCATCAACGTCAACAGCAGGTGGTTCAACGATGTCTACAATTGTTTGGAACAATGGAGTCATATCTTCAGCTAATTCTTCTGGAGAAGGACCCGCTACACCACGTAAACCTGATGCATATACAACTGGGAAGTCTAACTGTTCGTCAGTACCGCCTAGGTTATCAAATAAATCGAATACTTGGTCAATAACCCAGTCTGGACGCGCGCTTGGCTTGTCTACTTTGTTAATAATTACGATTGGTTTTAAACCACGTGCGAACGCTTTTTGCGTTACGAAACGAGTTTGTGGCATTGGACCTTCTTGAGAGTCTACAAGAAGAAGTACGCAATCTACCATCGACATTACACGTTCAACCTCACCACCGAAGTCGGCGTGTCCTGGGGTATCTACGATGTTAATGCGATATTCAGTGTTTGTACGTGCATCAGTCCATTTAATTGCAGTGTTTTTTGCAAGAATGGTAATACCACGTTCACTTTCAATAGCGCCCGAATCCATCACACGTTCGATCTCGCCTGCGCGATCACCAAGAGCACCTGATTGTTGTAAAAGTTTGTCTACAAGAGTGGTTTTACCATGATCGACGTGCGCAATAATGGCGATGTTACGGAGAGTTTTAATATCTGACATGTAAATTCAATGCATATGTAATTTGAGGGCAAATTATACAGAAAAATAATCAGTTTTTATAGTGACAGTTTATTGACATTACCGATTTTTTTTAACATTCCATCGTTATTTGGTTTTGATATGCTGTCTATCTCGATTAGAATAGCGCCATCTTGCCACTATTTGCCTTGATTCATGTCCGATTTAAATCATTCTCCTGATCAAAAAGATCAACTCGATTTAGTCTACGGTCTAAATGATCGACCTAAACCATTCATCGCTTTTCTTGCCGCTTTCCAACATCTTCTTGCAATTATTGTCCCAATTGTGACCCCTGGCCTACTTATTTGTTTGGCTTTAGGAGTTTCAAAAGAAGATACCAACATGATTTTATCGATGTCTTTGGTAATTTCAGGGATTGCAACCTTCCTTCAATGTAAAAAAGTTGGCCCGTTTGGCGCAGGTTTGCTCATTGTTCAAGGTACAAGTTTTAACTTTATCGGTCCAATTATTGGTATTGGTTCTGCAATGGTTGCAGCAGGCACGCCTGTTGAATCTGTTATGGCTGCTATTTTTGGTGTTGTAATTGCGGGCTCATTCATTGAGATGGGTGTGTCCCAAATTTTACCTTGGGTAAAAAAACTGATTACACCATTAGTGACAGGTATTGTTGTTCTTCTTATTGGCTTAACGCTTATTAAAGAAGGCTTAATTAGTATGGGCGGTGGTTATCAGGCAATGGGCGATAAAACTTTCGCAAATGCTGACAACCTTATTATGTCTTGTACAGTTCTTGCCCTCATTATTATTTTGAACCGTATTCGTGTGACTTGGGTAAAAAGTTCGGCAATTTTAATCGCATTAGTTGTTGGTTATATTCTTGCAGGCTTTATGGGACATTTAAACTTTGATGGTTTAAAAGATGCACCGTTAGTTCAAATTCCTACACCTATGCATTTTGGTTTAAGCTTCTCTTGGAGCTTATTCATTCCAATGGCATTCATTTATATTGTTACTTCATTAGAAGCAATCGGTGATATCACCGCGACATCTAAACTATCTAACCAAGCTGTAGATGGTCCAAAATGGATGGAACGCATTAAAGGCGGTGTACTTGTAAATGGTGCAAACTCTTTCCTAGCGGGTATTTTCAACACATTCCCAAGTTCTGTATTTGCACAAAATAATGGTGTAATTCAGTTAACCGGTGTTGCTAGCCGCTATGTTGGTATCTGGATTGCGGTATTATTAATATTATTAGGTTTATTCCCTGCTGTTGCAGGCATTATTCAAGCTGTACCTCAAGCTGTACTTGGCGGTGCTGTTATGGTGATGTTTGGCGCAGTAGCAGCATCTGGTATTAATATTTTATCAGGTGTTCACTTAGACCGTCGCGCACTACTTATTATTGCAATCTCTTTAGCGCTTGGTTTAGGTGTTGCTCAAGTTCCACAAATTTTAGAGCATCTTCCTGAATTATTCCGCAACATCTTCAGTTCTGGTGTTGCAACAGGTGGTATTGCAGCCTTGTTATTAAACATTATTCTTCCTGAAACGAAGAAATAATTTCATTTCAGTATCAACTATGCCCAGCATTGTCTGGGCATAATTGTTCGATGGAGAGACAAAATGGATCCAAGAAGTGAAGTTGTCATTCGACAGCATGAATATCTTTCTGGTCGCATATTATTAGTTAACGCTCCCACAGATGATTTGCTTTCGAATTTAGATAAAGATATCGAGCCGATTGTTTGGACTTGGAACTTTAACGAATTCCAATACTTTCAAAATCAACAAGCCAACGTTCATTTTGGTGTTGATCTCCCAGAAAGTACGTTCGATCAAGCAATTGTTTTCGTACCAAAATCTAAAGAATTACTCAATTACGTTTTACATAATGTGGTAAGCCGTTTAAATGCTGGTGCATCTATTTTCTTAGTTGGTGAGAAAAAAGGTGGTGTTGAGCGCGCAGCAAAACAATTACTTCCTTTTGGTTCTGCATTAAAACTTGATAGCGCACGTCATTGCCAAATGTGGCAAATGACAGTTGAAAAGTCAGTTATCGCAAAATCATTGGCAGATTGGGCTCAAGAATATAAAGTACCAACACCAAATGGTGATTTAACTATTTGCGCTCTCCCAGGCGTATTTAGTCAAAAAAGCTTAGATATTGGTACTGCTGTTCTACTTCCATATTTATCTCAAGTAACCTCAGGGAAAATTGCTGATTTTGGATGTGGTGCAGGTGTAATTAGTGCTTATTTAGCAAAACTTAATCCTAAAAATCGTATTTTTGCGATGGATGTAGATGCTTTTGCACTTGAATCTACACGTATGACTTTTGCTAAAAATAATTTAGTCACTGAACAACTTGAAGTAAAAGCTGTTACAGGAATTGAGGATGCACCTCTCTTCTTACATGCTATTGTAAGTAACCCTCCTTTTCATCAAGGAATTAAGACCGACTACAATGCGAGTGAAAACTTATGTAAAACTGCGCGTCGTCATCTTAAATCTGGTGGTGAATTATGGGTGGTTGCAAACCGTTTCTTAAACTACCCAATATTGATTGAACAGAATTTTGGTCAATGTACAACAAAAGCCGACCAACAAGGCTTTAAAGTGTTATTCGCTAACACTCAAAAAAAATCATAAGGAAATTCAATGAGCGAAACAGGTCAAACACAGCAACTAAAGCGCAAGCTTAGTGCACGCCATCTGAATATGATCGCCATTGGTGGTTCTATTGGTACAGGCTTATTTTTAGCATCTGGTGCAACCATTGCCAATGCAGGACCAGGCGGTGCTTTGCTTGCTTATGGTCTAATTGGCATCATGATTTACTTTTTAATGACAAGCCTTGGCGAATTAGCAACGCACAACCCTACTGCTGGCGCATTTTTTACTTATGGTACTAAATACGTTGAAGGTGGTTTTGGTTTTGCCTTAGGTTGGAACTATTGGTACAACTGGGCAATTACCGTTGCTTTTGAATTGGTTGCTGTCCAATTTATTATGAAGTTCTGGTTTCCAGACATTCCAGGTTTTTACTGGAGTGCTATCTTCCTTGCTATTCTTTTTGGAATTAATGCACTTACTGTCAAAGGATTTGGCGAAAGTGAGTTTTTCTTCTCCCTCATTAAAGTTCTAGCAATTATTGTATTTATTATTATTGGTATCGCCATGATTGCAAAAATCATGATGACACCGGGTATGAGCACTTTTGCTAACTGGACTAAAGGCGATGCACCTTTTGTTGGCGGCTTTCAAGCACTGATTGGTGTTGCAATGATTGCCGGATTCTCGTTCCAAGGAACAGAGATGGTTGGTGTTGCCGCAGGTGAATCTAAGAATCCGAAAAAGACTATTCCTGTTGCCATTAAACAAATTTTTTGGCGAATCTTATTGTTTTATATCGTGTGTATTTTCATTATCGGTACTTTAGTTGCTTATGATGATCCACGTTTATTACAAGCTGCTGCAAGCGAAGATATTGCACTTTCACCATTTACACTGCTATATGAACAAGCTGGTTTTGCTTTTGCTGCAAGCTTAATGAATGCTGTAATTTTAACGGCAATTCTTTCTGCTGGTAACTCTGGCATGTATTCATCTACACGTATGCTATTTAGTATGGCACGTGAAGGACGAGCACCTAAACTATTTGCAAAATTAGATTTACGTGGCGTTCCAATGAATGCACTTTACGCAACAACTGCTGTAGCAGCACTATGTTTCTTGACAACTTTCATTGGTGAGCAAGCCGTATTTAACTGGCTTCTTAACATGTCAGGCATGTGCGGCTTTATTGTATGGTTAGGTATTGCGATTTCACATTACCGTTTCCGTAAAGGCTACCTTGCTCAAGGTTACAAGTTAGATGACTTAGCTTATAAAGCAAAATTCTTCCCATTTGCACCTTGGTTTGCTTTCATTTTATGTTCAATTATTATTCTTGGACAAAACTATGAAGCACTTATTGGCGGTAAAATTGATTGGTTAGGCTTACTTTCTACTTATATTAGTATTCCACTATTCCTTGCTATTTGGTTTGGTTATAAATGGAAGTATAAGACAAAATTTGTGCCTTACCATGAAATGGATGTTCAACCAGCCAATTTAGATCGTGAATAATCCTTGAACATAAAAAAACAGCCAATTGGCTGTTTTTTTTATGTCTGTGATTTTATCTAAAATAATAAATGTTATTTAAGGTGTCACTAAGGTTACTGTTGCTCGACGATTTGTTGCACGCCCTTCTGCTGTCGAATTTGAAGCAATCGGTTGTGTTGAACCAAAACCTTCTGTGATTAACTGATCTGAGTTAACACTGTGTTCTGTAACTAATACTGTTGCAACAGAATTTGCACGTGCAAGTGACAATTTTTGATTTACTGCCTTAGTACCAGAACCATCGGTATGCCCATCAATTTTAAGTTTAAAATCTGGACTTTGCGCTAAACCTTTAGCAGCTGATAAAAGATAAGGTTGATATTGAGGATCAATTTGACTTGAGTTGTTTGCAAAATGAATAGAAACCCCATTTTTTAATTCTGTTAAAGCATTTTGTACTTCTGCTTTTTCATCCGTAGTATTTTTATTTCCTGAAGTTGTAGCACACCCCACAAAAAAAGCACTACTTACAATTACAGCTAATATTTTCTTATTCATATTAATACTCTACTTTTAGTTGATTAATTAATAACCAAAAAAAATATAACATACTTTTACAACTTTACAAATTTTCCAAAAAAAAACGACTCCGAAGAGTCGTTTTTTTTACTTTAACAGATTATTCAGCTGTTACAGTACGGCTGCCAGAAATAGTCGCGAATACACGACGGTTCATAGCACGACCTTCTTTAGTTTTGTTGTCAGCAATCGGTTGATCCCAAGCGAAACCTTGAGTAGACAAACGAGCTGGATCTACGTTGTATTCGTTTACAAGAGAAGTTTTAACAGAGTTAGCACGAGCTAGAGATAAACGTTCGTTTAATGCACGTGGACCAGTGTTATCTGTGTGGCCTTCGATGTTTGCAGTAGCGTTTGGATATTCAACTAACTTTTCAGCAACTTTAGCAATTTCTGGCTTGTATTGATCTTTGATGTTTGATTTGTTTGTATCAAAGAAAACACGAAGTTCCATGCTTAGGTCTTCAGTTAACTCTTGTGGAGCAACTGGAGCTACAGGAGCAACTGGAGCAACGTCAACAACAGGAGCAGCTGGCTTCAAGTGACCGCCTAAAACTACGTTAAGACCAGCTAAAGCTGTGTAGTTCCAGAAAGATTCGTCGAAGTTATAAGTACCACGAGCTTCTGTACGAAGAGATAAAACGTCATTTAAACGGTAGAATGCACCGATACCAGCATTAGCTAAAGTACCTTCTTCTTTAAGACCACGACCTTCACGACCTAAAGCAGTTTCATCAGCACCTGAGAATTTGTATTTGTAGTGACCAGCACCCGCTAATACATAAGGCTTGAACTTGCTGTCGTAGTTCTTAGTGATCAAGTCAGAAGTAGCAATGAAGTTACCGTTGATTTGAGTTTGTTTGTATTCGCCATTTACAACGTCAGCGCTACCTTCAAGGTCACCTTTAACTTGATTATATTCAACTTCAAAGTTTAACCATGGAGTTAATTCAACACCAACAGCTGCACCAGCGAATAAATCATCTTTTAAATCAGCACCAGAAGCGTCGCTTAAATGATCTTTACCGTTGTTGTTTTTAGTATCTTGGAATGTGTAACCAAGCATTAATGGAGTAACAGTTACGCCTGCATTTGCAGCGGCTAACGGAGCAGCAACAAGCATAGCTAGTGCAATACGACTCATTTTCATGGATTTATCCTCCAGAGATAAACAATTGTTTTCAAGTTTAAGCCTAAATTATATCTATCCTGAGATAGGCTTTTATACCCCAGTTGTTTTTTTAAGCTATTCACGTGCATCATACAAACACTTTTCACGTTTTCCAAGTGCTTGAATTAGTAAATCGAACAAATTATGACAAAATTACTTACAATTTCCGTTGTAATTCGGTAATTATTTATCCAATTATACGCGCAAATCGCTTATTTTCACTTGTCTTTAATTCTAACATTTTTATTAAAATTTAAGTAACAATTATTTTAACAAAAAAAACATTAAAAAACAAAGCTTTAATATTAAACAATCATTTACCCTATTACCAAAAAGTCTTATAACATTATGTTTTATAAAAAATATTCAGGATTCTCTCTAATAGAGATTGTAATTTGCTCCATAATAATTTCGATTATCTATTTCTATACTATTCCTTATTTCCATCAATATATGGCGCAAGAAGAAATAAAAAAAGTTAAAAAATTACTGAGTTATAGTAATTTAACTGCAAAAAGTCATGCTTCAACATATAGAGCCAATGTTGTTATTTGCTCGACAGATAATGGTGAGCAATGTCAAAAAGCACAGTGGCATACTGGTCTGTTAATTTTTCAAGATACGAATCAAAACAAGCAAGTTGATTCGAATGAAAAAATTATCTTGTATGAAAAAACCAAACTGAAATACGGCACTTTAGATTGGCGCGGAACGCTTTCATCTCCTCATATAACTTTTATGGCAAAACATGATGGATTACCAATAGGCTCTAACGGAAGTTTCTTCTATTGCTCTTTTCACAATTTATCCAATAAGCGCATTGTTTTGAGCAAAATGGGACATATTCGAATAGAGGATAGTAAAAATTGTTAGAACTCATTAGTCCAAAGGATCTGTGGTTTTTAACTTTATTCATCAACTTTTTTTTATATACTGCTTAAAACTGAAAAATATTGATTAGAACTTAAACGGAGATACAACAATGACAGATATCGTAATTGTAAATGGTGCTCGTACTGCAATGGGCGGCTTTCAAGGAAGTCTATCAAGCGTAACTGCACCCGAATTAGGCGCGGTAACGATTAAGGCTGCAATTTCTCGTTCGGGTTTACAACCAACTGATATCGAAGAAGTCATTATGGGTTGTGTTCTACCCGCAGGTCTAAAGCAAGGTCCTGCGCGTCAAGCAATGCGTCAAGCAGGTATTCCCGACTCAACAGGTGCTGTAACGATTAATAAGCTGTGTGGTTCTGGTATGAAAGCTGTCATGCAAGCAGCAGATATGATTAAAGCAGGATCTGCCGAAATTGTTGTTGCTGGCGGTATGGAATCTATGAGCAATGCACCCTATGTTTTACCCAAAGCACGTAGTGGTTACCGTATGGGACATGGTGAAATTAAAGATCATATGTTCCTAGATGGTTTAGAAGATGCTGAAACTGGTCGCCTTATGGGTTCATTTGCACAAGATATGGCAAATAGTCGTAAATACACACGTGAACAAATGGATGACTTCGCGATTCATTCATTGAAGCGTGCGCAAACAGCAATTAATGAGGGCTATTTTGCAGATGAAATTACACCTGTAACGGTATCTACTCGTAAAGGGGATGTTATTGTAGATAAAGATGAACAACCTTTTAATGCTAATATTGAAAAGATCCCAACGCTCCGCCCTGCTTTTGCAAAAGATGGAACAATTACCGCTGCCAATGCGAGTTCAATTTCAGATGGTGCTTCTGCACTTGTTGTAACTTCTAGTGAAGTTGCTTCTGCCAAAGGTTTAAAACCTTTAGCTAAAATTATTGCTTATGCGTCTAACTCTCAACATCCATCTGAATTTACTATTGCGCCTGTAGGTGCTATTCAAAAAGTTTTAAATAAGACTGGTTGGAGTGCTCAAGATGTTGACCTTTGGGAAATTAACGAAGCATTTGCAATGGTAACCATGTGCCCAATTGATGATTTCAAATTGGATGCTGAAAAAGTAAATATTCACGGTGGTGCTTGTGCTTTAGGTCATCCTGTTGGTTCTACTGGTTCTCGTATTATTTTAACTTTGATTCATGCGCTTAAACGTACTGGCGGTAAACGCGGTATTGCATCACTTTGTATTGGTGGTGGTGAAGCAACGGCTGTGGCGATTGAGTTGCTTTAAGCTTTTAAGAACTTCTTTTTTTTAAAAAGATATTTATAAATACCCCCCTAACACCTCCTTTAATAAAGGAGGGGAAATTTAAAAGATAAAAAAGCCTCCAAGTGGAGGCTTTTTTTATCATTCAAATTAAAAGTAGAACTTTTAACTTTAATGCTTAAAGAATTTCTTTACGTAATTGCTCAGGTGATTTCATAGAAAGTAAACCTGGCGCAACATCAAATGCTGTTTTAGCACCGTACTGCCCTGTTTGATTCATACGATAACATGCACGTGCATAAGCAACTAAAACACTTGCCGTAAATTCAGGGTTACTATCTAGCTTCAATGAAAACTCAATCACTTGATTTTGTTCAGCACTACTATTCCCACTACGAATCACAAAACCACCATGTGGCATGCTGTTATGTTCTTTACGCAGTGTTTTTTCATCAATGAAATTAACTGTTGTGTTGTAGTCTGCAAAGTAGTCTGGCATGGTGACAATTGCTTGTTCAACTGCTTTCGCATCTGCACCATTTTCTAGCACAACATAACATTCACGTGTGTGCTTATCTTTTGTGCTTAATTGTGGACGCGAGCCACTACGTACTTTTTCAATTGCATCTGTAGATGGAATTGTATATTGAACACCTGCTTTAACACCGTCAACACGGCGAATCGCATCTGAATGTCCTTGGCTTAAACCTTTCCCCCAGAATGTATACGTTTCACCATCAGGTAATAATGCTTCACCAAATAAACGGTTAATTGAGAACATACCAGGATCCCAACCAATCGAAATCATCGCTGTTTTCTTGTTTGCAAGTGCTGGCACATTTACTGCATCAAAGAATTCAGGAATACGTGCATGCGTATCAAAACTATCAACTGTATTGAATTGACTTGCTAATTGAGGTGTTTGTTGTGGTAAATCATCTTTCGAACCACCACATAAAATAAGCACATCAATTTTATCTTTAAATTCTGAAAGTGAATCCATGTGAAATACAGAAGTTTCTGCAAAACATGGCTTAACCGTTTCAGGTGCACGACGTGTAAAAATACCAACGAGCTGTAAATCTGGATTTTTTTGAATAGATGTTTCTACGCCACGACCAAGGTTGCCGTAACCCACAATACCAATACGAATTAAATTTTGCATAACCACAGTGTCACTGAATAAATAAAAGGCTTATGAATCTATGTTGCACCAAAAATGATCAACATAGTAAATCTTATACTACAGCACTATCTACAAATTTAAAGTAAATTAAGCATATAGATAAGAAATCAGTTAGTAATGAAATAAAAAAGCCCGCTTTAAAGCAGGCTTTTTTATGAAGGTACAATTACTTTTGCGAACCTGTTTGATAACCCGCATTCACAACCGCAGTTGATGCTTGGTACGGATTTTTAAAATCATTCAAACCTGCAGCAGCTTCAGCAATATCTTTACCTTCTTTAACAATGAAAGTATCGAAACCTGAACGCTTCATGTAGTTTAGAACGTCTTTAAATACATCACCTGTTGCACGAAGTTCGCCTTGGTAACCTTGGCGACGTAACAATGCTGCAAATGAATAACCACGACCATCGTTAAAACCAGCAAACTCAATAAAAATTGCATCTAACTGATCAAGCGGAAATTCATTGGTTTCAGGAGAAGCATCAACTGTTAAGTACAATGCTTTTTTACCCGATACATTTTCAAGTTGATCTAACTGTTCTACTGTTAAAACAACATCACCTTGTGGCAATACGCCATCTTCACCAATAAGTTGGTAAGTGTTGTCTGCAATTGTGCCATCCTTAGAGAGCACTTGAAGTGCGGTATTAAGCATATGCACGCTCCTTGAATGGTTGAATGCCAACACGACGATAAGTTTCTACAAACTCTTCACCTTCTTGACGTAAATCAAGATAAGTATTCAATATTTCTTCTACAACATCAGGTACACGGTCTGCTGCAAATGATGGCCCTAAAATGTCACCAATTGAAGCATCATGATCTGCATTACCACCTAAAGTAATTTGGTAGAATTCTGCGCCTTTTTTATCTACGCCTAAAATACCAATATTACCAACATGGTGATGACCACACGCGTTCATACAACCTGAAATATTTAGATCTAATTTACCTAAATTGTAAATTGTATCTAAGTCATCGAAACGACGTGAAATTGCTTCTGAAATTGGAATAGATTTCGCATTTGCTAATGAACAGAAATCACCACCTGGGCAGCAAATAATATCGGTAATGAAACCAATATGAGCACGCGCCAAGTTGTTCGCTTCAAGCGTTTGCCAAACTTCAAATAAATCTTTTTGTGGTACATCAACCAAAGCAATGTTTTGCTCATGCGTTGTACGAAGCTCACCAAATGTATGTTTATCTGCAAGATCTGCAATAACATTCATTTCTTCAGTGGTCATATCACCAGGTGCAATACCTGCACGTTTAAGTGAAATCGTAACAATACGATATCCTTTAACTTTGTGTGCATTGGTGTTGATGTTAAACCATTGTTTGAATTTAGGATGAGCAGCAAACAATTCTGTAAAGTCTTCATCTGCATAATCTTGATAATTAAACGGTGTAAATTCTTCGTCTAATTTTTTCAAAATTTCAGGCTGAATTTTTAAAGTTTGAACTGTATGTGCAAACTCTGCTTCAACTTTCTCTGCAAATACTTCAGGTGTTAAAGCTTTTACTAAAATCTTAATACGTGCTTTGTATTTATTGTCACGTCGACCATGTAAGTTATATACACGAAGTACCGCTTCTAAATAAGCAATTAAATCTTCACGTGGCAAGAAGTCACGAATAAAGCTACCAATAATTGGAGTACGACCTAAACCGCCACCCACTTTAATTTTGTAGCCAATTTCGCCTGCTTCATTACGAACAATGTAAACACCAATATCGTGGAATGAAGTTGCAGCGCGGTCAGTTTCTTCAAGTGCAGAAACTGCAATTTTGAACTTACGTGGCAAGAAAGCAAATTCTGGGTGGAATGTAGACCACTGACGAATTAACTCACACGTTGGACGTGGATCTGCAATTTCACCCGCAACTACACCTGCGTATTGGTCAGTTGTTGTATTACGAATACAGTTACCAGATGTTTGAATCGCGTGCATTTGTACAGTCGCAAGCTCAGCCAACATATCTGGAACATTCACTAGCGCAGGCCAGTTAAACTGAATGTTTTGACGTGTAGATACGTGTGCATAACCACGGTCATATTCTTTTGCCAATGACGCAACTTTGCGTAATTGATTAGAATTCATTAGACCGTAAGGCACAGCTACACGCAACATTGGCGCATAGCGTTGTACGTATAATCCATTTTGTAGACGTAGCGGACGGTATTCATCTTCCGTCAATTTACCCGCTAAATAACGTTCCGTTTGATCACGGAATTGTGCAACACGTTCGTTGATCAGTTGCTGATCAAAATCAGTATATAAATACATGGCGTACAGCTAGTAGTTTCTATTATATCGAAACACAGCATAACGACATTTAATCTATCAACAAAATGCGTTTTTTACATATTTCATAGCGGTTTTTTTGATAAGCATGCCTAAGAATCACTGATATATGGTGATTTACCAACATTCGTATACTTATTCACCTCAATTGATATTTTTATAAATTCTTTAGCACTTTTTTATATATAGAAAATCTAATTAAGAAACATCTCGTTTATTTCTTAAATTACTGACATGAGCTCGATTGGTCTGCCATGACTTTTCTAAAACTTCTTTTTCTATGCGAAGCTGAATACGCTTAAGTTTCATTGGCGAAATAACCTCTTCTTTATATTTTTTTACATGATCTGTCCAAGATGCACCTCTAAATACATTCTGTGGCATTTGAGTTTTAAACTCACAATCTGGCATAAAAACCACTAAAGAATGAATATAACTAGGATCCACAACATCGGCTAAAACATTCTCTAATACTTTTACATGTTTATAATTTTGATGCAGCGGATTTTGGAATTTAAAGCTTTGTTTAAATAACTTTTGCGTCCATGTTTTCTGATATTCCCCACCAAAAATCCAACCTTTATAATTCTTAGTTTCAATCACAAATATGCCATAGGGGCTTAGAAGAATATGGTCAATCTGTGTTGTCCCCTTTTCATCATCAGGCAAAGTACAATCATTGAGTACAATATATTTTTCTTTTAAATAAAGTTTCACATGTAGTTGAACTGCAAATTCACCTGCTTTTCCTTTAATTACAGGTTTTAAAATTTTAATTACAGTGATAAAAACTGAAAAACCAATTGCCATCCAAAGTAATGGCATTAATGCATCGAACAAAGTATTCCCCAATATTTATTTCTAATTATTGGATTTATAACATTTATTTAGACTCTAAATTTAATAAAATATCTTTATTTTTCAAGCCACCTGCAAAACCAACAAGCTTTCCATTTACACCAATCACACGATGACAAGGCGCAATAATAGAAATAGGATTTTTTCCATTTGCAGCCCCTACAGCACGTACCGCTTTTATATTACCAATAGATTCCGCAATTTCCTTATAACTTCGAGTTTCTCCAAATGGAATTTGAAGTAATGCCGACCATACAGATTTTTGAAATGCCGTACCTTGAAAATCTAATGGAATATTAAATTGAGTTCTTTGACCTGCAAAATATTCTACAAGTTGCTTTTCTATTTCTACTAATAAAGGATGTTCATTCTGTTCAAAACTTTCAGAAAGTTTAACACGCATAGGATCATCATTTTCCCAAAGCACAGCAACCAAAGCTTGATCATGTGCAACCAAGGTCAACTGCCCAACGGGTGTTTGAATTTTCTTGTTATAAAGCTGCATACAAAATCTCACATTAACTTGAAGAAGATACTAACTTTCATACAACATAATACAAAATAATAAATTCTGAATTGTATGAATTCCGCATAAATTTAAATCATCTTCAAATAAAAAATCGCCAGTAAAAACTGACGATTTTTTTTGCTTATTTCTAAACTTATGAAGAGGAAAGTTTCATCAATACAAGACCAGAAATAATAAGCACTGCTGCAAGCATACGCATTGCTGTTGCAGGTTCACCTAAAATAAAAATACCAACAAGAAACGAACCAATAGCACCAATTCCTGTCCAAATTGTATAAGCCGTACCTAAAGGTAAAGTCCGCATTGCGTATGAAAGTAAACCGAAGCTTAAAATCATAAATCCAATTGTAACAACCGTTGGTGTAACTTTAGTAAAACCATCTGAAAGCTTCATAGAATAAGCCCAAACAATTTCAAAAAGTCCTGCTAATAGTAAAGTAATCCAAGCCATGTGCCTGTCTCCACAAATTATGTAGATGTCAGGTCGTCCTGACTTTTTAATACTTATTAGAAAATGCTGTAATGATTTTCCGAATAAGGGGTCGTCCCTTTGAATACGCTAAGTATAAATTATTCCTTCTTTTTATTGATCTTTCTTTTACATTTTTTGACTATTTAAAAACACTAAGCTGTATATAAAAAAATGAACCATGCTATTGATTTCAATAACATGGTTCGAGTTATTAAAAGTTAAACTGAATACCAGCGCCATATAACCATTTCTTTTCAGAAGATGATTCATCTTGCCAGTTGGTCTGTTTATCACCTTTTTCATAACCGTATGAAACATCAATATATGGCATGATGTTTTTGGTGATTTCATAACGCGTTTCTAAACCCAAGCTTAAACTTGTTAAACCATTGGATTTCGCATATTTAGATTCATCACTTATTACAACCTCAGCATCTAAATATGGCTTTAGAACCAGTTTTTGCGTAATTAAAAAATCACGATCTGTTTCTAAGCTTGCAAACACTTGCTGATCTTTTCCGATATACATATAAATATCAGTATCAAAAAAGTATGGCGCAAGACCATTCAAACCAAATGCAGCATACGTTTGATTTTTTTCCTCCACTTTTTCAGCATCACGGATATATCGAATACCTGCTTGAATATCCCAAAAATCTGCCATCGCACGGCTATACATAAATTTAGTATCGTAATTGGTATTTTCAGACTCAGTTTTCTCTGCATTTAACTGCACAAAAAGTTTGTTTTCATCTGTTCCAATACGACTTTCCAATTGTGTTTGCCAAACACCTTGTCCCGCATCATCATTCAACCATTTGCTTGTAAATTCACTTGATTGATAAATTTCTCCACCATGTTCATTCATATGTTCTGATGAAGATATTTCATGTGAAGGAGGTTCATGTTTTACCATAGGTTGCATGAATGAATGATCATGTTGTTGAGTCAGCATTTCATTGTCTACCTGAGCAAAAATCTGCCCACTTGCCAGTAAAACCGATATGCCTAAAACATGCTTATTCACATTAATGATGTTCATGTTGACCTCCCTCTGTTGTTGTACTCTGATGAAGACTTGTTGAACTTTTTATTGTTTTAGGCTCAAGCCCCTTGTTCTTAGCATCTTCATCTACATTCGCTACAATTAATTTACTCATCATGCCTGCACTCATGTGATACAGCAGATGACAATGAATTGCCCATTCGCCCAATTCATTAGCTGTTAATAATGCCGTCATCGTTTTACCTGGCGGAACGACAATCGTATGCTTATTCGGTAAGTCAGATAACGCCTGTCCATTTTCCAACTGCATAAACATGCCGTGTAAATGCATTGGATGTGCCATCATGCTATCATTGACAAATTTCAAGCGGATACGCTCACCATATTTCACATTTAATGGCTCTGCTTCATTGAACTTTTTACCGTTAATTGTCCAAATATAGCGCTCCATTGTTCCGCCTAAATGAATCTCTAATTCACGTGTTGCTTCACGTGTATCTAGTTGTGGTTTTAATGATTTTAAATCTGCATATTGCAGTGCTTTGTTACCCACAGGTGTAGATGCATTTGCCCAACCTTGCACAGTTTTTATATTTTCATTTTCCTGTTCATGTTGATCTTCTAATTGTTCATGCTTCATTTTTGAATGATCCATTTGATCATCTTGCATCGACATTTTCATATCTGAAGTATCATGGCTCATTTCCTGCATTGAACCATGCCCCATATCTTCCATTGTTAATAATGCACGCGGTCTAGATTGAGGAATTTGGACTGAATGAGATGATGGAACTTGCTCATTTTGAAGCGATGCCAAGGCAAAACCTGTTCGATCAATTGACTCTGCTTGAAATTGATAATGATCTTGTTTTGGCTGAACAATGACATCGTAAGTTTCAGCAGCACCTATACGAAATTCATCCACATTTACAGGCTGAACAGCTTGTCCATCTGCACTTACAACTGTCATTTTTAAGTTTGGAATACGCACATCAAAAAATGACATTGCCGAAGCATTAATAATTCTTAAGCGTACTTTTTCATTTGGCTTGAACATTCCTGTCCAATTTTGTTCGGGCATTTTGCCATTCACTAAAAAGGTATAGCCTGTAACATCAGACATATCTGTTTTTAACATACGCATTTGATTCCACATGGCGCGATCATTCCATGTGTTTTTTAAGCCACTTTTTTTAATTTGAGCGAAAACATCTTTTAATGTTTCACGTTTATTTTGATAAAACTCAGAAGATTTTTTCAAGTTTGCCATAATTTGCGCACTTGAAGATTCATGAAAATCGGACAGCATAATCACATAATCACGATCTGCTTTTTCATGCGCTACCAATAGCTTTTTATTTTTAGGATAAATGACTAAAGCGCCATATAAGCCATCTTGCTCTTGCCCTTTAGAATGTGCGTGATACCAATATGTTCCGTTTTGGCGAACCTTAAATTTATAGGTAAAATTTTTATTCGGTTTTATTGCTTTAAATTGATTGAAACCTGGTACACCATCCATTAAACCTGGCAACAATAACCCATGCCAATGCACGGAAGTATCTTGCTTTTTTAGATGATTATGTACATGAATAACAGCATCATCACCCTCTTTAAACTCTAAATTAGGTGCAGGAAATTGACCATTCACAGTAATACGCTTAACTGCTTTTCCTGTGATATTTACCGTTTGTTCATCAATATTAAGGTGATATTCCTTCACTGCTGAAAAAGCAAAAGAGGATGCTAATAAACCGACCACAATAACGAGGTGCTGATGTAATTTTAAAGACATGACTTATCCTTGAGTTTTGAAAAATGAAATTTCTAAAAATCAGGATTAAGCTTGTGGAGGGCGCAGAATATCTTGTTTAAAGTCGGAAGAATGGAATATTCCATAAACCGTATTTAATACGTCATTCGAATTAAATGCCGAAAAATTAAATGAATGTGTTTCTAATAAATTGAAGCTAGATACAGAGTTATGACATTGAAGTGTTGAACAATCTTGGCACGGCGCATGTGAGTTTTGATGATTTACATGATGCTTTTCAACTTGTTCACAATGTGATGGAGAAAGATTAGTATCATGTTGATTTACATGATTTGTTTTCATATCAACTAACTTTTCACAATGATCAGAATCAAACTTATGATGGGTTTGCATTGATACAGAATGAGCATTTGAAGATGCAGGCACGAAAGCAAAGGCAATACCTGTCCAACTCATAACAAACGTTACAAGTAAAACAAATGTAATGCTTTTACTTTTCATGAACTGCATAGGTATAGCCTTATAAAATAGCTCAGGTCTATTGGCTGAATGTTGTTCCTCATTCGTGCTTGAGAATAGCGGAGTGTTGTTTTTTACACAATTTTTAAATTTATAATTAACAATACAGCAACAAAGTGAAAAACTGGGATTAAAACAATAAAGCTATTTATTCACCAGTCAATTATTAAGCTAAAGCTCAATAAAAAAACAGACCACCACAGGCTTTTAAAATAAAAAAAAGGATTCAATTGAATCCTTTTTAGACATATTTTGTATAATTCTCAAACTATTGATGCACATATGTTTATAAATTAATCGAGTTATCCATATAGTTATAAACACAGATATCCATATAGTTATAAACAAATTTATCCACAGATTGTAGATAACTTATTCAAAATAGTCTTATGCTTGAACTGAGCCTACTTTTGCAAGTTCTGAACGCATTTCGTTAATCACAGCTTGATAATCAGGCTTACCAAAAATAGCTGAACCTGCAACAAACATATCTGCACCTGCCTCTGCAATTTCACGAATATTTGCAGGAGTAACACCACCATCAACTTCTAAGCGAATATCACGACCTGAAGCATCAATAATTTTTCGTGCTTCACGTAATTTTTCTAAAGTCATTGGAATGAATTTCTGACCACCAAAACCAGGGTTCACGCTCATCAATAAAATTTGGTCAACTTTATCAATAACATAGTCTAAATAATGTAATGGTGTTGCAGGGTTAAATACTAAACCAGCTTTCGCACCGCCTGCTTTAATAAGTTGTAAAGAACGATCAATATGATCTGATGCTTCAGGATGGAAAGTAATAATATCTGCACCAGCATCTAAGAAATCACCAATCATACGATCTACAGGTGAAACCATTAAATGCACATCAATAGGTGCTTTAATTCCGTAGTTTTTTAGTGCCTTACATACGCCTGCACCAAAAGTTAAATTTGGTACATAGTGATTATCCATAACATCAAAATGAACGACATCTGCACCTGCAGCAATAACGTTTTCAACTTCTTCGCCTAAACGTGCAAAATCTGCCGATAAGATTGATGGCGCAATTAAATATGGCTTGGACATGTAAGGGAACCTTGCTGGTATTTGGATTGATCCTTAGATTATAGCAAATTGTGAATTACTTCGTGCCTTTGATTTTTATTATGAGCATTCCATAAGCTGTTCTATTTCTATTACATAATGTTTCAAAACGAGAATTGTTCTTATTTATAATTTTTCCTAATATAGCCCTATATATGAATGACAAAGAAAATTTAAGATGAAAAGTATTTCAAATATTCAAACACAACAAGCTGCAAAAATTGCCAAACGTTTACTCAATCATTGGAAACATAAATTTGATGTTGCCAATACAGAAGATCATTACGAAATTTTCATGCCTTCTGCCACAGTTTCACTTACTCCAAAAGAAAACCATCTTCATATAGAAATTGACTTTAAAACAGATGATGTTGACCAAGTTAAACTAGAACAAGTTGTAATTGATCATTTAGTTCGAATGGGACAAGAAGAATTAAATGCTGAATGGTCACGCAGCTAAACGTTAAATTGAATATATAAACCATAAAAAGGGAAGCTAATGCTTCCCTTTTTTTAATCGCTTTTACTGCAATTTATTTCTGCTTTTGAGCATCAAATTCTTTCACAGCATCAATACGTGCTTTCGTTGCAGGATGGCTCTGCAAAAAGTCGAATACTGAAGACTCATCTGCATCCTTTTCATTCTTAGATGTTTCATCTGTACTGTCGTCTTCTAAGCGTTGTAAAAAATTAGCAAAATGAACAGTTGGAATTTTATGTTGATGCATCGTATTTAAAGCATAGCGATCTGCTTCAGACTCAAAATCACGTGAATATTTAGCACCAATTAATGCAACAGGAACTGTGGTCACTAAATCTGATGCATCTCCTGTAATCGCAATTAAAATTACACTAAAACCTAAACTTGATAAGGTTTGTTGCAAACTATGACGTTCAACTAAATGTCCTTGTTCATGCGCAAGTACACCTATAATTTCATCATCATTTTTTGCAAGCTCAACCAATTCATCAGTCAAAATAATGGTGTTATTTGGAATAGCTAAAGCATTTGCACCTATACTTTTCCCTGCTCTAAATATCACTTTTGCAGGCTTATCTTCTGCAATAATACGGTTATATTTAGCAAGAATTTGCTTTTGACGCGCATCCGATAAAGTCGTTTCACCTGTCACAGATACCACATATTCTTCAGCTTCATCACCAATGCTCTTGAGCGTATCTGCTGGTAAATTTTTCGCAACATAATATGCTGCCGTTGGTACGCCCCATTTCACGGTTGCAAAAATAAGCGCAGCCACAAATATCGCACTAAATAAAATCAAGCTTGGCGATTTTTCAAGTTTCCAAATAGAGTGATATGTCTTTTTAGTATTCAGCTGAAACCACTCAGGTAAAACATCTTGAAACTCTAATCGGGCATCATCTTTTAATTCAATAACAGGATGAATTTTTCCAAGAGCACCAATGAGCGTCATATCTTCATATGAATAACGGCGCTCCAATTCAAGCTGCTCACCATAACGAACTAAAACTGTTTGTTCATCTACTGCATGAATTTGCGCATGCTGTGGCTTCGAGCTGAAACCATCATAAAATACGACTTCTACGTTTGATGTTGTCATATTTGGCTTCCGTTATAGTGAAACATCAAAATCAAACACATCACTAATTTCTTCAGCAATGGCGCTATGATCTTCTTGAATACGGTTAATCATTGAGTCTGGATCATTTTTCAAATGCAAGCTGAGTGATTCAACTTGGTATCTATATAATCGAATTGCTGCCCAAGGTGTCATAAAACCAATAGTGATAATTTTCATGAACCAGTTACTTACAATAATCCAAGCATATCGCCACTGATTACAAGTAGTTTGAAATTCACTTCGGCTTACTGTTGTACTGTTCCAAGTTGCAATAAAAGTTCGTGCAGAAATTAAAGGCCAAATAAACAATAAGCCAGTGAGATAAATTCCGACAAAAATATATCCTATCGTTTGTGCACCAAGATTTAACAATGAACCAGAGAACATCCACAGTACAACGCCTGAAATAGCAATAAGCGCAATAAAGGCTAAAAATGGATAATAAAATGCACCCATAAATGCAGACCATTCTGCACGTAATTTAAATCTTAATTGTCCAACGTATAAATTATCTAAAGAATACTTTTTGAATAACCAAACTGCGACTGGATAAAATAATCCTAATGTAAAAATAGTCAGTAGAACTGCTTTGAAAAAAACCAAATAAATTTCTTTATTAGTTCCTGAAAAATAAAAGCGGTTATTACCAAATTTACTATTTCTTGCTTTAAAGCGTAGCGTTGAGCGAATTAACCACGGCATCACAAAATAAATAACCAAAAAACCAATTAAAGTCGCTTTCCATGAATAATTTGAAACGACTGTAAAAGCAATATAAAGCGCCAAAGCAATTAAACGACCAATCAAGATTTTACGTGGAATACCTGTAAAGTCGAAACGGCGTTTAAAAAACTCTGTATTTCCATAAAAATAGCGTAAACGACGTACTTTTGCCCAAGGTGCATATAAGCCTAAAGTAACGATGGTTAAAAGAATATTGACAATCCAAATACCAAAATATTCAGATGCTTTCCCATGAAAATAGAAAGATTGTTTCTTTCTCCAACGCGTCACTTCATTTTGTTCAGGTGGCAATTGCGGTGGAAATGGTGGCTCTATAAATGGTTCATTGACTATATTACTTTCTGGTGTTTGCATGAAAAATCCAGTTGTTTTTAATTTTGTTATCAGAAAAATAATCTATTTTATATAGATCAAAAAAAATGCGTTCAACCCTATTAAGATCAAACGCATTATCTATGAATCATAAAAAACTTACAAATAAGAGATTGAGCAATCTATATTTAAGCGTGTAATTGGGCGTGATGAAATTTCAAATGATCTTCAATAAAACTTTGAATGAAGTAGTAGCCATGATCATAGCCTTCATGTTCACGCAATGTGAGTTTTTGCCCTGCGCGTTTACATGATTGTTCAAATAATGCAGGATTTAGCTGAGAATAAAACTGATCTTTTAAGCCTTGATCAATTAAAATATCTGTAAATAAAGCACCTTTTTCCTCAACCAATGCTGTTGCATCGTGCTTTAACCATTCTGTTTTATTTTCACCTAAATAATTTGAAAATGCTTTTTCACCCCAAGGACATTGGCTTGGCGCACAAATTGGTGCAAATGCAGAAACAGATTTAAATTTTTCAGGATATTTCAACGCAAGTGTTAAAGCACCATGACCACCCATTGAGTGACCAAAGATTCCTATTCTATTTTGCTCAATTAAAAATTCTTGGTTCACCAAGCTATAAAGTTCATCTGCAACAAACGTTTCCATTTGGAAATGCTCACTCCAAGGTGCTTGCATCGCATTAATATAAAAACCTGCACCTTGCCCAATATCCCAATGATCACCCTGTTCTACATTTTCACCGCGCGGTGACGTATCTGGTGTAATTAAAATAAGATTGAGTTGAGCAGCCAATTGCTGTGCATGTGCTTTAATTGCAAAAGTTTCTTCTGTACAGGTTAAACCTGCTAAAAAAAATAATGCAGGACAAGCTTCACCATTCAAGGCTTTTTTAGGAAGATAAATACCGAATTTGCTTTCGCCTTTTAAGCTTTTAGAATTAATCTTATAAATGCGCTGTTCGCCATTAAAACATCTATTACTTTGGATTAATTCCATTCGATTCCCCTTTTTAATTAATGAATATTTAACGGCATTTCCACATTTGGTGTCGTTTTTACAGCGTTTACCTGTGGAAATAAGCGTTGCTCTAATTGTGGCAACATCAATTCCATATTTTTACCAATTGCCCATTGTGGTTCAGATGGCTCAAATCCTTGCGCGCTTTCCCACTTAGCAACCGTCTCTTTTGCTTGATTAAATGCATCAAACATAGAGTGTTGTTCACGCATTGCTTGATCAAAGAAAGCTCGACCAAAATAAGTATAATCTGCTTCATTTGAACATCCGAATGATGCTCGATCCGCTGCAGATGCAGTAATCACCAAGGTATTTTCATCTTGTAATTCAGAGACAAAACTGCCTGAATAACATGCTGAAATCACAATAACACGCCAACGGATTCCAGACTTATCTAAAGTGTCTTTTAACCATTTAGGATCGACTTGTTTCAAGTCTAATGGCGCATTTTCCATTTCAAATTGATTTGGCAGACCGTGTGATGTCATATATAAAAACAACACATCAC
Source organism: Acinetobacter faecalis (assembly GCF_034187745.1). Lineage (NCBI taxonomy): Bacteria > Pseudomonadati > Pseudomonadota > Gammaproteobacteria > Moraxellales > Moraxellaceae > Acinetobacter > Acinetobacter faecalis. Next base: position 14,693 of record NZ_JAXHPF010000001.1, on the reverse strand, counting down.
TTTCACGGTTCATCTGCTGTCCCATACGGCGTAGCGCCATTTCCATACTTGTTCTTGTTGCAATAGGAATGACATTTCGTGTCATTGGATTATTCACAAGAATCATAGAACGTGAAAAAGTGCCAAAACGTGTGTCGAATTGTTCTTTTATTCGCTCGACTTCAGACATAAACACATCTTGATAACTTGCACCTGCAACGCCTAAAAAGTACCAATGCGATTGTGCAAATTCACCAAATTCAATGCCTTCAAGTGCTTTATTTAAAATTCTATTTTGCGTATAAAAAGATTCTTCACTAAACGATGGAGGAACATCTTCAACCTTCCAAATTGGCTGACTTTTCACAGACATTTGCCACACAACTAAAGTAAATAAAGTTGCTGCAATAATAAGTGCGCGCTCCCACCACGGCCATTGAAGCTCACGTGCAAATACCCAAACCACCGCCAAACTTTGCCATACAAATAGCACCATAAACAAAATAGGCAAATAGTCGTAAAGCGTATAAGGCAATACATCTATCATGCCTAAATATTGAATAAGGCTTTGTAATAACGCAATGTGCGTATCTAGAACCAACCAAAGTAAGGCAGGAACAAGCATTAAGCGTGGGTTATTTACACGTTGAGATAAAAAGATACCAACAATAAGTGCAATGAAGGGCCAAAGTGCATAACTAACTAAACCTTGCGGGTTAAAATCGCCAATTTCACCTGCACTTAACCAACTGAATAAGGTATTTGCAGCACCACCTAATATTCCCCAAAAAATGAGCTGAAAAATAGATGGATGTACAATTTGTAATGAGCGTCTAGAACCTAAGAATAGCCATAACCCTGCGGTCTGATTGCTTTTAAAATCGTGCCAAAAATTTATGGAGGGTTTGAAATCAATCATAGGTTCAACGTGTTGTTATAGACCGCAATTTGAATAATAAGTTTATGCCTGATAATTTTTTTATCAATGACGTTTTTTCACTATATCTCAAATCTTTATAGTTTTTTGAAGTAATTACCAAAATACTAAACAAGATCATGTTGGAAGTAAGCATCAAAACGACAGGCATCTCCTTGCCACTGATGATTTGGCTCTTTATTTGCTAAAAATACTGCAAGTCTCGGGCGTTTTACCACAACTCGTTTTGCTATTTTTTGTGCCAATTCAAGTAAATTATCACCTAAATCCATTTCACCATCTTCAGGCAAAATTAAATGCAACAACTGCATTTGCTTTTTCACCTGCGCTTGTTTCTTTTCCGCTTGTTGATTTTGGTCACGTTGTGGAAACATTGGATCTAAATAAACAACATCGACAACTTTGTTCAGTTTCGCTTGCTGCTCTAAATAATCTGCTGAATCTGAAAACACCAATTGAATTCTGCTCACAGCTTTATTTAAAAAAGCATCATCCATTGCCATTCGATGTGCATCTTCCAATAAAGTAAATAAGACAGGATGACGCTCTACAAGTGTGACTTCTGCACCTAACTGCGCCATAAGTAAACTGTCATGCCCAAGTCCTGCTGTTGCATCTATAAGTTTAGGTTTTTCACCTAAATTACAAGCGCGAGCAATCATTTCAGACTTTAAAGATGCTCTTTTTAATCGTCCAACTTCGGCTTTCCAATCAGGTTGCATTTTCATACCATTGGCACATAGCCATAATCCGCAGGCATCTACACACAAAGCAAGTTCGGGGTTTAAACGTAAAAAACGAGCATTTAGTTTTTCAACTAGCTCAATATTTACCAGTACCCCACGAGAAGAAAGCACAACAGCGTACTGTTGTGCTTTCTCTTGGAATTCTTGTTCTGTATATAAGCGAATTTCGCTTACCATAATTTCCAGCCTGTAAATACAAAGAGTAAAATCAATAAACCTGAGAAAATGCGATACCACGCAAAAACCATGAAATCTCGCTTAGCAACATACGCAACCAATACGCGAATAAGTACAAGCGCGGAAATAAACGACACCAATAAACCAACCCCAAGAACCATCCAGTCTTGATTGGTTTGGAACACGTCATAGCTTTGGTAAAGGTCAAGTAAGCCTGCCCCAATAATAACTGGTATTCCTAAAAAGAAGGAAAATTCAGTTGCCGCTTTACGAGATACACCTAAGAACATTGCACCAATAATGGTTGCACCTGAACGTGAAGTTCCTGGAATTAAAGATAAAACCTGAATTAAGCCAATCCAAATCGCATCTTTAAATGTTAAATCTTCAACTTCTTTTGCACGAACGATAGGTGGATTTTTTTCAATCCAAATAATAATGAAACCGCCCACAATTAAACCAATTGCGACTGCAACATCATTAAACAACAATGCTTTTACTGTTTGACCAAAAGTCAGCCCAACCAACATAATTGGAATAGATGAAAAAATAAGTCCTAAACCTAAACGGCGACCTTTTTCCTCACCTGTAATTAAGCCTGTTGCTGCACCCCAAAGGCGTGCCCAATATTCATAAATTACAGCTGCAATTGCACCTATTTGAATAGCGATTACGAATACATCACTTTTTTCTTTTGTCCAAAAATTCATAAGTTCAGCAGCTAAAATTAAGTGCCCTGTACTCGAAATCGGTAAAAATTCAGTGATACCTTCTACAATACCCATAATCGCCGCTTTGAGCAGCAGTAAAAGATCCATAGACAATCCTAATTATTTGCCCTGTTCTGGGATTTTCTTCCAAGCGTCATCACGTAAATATACGGGTAATGCAAGTTCTGCATCTAACCATTTTCCATGCTTCGCCAATTCTCGGGCAATAGTAGCAATATCTTCTGCTGTTGCACTTAAGCCTTTGTATTGTATTTGTTCTTCATTCACCAAACCTGCACCCGAGCCTATAAGTTGATATTTCACAGCATTTTGTGCTTTCTCATAACTTAGTAGTTGCTCATCATCTACAGCTTGCATAATGTTGTTTTCATCAAGCTTAAAACTTGCAATATAAACTTCACTCATACGTGCATCAAGAACGGCTGTAACTTCTGTTAAACCTGCTTCTCTATACGCATTTTGTGCTAAAGCTTGCAGTGTAGATACAGGAATTACAGGAATATCATTTGACCAAGCCAAAGCTTGTGTTACTGCAGCATTAATACGAACACCGCTAAACGAACCTGGTCCACGACTAAATGCAATTGCGGTCAAGTCGGATGTTTGAATTCCAGTTTGTGCAAAACCCTGCTCAATCATGGGTAAGATGGTTTGCGTTTGGGCTTTTGCTCTTGTATCTAACTGAAAAAATAACGCTTGAGCTTCATCTACAATTGAAACGGAACACTGCTCATTGGCAGTTTCCAATGCCAGCAATTTCATGCACGACCTTAAGAATAAATCTGATAAATATGGTGGCTATAATACTCCACTCATACGTTGTTCGCGAGACATTCTAATCAGTGAAACTTAAAACTCGCTTAAATTTTATAGCTTCCAAAATACAAAGTTAATAGATTTAAAGACTCACTTCTTCTAAATGAATGAACTTTTTAAAATGCTCTGCATAATGCAATGCGCTTCTTTTCAACATTGCTTCACCAGTTTCATCTAAAGTTTTGACCACTTTGCCGGGTGAACCCATCACCACAGAATTATCGGGAATAATTTTGCCTTCAGGAATTAATGCATTTGCACCAATAATGCAATTTTTACCAATTACAGCATTGTTCAGCACAACCGCATTAATACCAATTAAGCTGTTATCGCCAATGGTACAGCCATGTAACATTGCTTGATGTCCTATGGTCACATAATTTCCAATATTCACCTCAATACCTGCATCGGTATGAATCACGGCGTTTTCTTGAACATTGGTAAAATCACCAAGTTTGATTTTACTGTTATCCCCTCGAATGACAGCACCAAACCATACGCTAACTTCTTTTCCTAACTCAACTTGCCCTAAAACTGTTGCATTATTTGCAACCCAACCATCCCACGGTAAATGTGTTGCCTTAGGTTGATGTCCTTGAAATTTATATAACATGCTTTCTTCCTGAAAATTGGATGTTTTATTTAAGATTCAAATGTGGTGAATTTACAAGTAAGGGCCATTCTTTTTTATAATCTAAACCATTTTGAAATAACGAAACCAACATTCGCGCTGTTAATCCCCACACCACTTCATCTTCCACCTGCATACTTGGAAAATATAGTTTTTGTTGTGCATATTGCACTTCATACGGAATAGTCGGTGCATCCATTAAACTTTTTAAAGATGCAAAAAAAATGCGGTCAATTTCGGTTGGCTGTGGCTGAAGTTCTATATGTGGTGGAATTAATCCAACAATGGGTTTTACGGTTAATCCATTTTTAGATTTTTGCATCGGCAAATCGCCAATAAGCTGAACATCAAACGGATTTAATGCTGTTTCTTCTTGAGCCTCTCTTAGCGCGACCACAATATTACTGGTATCAGAAGGATCTCGTTTTCCACCTGGAAAAGACACTTCGCCTGCATGACTATTCATTAAAATTGAACGGCGTGTTAATAAAACTTTAGGATCTTGCTCATTGGTAATCGCAATTAATACAGCCGCTTGAGCTTGTTTGGCTTTCGCCTCAAAGCGCAATCTTTCCTGTAATAATTGTGTCAATGAACTATGGTCCATAAAATTTTTATCCTTTTTTTGCCTTAACTCCATCATAGCTGAATTTCTACTCAATGAAAGAGAGATGATGCCAAAGTCCTAAAATTCAGTTATTCTGAAAGCATCTTTACCCGTGACGATAACTATGAATTTCTGTGGCAATTGTGGACATAAAACAACTGAAAAAATCCCTTTAGGTGATCATCAGCTTCGTCGTGTTTGTACACAATGTGGAAGTATTCATTATGTGAATCCGAAAGTAATTTGTGGTGCTCTTGCACTGTGGGAAAACAAAGTTTTATTGTGCCGTCGTGCTATTGAACCACGTTATGGTTTATGGACGTTGCCTGCGGGCTATATGGAACTATTTGAAACTATGGAACAAGGTTCAGCGCGTGAAACTCGTGAAGAAGCTGAAGCTGAAATTGAGATAGAAAAACTTTATTGCATGTATAACATTCCACGTATTGGTCAAATTTACGTGCTGTTTAAAGCCAATATTATTGATGGAAAATTTGGTGCAGGCGAAGAAACCATTGAATCTCGCTTATTTAGTGAAAATGAAATTCCTTGGAATGAACTTGCTTTCCCAAGTGTAGAACGTACTTTACGCCATTATTTTGAAGATCGTAAAACCAATGAATTTCCAACACATTTAGAAACCTTAGGTTCGCGTTTAGACCACACAGGTTAATCATCTCATTGTATTTATATATTCAAGCTCATCTAATAAGTGGGCTTTTATTTTATTTAGCTGTGCGGATGCTTAATTTGTATTGCTTTTATCGTGTCTAAATATTGGTTTCATGTAAAATAACAGTGAAATTCAATGACGTGTTTTGCTGTATATGATGAACTCCCCAACATTCAAACAAGTTTTATCTCAACAAGCGTTTTCTACTCAGGAACTTCTTGAATGTTTGCAGATCTTTCATCATGTTGTTTTTCTAAATAATAACCATCAACCAATCATTGGTTTTTCAGCGCAACATAGCGTTTTAATTCAACAAAATCAAACGCATTTTTCATCTACAAAATTCAAATCATTAAATGATTTTTTTAATGCAAGTTTAAATACTCAAGAACCTTGTTTAACAATGGGGTTTGTCAGCTATGACTATGCAGTAAATCAACAAGTTCAAGCACAAACAAAACCTCAACCAAGTTTGTTTTTGGGTCAATTTCAGCATTATTTAAGCTTTGAAAATGATGCATGGTATTTCAATAGTTTTGACACTCAAGTTTTCAATACTTTTCAAGAAATTGAACAGCTTATTCAAAATAAAGTATCTGCAAAAAAACTTGAGCTACAAGCACCGTGCCAAAGCCGTTGGAATAAAACTCAATACACAAATGCATTTCAAAAAGTGCAAGATTACATTGTTGCAGGCGATTGCTATCAAATTAATTTAACGCAAGAATTTACAGCACAAGCAAAAGGTACATTGCTTTCAACTGCCGATGCATTTTGGACACTCACCAACGCACCTTATGCAGGTTATTTGCGTATCAATGAGTTCGAATTACTTAGTTGTTCACCTGAATTATTTATTGATTTTGAAGCCAATAAAAAGATTATTACCAAGCCAATCAAAGGCACAATGCCACGTTATAACGATCCAATTTTAGACGAACAATCAAAAAATACCTTAAAACATTCGAAAAAAGATCAGGCTGAAAATGTCATGATTGTTGATTTATTACGAAATGATTTAAGTGTTTATGCAGAAGTTGGCTCAGTAAAAACACCAAAATTATTTAATATTGAAAGCTTCAATCAAGTTCACCACATGGTCAGTGAAATTGAAGCGACTTTAAAAGAAGATGTGCAACCGTTTGACGTTTTGATGTCTGCGCTTCCTGGTGGTTCAATTACAGGTGCACCGAAAATTCGTGCCATGCAAATTATTAATGAACTTGAACAAGGTGCACGCGGTGCTTATTGCGGTTCAATGGGGTACTTCAATTCAGATGGTACAGGTTCTTGGAACATACTTATTCGTTCAATTCAAAAATTCCAAAATGAACTTTCTGTTTGGGCTGGTGGTGGTATCACCATTGCTTCAGATTGTGATGCTGAATATCAAGAATGCTTCGATAAAGTTTCTGCACTTTTAGATTTGCTTAATACTTGGCAAAAACCTAAATAAATAAAAAAAACGACTCTTTTGAGTCGCTTTTTGAATCTCCCCCTTGCGAAGCAATGCTCCTCAAGGCGAGAATTTAATTAACCTAAAATCTCATTCTTCAACGTATCTACTAAACGCTGATTTTGCTCATCTGTACCAATCGTAATACGTAAATATTGATTAATACGAGGCTTGTTAAAGTAACGCACAATAATGCCACGCTCACGTAATTCAGCAGCTAACTCACCTGCATCTTTAGATTCTAAGGTTGCAAAAATAAAGTTTGCGCTAGAAGGTAAAACTTTAAAACCAATCTCTTCTAATTGAGCAACTAAAGTTTCACGGCTAGCAATCACTTTAGCATTTTGCTCTTCAAAGTAAGCTTGATCTTCAAAAGATGCAACCGCAGCAGCAATGGCAAAACGATCAATTGGATACGAGTTAAAACTGTTTTTTACAGCTTCAAGTGCAGTAATTAAATGTGGCTGAGCAATCGCAAAACCAACACGTAAACCTGCTAAAGAACGCGATTTAGACGTTGTTTGGCAAACTACTAAGTTTTCGTATTTCTCAACTAAACTTACCGCAGATTCTGCACCAAAGTCGACATAAGCTTCATCAATCACAACTACAGAATTTGGGTTCGCTTGAAGCACTTCCTCAATTGCCGAAAGTCCTAACGCAATACTCGTTGGCGCATTCGGATTGGTGATAATAATACCGCCATTTGCTTGCTTATAATCATCAACCACAATTTCAAAAGCATCATTCAATGGTAAAACTTTTGTTTTAACCCCAAAGAATTGGCTATATACAGGGTAAAAACTATAAGTAATATCGGCATAAAGCACAGGCAAATCTTGAATAAAAAATGCTTTAAAAATATGTGCTAGAACTTCATCTGAACCATTACCCACAAATACATTTTCAACAGCAACATTCTGCTGTTTAGCAATCGCTTGTTTTAATGCAGAAGCATCAGGGTCAGGATATAAACGAAGTGCATCCGCTGAATTTGCTAAAACCGCTTGAACAGCTTCAACCACTTTAGGCGATGGTGGATACGGATTTTCGTTGGTATTTAGCTTTAATAAGTTTTGAATTTTAGGTTGCTCACCCGGAATATACGGTTCTAATTCACGTACTTCAGGGCTCCAAAAACGCATTTGTTCATTTGTAATATTCATTTTTAAATCTCAAAGTTCCCTCTCTTTCTAGGAGAGGGTTAGGGTGAGGTTACAATCCCTCTCCTAGCCTCTCCCATAGGGAGAGGAATTTAAACCCCTTGCATCATTTTCAGCTTATCTCTCATTCAATCATGCAAATTCCCTCTCTTTTTAGGAGAGGGTTAGGGAGATGTTTTAAAATTAGTTACTGATAACGATAACGAGCTGAACGTGCATGTGCATCTAGATTTTCCTGCTGTGCAAGAATATCTGCTGTTTTCGCTAAGGTTTTCACGCCATTTTCAGAACACATGATTAAGCTTGAACGCTTTTGGAAATCATACACACCCAATGGAGATGAGAAGCGTGCTGTACCTGATGTTGGTAGTACGTGGTTAGGACCTGCACAGTAATCACCAATCGCTTCAGGAGTATAACGTCCCATGAAAATTGCACCTGCATGGCGAATATCTTGAGACATTTCTTCAGCTTCATCTAAACATAACATTAAATGTTCAGGTGCAACTTGGTTAATGAGTTTTGCACCTTCTGCACGGTCTTTAACCAATACCAATGCACCACGGTTCACAATTGAAGTACGTGCAATTTCAGCTTTTGGTAAAGCTTCTAAATGCTTTTCAATCCACTGTTCAACGTCATTTAATAATTGCTCATCAGGCGTAATGAAAACAGCTTGTGCAACAGTGTCATGCTCTGCTTGTGATAATAAATCCATCGCAAGCCATTCAGCATTATTCTTGCCTTCTGCATACACTAAAATTTCAGAAGGACCTGCAATCATGTCAATACCGACTTGACCGAATACCGCACGTTTAGCCGCAGCTACAAAACGGTTACCCGGACCTGTAATTTTATCTACAGCAGGAATGGTTTCTGTGCCATATGCCAAGGCTGCAACAGCTTGTGCACCACCAATTGTAAATACACGGTGTACGCCCGCTAAATGCGCTGCTGCCAATACTAGCGGATTCAATTCACCACTTGGAGCTGGTACAACCATAATAATTTCAGCGACACCTGCAACATGCGCAGGAATTGCATTCATTAACACTGAAGATGGATATGATGCCAAACCGCCAGGTACATAAATACCAACACGGTCAAGTGGTGTCACTTTTTGACCCAATGTATTGCCCAAAGCATCTACATAAGTCCAGCCATCTTGCTTTTGTGCTTGGTGAAATTCACGCACACGGTTTGCAGCAAGTTCTAAAGCTTCACGAGTTTCTGTTGTTAAACCATCGAATGCAGCTTTTAACTCTTCTTGAGTTAATTCTAATTCTGAAAATTGATGTGCTGGATGTCGATCGAATTGTTGAGTGAGTTTAAGTACATGTGCATCACCATGTTGGCGTACATCTGCAATAATTTGGTCTACAGTTTTTAAAAGCTCAGGGTCACTCACAGTTTCAAAAGCTAACAAGTCTTTAAATACTTGCTTGAAGTTCGGCTCTTGAGTCGATAAACGTCGCATCAATTTACCCACACGGATAGTTAGGAAAGATTTAGTTTACCTTGTTTTGTATAATTTGTGGGTATGATTCAACGCTTGAAGGCTGAGTTTTATTGAAAATAACATTTGGTTTTATTGATGAAATGATTATTCTTCCATATGAATAATTTATAACTGATAAATATCTTTTGTATGGGGCGAAGATGAAAGAAATTGAAAAATATATTGGCTATTATTTATTGGTCTATTTGGTTGTATTAGCCTTTTGTGGTTTCTTTCAATATATGTATGAATGCCAAGGGCAGTCTTTAAGTTGTGCATTTAGTAAAGATGGCTTCAATACTATTATTACAACAACTGCTTATGTTCTCACTCCAATTGTGGCAATTATTGGTTTCTTAAATTGGAAGCAACAACACAACAAATTAATTCTCGCCGATGAGGCTAAAAAATTATTATTAGCTATTAATAATGATATTAAGCTATTTACAGATATTTCAGGTACGCTAAGAAATAAGAATAAAAAAGTGCTAATTCAAGATATTTATGATGAAGCTCTTTCTAAAAGAATCCGTGATCTCAGCGACAACATTACAAATGTATCCTCAAAGGCATTAATACTCTATGAACTAAGTCACGATGATAATCTTAATTGTTTTCGCTATGACTATTCAAAATTTATGCATGACTTTCATTGCCGAATAGTTAACGATTTCCAAAACAATCTGCCTATTCAAGATATTTTAGCAATGATAGACTTTAATAAACCTGCTTTTTTCCAAAACAATGCAACATATAAACAATTAGTTAGAAATTATATAATTGTAAAATAAAGCTTACTCATAAAAAAACCGCCCTTTCAGGCGGTTCTTCAAATAAGTTTAAAACTTATTTTTTCGCTTCACGCTCTTCTACAGCTTTTTCAAGTTGCGCAAGAATCGGGTTCAACAAAGCTTGCTTACGTTTAAAGCTCGCTTTATTTACAATTAAACGTGAAGAAACTTTGCAAATTTCTTCAAGTGGTTCTAAACCATTAGCACGAAGCGTATTACCAGTGTCTACAACATCGACAATGTAATCGCCTAAACCAACTAGCGGAGCAAGCTCCATAGAACCGTAAAGTTTAATCACATCAACTTGCTCGCCAAGGCTTGCATAATATTGACGTGTTAAATTTACATATTTAGTGGCAATTTTTAACCGACCTTTCGGACGTTCCATTCCAACCTTACCTGCTGTCATTAATTTACAAACAGCAATTTTAAGATCTAATGGCTCGTAAACATTTTGCGCACCGTGCTCCATGAGTACGTCTTTACCTGCAACACCAATATCAGCAGCACCATTTTCAACATAAGTTGGTACGTCAGATGCACGTAAAATTAAAATACGTACATGTTTATGTGTTGTAGGAAAAATTAACTTACGCGATTTATCTGGATCTTCTAATAAGTTAATCCCTGCTGTTTCTAGCAACGGTAAAGTCTCTTTTAAGATTCGTCCTTTACTTAATGCTAAAGTTAAACCATGATCAAAATTCCCCATTACATCAAAATTAGGATCATCGTTTCTCATATCGCTCATTAATCTACTCGCTTAATTTGGGCACCAATACCTTGTAATTTTGCTTCAATATTTTCATATCCACGGTCGATATGATAAATACGATCAATGATCGTTTCACCTTCGGCAGCCAAAGCAGCCAATACCAAAGAGAATGAAGCGCGTAAGTCAGTTGCCATAACAGGAGCAGCAGAAAGTTTTTCTACGCCAGTTACAACAGCATCATTACCTTCAACCTGAATGTTTGCACCCATACGTGCCAATTCAGGTACATGCATAAAACGGTTTTCAAAAATCGTTTCAGACACAGTTGCAAAACCACGACCAATCGCGTTAACCGCCATAATCTGTGCTTGCATATCTGTTGGGAACTCTGGGTGTGGCAATGTACGGAAGCTTACTGCTTTCGGACGTTTACCCATCATATCTAGCTCAATCCAGTCATCACCACGGGTTACTTCTGCACCCATTTCTTCAAACTTATCAAGCACAGCTTCCATTAGGCTAGGATCTGTATGTGTTGTTTTAACACGACCGCCTGTAATAGCAGCAGCAGCTAGATATGAACCTGTTTCAATACGGTCAGCTACCACGGCATATTCACAGCCATGTAAGCTTTCAACACCTGTAACAACTAAAGTATCTGTATCTAGACCTTCAATTTTTGCACCCATAGCAATAAGCATGTTTGCAAGATCTGTAATTTCAGGTTCACGCGCAGCATTACGAATAGTCGTAACACCTTCAGCCAATACAGCAGCCGTTAAGATATTTTCAGTACCGCCAACGGTAACCATATCAAAAACAACTTCGCCACCTTTTAAGCGACCGTCAACTTTGGCATGAACATAACCATTTTCGACTTGAATTTCAGCGCCTAAAGCCTCTAATGCTTTTAAGTGTTGATCAACAGGACGAGAACCAATTGCACAACCGCCCGGTAATGAAACCTGAGCACTACCATAACGAGCCAACAATGGACCAAGCACTAAAATAGATGCACGCATTGTTTTAACAAGTTCGTATGGAGCAAACTGATTGTTTAATGTAGATGTATCTGCAGTAACCGTATCACCTTCATATTTCATGGTGATACCAAGACCAGCAATTAACTTAACCAATGTATTTACATCTTTAAGATTAGGTACATTGGTTAATGTGGTTGGCGTCTCCGCAAGGATCATTGCTGCTAAAAGTGGTAATGCTGCATTTTTTGCACCAGAAATACGCACTTCACCTTCGAGCTTAACACCGCCCTGAATTAAAAATTTATCCATTAATTTATTAAGCTCCGAATAAGCTTGCTTTACGCCATTCTTCTTTAGTCATTGCGCGAATAGTAACTGCGTGTACTTCACCACTGGCAATATATGTATTTAAAGGTGCATAAACAGATTGTTGACGTGCAACGGGACGTTTACCTTCAAATTGTTCATCAACAACGCGAAGATCAAATTTTCCGCCCTGCCCACTTACAGCAACTTCAGCCTCTGGAAAAGCCGCTTTTAAAATTTCAGTGAGCTGTTCACTATTCATCACAAAGACCTCTTATAGGACCGACGGTGTAAAAACCTGCCATTTTACTATAAATACAAAAAATAATTCATCTGTCAGTTGCATTATACCAATAAAAAAAGAGGTTATTTAAAACCTCTTTTAGTTTAAACATTAAACTATACAATTAATGGTTGATATGTCAGTTGCATTTTGCGATGTTTTTCAAGTTGACGCTTTAATTTTTCCGTCATTTTCTTGATAGATGTATACATATCATCGGCACTTGCTTGAGCAAATAACTCAATACCTGGCAAACGAACAATTGCTTCTGCAATATGATTTAAACTACCGCCCTTTGAATGCTTATCCACTTGATGATCTTTAGATAGCTTTACTTGCATACTATTAACTTGATCTAGATGCTTTGTCATATCATTGAATTTACAACGAATATCTTCTTCTATTGCTGGGGTGATAGTTAAATGATGACCACGAATTATAATTTGCATAGTTCTATCCCTCACCTTTTTAGGAGTCGAAAAGTCATAGTTAAGACGATTCAATTGAGCGAAAGAATAAAAGTTCTCACAAATACAATTAAATCATTTTAACAATTCCTTAAATAAAAAGAGGTTCATCATGATGTCATAATGAGCCTCTAGAATAATCAGATTTTAAATTTCAGATCAAGACTTTTCTTTCAGAAGATGAGGGAATATGTAACGATTCTCTATATTTCGCAACAGTACGTCGAGCAACATCAATACCATCTTCTTTTAACATATTCGCAATCACATTATCAGACAATGGCTTACGTACATTTTCCTCTGAAATAATTTTTTTGATTTTTGCTCGAATCGCAATTGAAGATGCTTCTCCACCCGATGTCGTTCCAACATGACTTGAAAAAAAATATTTCAATTCAAATAAACCACGCGGTGTCAGCATATATTTATTGGTTGTTACGCGTGAAATTGTCGATTCATGTAATTCAACTTCTTCTGCAATTTCTCGTAAAACTAAAGGCTTCATTCCTTCAGCACCAATTTCAAAAAAACTTCTTTGATGTTCAACAATACAAGTCGCAACTTTTAATAAAGTTTTGTGTCTTTCATCTACGCTTTTAATAAAGTTCTTAGCTTCAAGCATCTGATTTCTTAAATATTGATTATCATCACTCTGGTCTGCTCTACGAATCATTCCCGCATAAAAAGGATTTACTCTTAGTTTTGGAAGAATATCAGGATTTAATTGTACCAACCAACAATCATCCTTCTTTAATACAACAACATCAGGAACCTGATAATCTAAATCTTTATTTTCAAAATCTGCGCCAGGATAAGCTTTTAAGCTTTTTAACAATGCAATAGCAGATTTTAATTGATCTGTATTCATTCCTGTTTGTTTTACAAGTTTAGATAATTCATTTGAAATCAATAATTCATAATGATTAAGCAACATAATCGCTTCACTTTTATAAAGCGTATTTGTTGGTAAGCTTTCTAATTGTAGTAACAAGCATTCTGCTAAATTTCTAGAACCAATACCAATTGGATCTAAACGTTGAATTGATTTTAAAACAGCAAGAACTTCATCATCTTCAACTTCATCATCATAATCCATCGATTCTAAAAGATGCTGAACAGACGTTGTAATCTCTGAAATTACACAATCTAAAAAACCCTTTTCATCAAGCGAATCAATAATGCAATGCGCAATTAATTTATCCACCAAAGAAAAATGTAATAGATTTACTTGCTCCTGCATATGTTCTTGCAAAGTCAAATATCCCTGACGATTATCCTCGCGCTCTTCATATTCCATCGAACCTAAACTTGTTGGCTGATGTGTGTATACATCATCCCAATCTGTATCGACAGGAAGATCATCTGGTAAAAAATCTGCATTTAATTCGTTGGTTAAATCTTTATCTTCTCTTTCTTGGGCTTCTATATGCTCTAAACTTTCAATATTACTTTCTTGTTCTTCAATTTTTTCTAATAAAGGATTACTGTCGAGCTGTAACTGTATTTCTTGTTCTAACTCTAAACTTGATAATTGAAGTAATCGAATTGCTTGCTGCAATTGAGGTGTTAATGACAACGAGTTTGCAACTTTAATCCCAACCGATAACTTCATAAAACCCTTTCTCTTTTATTACATACGCTTAAAGCAATATCTATGCCGCTTTAAATTTTTATATCATGTTTTTAATATTTTTTATACAAATTAGATGAATAATAAACCATTTTCCCTTCTTT